>NZ_JBFRKI010000038.1:0-100046 GCF_041469245.1 Vibrio sp. 10N.286.51.B11 | reverse complement strand
GAGTAGCGAGTAGCGAGTAAATTTTGAAGGGTTGGCGTTTAACGTCAATCCTTTTTTATTGCCTATAACACGGCGCTAGTAGAGATTCCCTACTCCTTCCTTCGTCAGTCTAGGGAATGACGGTTAAATATGAGTTTCGTCTGGTTTGTCATCCTCAAGAGTGAGGTACGAGCGAATTGGGGATCTCTTACCTGCTAAGCTCCAAATAACAGACACAAAAAAGCGGAGCCAAATGGCTCCGCTTTTATCGATAGAATGCAAAAAGAATTACTTCTTAGTAAGCTTCTCTTTAATACGAGCTGACTTACCAGAACGCTCACGTAGGTAGTACAACTTGGCACGACGTACTGCACCACGGCGTTTAACTTCGATGCTATCAACCATTGGAGAGTGAGTTTGGAACGCACGCTCTACGCCTTCACCGTTCGAGATCTTACGAACTGTGAATGCAGAGTGTAGACCACGGTTACGAATAGCGATTACAACGCCTTCGAAAGCCTGTAGACGCTCACGGTCACCTTCTTTTACCTTAACCTGAACTACAACAGTGTCACCTGGTGCGAATTTAGGAAGGTCTGATTTTAGTTGCTCTTCTTCAAGAGCCTTGATGATGTTGCTCATTTGTATAAATTCCTAGAATAAACTGATACTAAATTTAATAGGTTACTGCTTGCTTTTCGTTAAGAGCGTTGCTCTTTAATGAATTCAGCCAGTAATTGTTCCTGTTCGTCAGTCAGAGCTAGGTTTTCCAGGAGTTCTGGTCTTCTTAGCCAAGTTCGGCCCAACGATTGTTTTAATCGCCAGCGACGAATATCCTTATGGTTTCCAGACTTGAGTACCGATGGCACATCTTTATCGTCTAGCACCTCAGGGCGCGTATAATGGGGACAATCTAGCAAACCATTTGCAAAAGAATCTTCTTCTGCTGAAGCGAAATCTCCAAGTACACCCGGAACAAACCGAGATACTGAATCAATCAGCGTCATGGCTGGCAGTTCGCCACCCGTCATCACAAAATCTCCAATCGACCATTCTTCGTCAACTTCAGATTGAATGATGCGCTCATCTACCCCTTCGTAGCGACCACAAATAAGAAGTAAATTCTCGTTTGTTGCCAGCTCTTCAACACCTTTCTGGTCGAGTTTACGACCTTGAGGTGAAAGATAGATAACTTTCGTCTTTCCCGGTGCTGCTTGCTTGGCCGTTGTGATAGCGTCGCGCAAAGGCTGAACCATCATTAACATGCCAGGACCACCACCGTAAGGTCTGTCATCAACAGTGCGATGTTTATCATGAGTGAAATCACGAGGATTCCATGTCTCAATAGATAAAAGACCTTTTTTAACCGCTTGACCTGTTACTCCAAAATCAGTAACAGAACGGAACATTTCAGGAAAAAGGCTAATAATGCCAACCCACATGTGTTCTCTCGCTCTGTAATTTGGAGTTAGAATCCAGGATCCCAGTCAACTTCGATCCGGCGAGCTTCGCGATCAACTTTCTTGATCACTTGCTCTTCAAGGTACGGTACTAACCGTTCCTTTTGGCCAAAAGCATCTTTAAGATTTGCTTTGATTACTAGAACATCGTTCGAGCCAGTTTCTAATAGGTCAGTGACCTCACCAAGGTCGTAACCTTTAGTGGTAAAAACTTGCATACCGAACAATTCGCGCCAGTAGAATTCATCTTCTGACAATTCAGGTAACGAAGCAGGGTCAATAGCAATTTCAAAGTTAGTCATCAGTTGCGCGTCTTCACGAACATCTAATCCCGCTAGCTTACATACATAACCTTGGCCATGACGTTTCCAGCTCTCAACTTTGTACTCAACCCACTTACCCTTTAGGTTTAAATACCAAGGGCTGTAATCAAATATGCTTTCAGCATTGTCTGTGTAGGAGAACACTTTGAGCCAGCCACGAATACCATAGGTAGACCCAAGTTTACCCATGACAATTCTATTATTTTGCTCGCTCATAGTTTCTTTACCCTTCATCGACATAAGCTATTTCTCTTTAAAAAAGAATTAAGCCGCTTTTTGAGCGTCTTTAACTAGCTTAGCTACACGATCAGATAGAGATGCGCCTTGACCAACCCAGTGGTTAACACGATCTAGGTCTAGACGTAGACCTTCTTCTTGACCTTGAGCTGTAGGGTTAAAGAAACCTACTTTCTCGATGAAACGGCCAGTTGCAGCGTTACGGCTATCCGCAACTACGATTTGATAAAATGGGCGCTTCTTTGCACCGTGACGTGCCAAACGAATGGTTACCATGTCGTCCTCTTTGCTTTCTTAATAAAATAATTAACCCCAAGTATAAGTAAATAGCTTGGGGTCTCGTGCCAAATTAAAGCCCCGGAATTTTACTCTTATTCCGGTGCAATGCAAGGGCTTTAGCTATTTTTTCACCAACATAGCTGCCGTACACTTTCTGTGACACGGCTAACACTATGAAAAGTAACGTAGCTAAAGCTTACATTTGTAGATTATCGACCAAACGGGTTAAAGCCACCACCCATTCCGCCCATACCTCCACCGCCGCCCATCATGCCTTGCATGTTGCGCATCATGCCTTTCATGCCACCTTTCTGCATCTTCTTCATCATCTTCTGCATTTGGGTGAACTGCTTAAGCATACGGTTTACATCTTGTACCTGTGTACCAGAACCAGCGGCAATACGCTTTTTGCGTGAGCCTTTGATTAGGTCAGGGCGTTGACGCTCTTTCATGGTCATAGAGTTGATGATCGCTTCCATCTGCTTGAACATCTTGTCATCAACTTTATCTTTAACGTTATCTGGTAGCTGAGACATGCCTGGAAGCTTATCCATCATGCCCATCATTCCGCCCATGTTTTGCATCTGACCTAGCTGTTCACGGAAGTCTTCAAGGTCAAAGCCTTTCTTCTCTTTGAACTTCTTAGCCAGTTTCTCTGCTTTCTCGGTATCAACGTTTTTCTGTAGGTCTTCAATAAGAGACAGTACGTCGCCCATACCTAAGATACGAGAAGCAACACGATCTGGGTGGAACGGTTCTAGTGCGTCAGTCTTTTCACCAACACCCAAGAATTTAATCGGCTTGCCTGTGATATGACGAACAGACAGAGCAGCACCACCACGCGCATCACCATCAACTTTCGTCAAGATAACACCGGTTAGTGGTAGCGCATCACCAAAAGCTTTTGCAGTGTTCGCAGCATCTTGACCTGTCATTGCATCAACAACGAACAGTGTCTCGACTGGTTTAATTGCAGTATGAAGCTCTTTGATCTCGCCCATCATCTCTTCATCGATAGCCAAACGACCAGCAGTATCGACAAGTAGCACGTCGTAGAATTTCTTCTTCGCGTGGTCGATTGCAGCGTTTGCAATATCAAGAGGCTTTTGATCAGCTGAAGATGGGAAGAAGTCTACGCCAACATCGCTTGCTAACGTTTCAAGCTGTTTGATCGCCGCTGGACGGTAAACGTCGGCAGACACAACCAAGACTTTCTTCTTGTCACGCTCAGTTAGAAGCTTAGATAGCTTACCTACCGATGTGGTTTTACCCGCACCTTGTAGACCCGCCATTAAGATAACGGCTGGCGGCTGCGCTGCTAGGTTAAGAGCCTCGTTAGACTCACCCATCACCGCTTCAAGTTCAGCTTGAACGATCTTAATGAATTCTTGACCAGGCGTTAGAGATTTAGAAACCTCAACACCCACAGCGCCTTCTTTTACGCGCTTAACAAAATCGCGGACAACGGGCAGTGCAACGTCGGCTTCAAGTAGCGCCATACGTACTTCACGCAGCGTCTCTTTAATGTTGTCTTCGGTCAGACGACCTTTACCGCTGATGTTCTTCAGCGTTTTGGATAGACGATCCGTTAAATTATCAAACATAGTTTTCTCTTCGCTCAAAACTGCGACTATTACTGTGAGTATACATTAGCGCGGATTAGAGTCATACCCGTTGTAGAGCGTTAATCATCCGTGCTTGTGATGTGAGACATTATTCACTTGGAATTGAATGAGGTTCGCCATAGCCCCAAAGAGCGATGCGAGGTATAATTCGCCAATTAGTAATCATTAAAATGGATACCATGGACAGTCTTATTGCGATCGCAGCAGCCTTTCTTTATACAATGGCAATTTCCACGATCATTCCAGGTCTCGTGCACCAAACAGGAATCCGTGTAAAAACGGTGTTTATCAGCGCATTACTTGCTCTAGCTTTCCATGCTTGGTTGCTTGGCGATTTGATTTTTAATGCCAGTGGCCAAAACCTCAGTATCTTGAACGTTGCTTCATTAATCAGTTTAATCATATCTGTGGTAATGAGCGGTGCCATGCTCAAAACCCGTCTGTGGTTTATCTTACCCGTCGTCTATAGCTTCGCTGCGCTGAACTTGATGGCTGCCACTTTTCTTCCAAGCACCTTCATCAAACATCTAGAGAATGACCCAAAACTGCTCGTGCACATATCTTTGGCTCTATTCTCATACGCAACGTTAACTATCGGCGCGCTATACGCCCTGCAACTTGCTTGGCTAGATCACAAACTTAAAAAGAAAAAAGCCTTAGTGATAAACCCTAACCTACCTCCTTTAATGATGGTGGAAAGACAGCTTTTCAAGATCATTCTGATTGGTAATGGCTTATTAACGGGTACTTTGTTGACGGGTCTCATCTTCGTGCAAGATATGTTTGCTCAAGGAAAAGCACACAAGGCTGTGTTGTCTTTTATCGCTTGGGTTATCTACTCCATTCTTCTATGGGGTCACTATCAGAAAGGTTGGCGAGGACAGAAAGTCACTTGGTTCGCACTGGCCGGCGCCAGCATGCTCACATTGGCCTACTTCGGTAGCCGCTTCGTCCAGGAAATCATCCTGAACTAGTCTGTAAAATAAAGGCAAGGTCTCACATACCTTGCCTTTAAAATATTGAGTGCAATACATTCAATTGACATCTCGACCATGTTCGGTCATAAATTAATCAAGATACACAAATAGGAAAAGAATAGTTTTGGACGACATATCAACGGGTATCTTATTTGCGCTACTCGCGTGTCTCATTGTAATTTCTGGTTATTTCTCTGGTTCCGAAACGGGCATGATGTCCCTGAACCGCTACCGTTTAAAGCACTTGGCCAATACGGGTCATAAAGGTGCCAAACGTGTAGAAAAACTTCTGAACCGCCCAGACAGATTGATTGGCCTCATCCTCATCGGCAACAATCTCGTCAACATTCTTGCATCTGCGATCGCTACTATTCTTGGTATGCGCATCTACGGGGATATCGGTGTGGCTATCGCTACTGGTACCCTGACTCTCGTGATCCTAGTATTCGCCGAGGTAACCCCAAAGACCATCGCTTCTCTATTTCCTGAACGTGTCTCTTACGCGAGTAGTATCCTTTTGATGATACTGATGAAGGTGCTATCACCATTGGTGATCTTAGTGAACTTCATTACCAACGGCTTCATTCGTATCTTAGGCGTTAAAGCCAGCCATGATGCAACCGACCACTTGAGCTCCGAAGAGCTTAGAACCGTGGTAAATGAAGCCGGTAGCTTAATCCCTCAACGTCACCAAGATATGTTGGTGTCTATTCTGGATTTAGAGCACGTCACCGTGAACGACATCATGGTGCCGCGTAATGAGATTACTGGTATCGACATCAATGACGACTGGAAATCGATCGTTCGTCAACTTACCCACTCGCCTCATGGTCGCGTAGTGCTGTACCGTGACCAAATAGATGAAGTGGTCGGCATGCTTAGGCTGCGTGAAGCTTACCGTCTGATGCTTGAAAAGAACGAATTCAATAAAGAAACCCTGTTGCGTGCCGCGGATGAGATCTACTTTATTCCTGAAGCGACACCACTCAATATTCAACTGCTTAAGTTTCAACGCAATAAGCAGCGCATCGGTTTGATTGTTGATGAGTATGGCGACATCAATGGTTTGGTTACATTAGAAGATATTCTAGAAGAGATCGTAGGTGAGTTTACCACCTCAATCACCCCAAGCTTATCTGAAGAGATTACTCCGCAAAGCGATGGCAGCTTCTTGATTGAAGGCAGTGCCAATATCCGAGATATCAACAAAGGCTTACAGTGGGCACTGCCTACCGATGGCCCAAGAACGCTGAATGGTTTGATACTGGAACATCTTGAAGATATTCCTGAGAGTCACCTGAGTGTTCAGGTTGCCAGCCACCCAATGGAAATTGTTGAGCTTGAAGAGAACCGCATCAAACTGGTTCGCGTGTTCCCACAGATCGTGAACGGCTAACTGAGTTATCACTGAATCTCTGTCTCGCCCTAAAATACGTTGACGAAAAAGGCCCGGTTCATTGAACCGGGCCTTTTAGTATCTAACTCGCCCTATCTAGGGTAGCTATCAATGACTAGTCGGTCTTAAGCTCTTGCAGCATAGACTCTGGCAGTGCCAGTTCATCATTCTTGTTTACAGAGATGCCTGCAGCGATGATCGCATTCGCGATCTCTTTCGCTTCATCCAAAGAGTGCATTGCCGCGGTACCACATTGGTATTCGTTCAGCTCAGGGATCTTATTCTGGTTCTCAACTTTCAGTACGTCTTGCATCGCTGCCAACCAACCGTCAGCCACTTGTTGTTCTGTAGGCGTACCAATCAGGCTCATGTAGAAACCAGTGCGACAGCCCATCGGTGAGATATCGATGATCTCTACATCTGAACCGTTCAATTGATTACGCATGAAACCAGCATATAGGTGCTCTAGAGTATGGATACCTTTCTCAGATAGGATGTCTTTGTTTGGCGCAGTAAAACGCAGGTCAAACACAGTGATGGTATCCCCTTTTGGGGTTTGCATTGTTTTAGCAACACGAACGGCAGGTGCGTTCATGCGTGTGTGATCAACAGTGAAACTATCTAATAAAGGCATTGCTCTTCTCCATGACGGCTGGCTTTAGAAAAACCAGCTTCGATTGTCTTCTAGTTCTTTGCGGCACTGTTTCAGCTGCCATCCATAATCTTTTGCTTGCTGTTCGACTTTGCGCGCCACCTTAATTAGCGATGGCTTGCTGTTGTATGACTTACGCTTATAACCACCACGGCCTTCATGATAAGCCAGGTATTGGTTATATGGGTCCCATAGTGAGATGCCCAATTGACGACGCGTCTCGCTGGTATACCAACCGATGAACATCAATGCATCATCAAAGTTGGTTCTTGAACCACCGTTATTGGTCGCCTTTTGGAAGTCTTCCCAAGCAGGATCTTGAGCTTGTGCATAACCGTAGGCACTGCTTACACGCCCCCACGGTATAAAGCCAAGAATGTAATCTTTAGGTGGGCGCGCATCATGACGATAGCTACTCTCTTGTTTCACAAAAGCCATCGCAACGTTAATCGGCGTTCCCCATTCTTCTTGCATATCCAAGGCATCTTCATACCATGAAGGGTGCTCTCGAAAGATGCTACACAAATTATCTTGCTGCTTTGGCGGTGGCGTTGCACATCCAACCAACAGGCTAGAGACAACACCAACAGTCACTACAGGTAACCATTTACTACTCACTCGAGTAGGCTGACCTAATAAGGCTTGCTTCCTTTCCACCAAAGTCTCGCTATGCTTTTAAATACGAAAAATAATCCGCTAAGAAGCTATCAAAATCTTGAGTGCTTGCTTCTTCACTTTGTTGCTGAGCAATCACAGAACGTTGAACTTCTGCTTCCATCAACTCAGCTGAATATACTTTGTATTGATGAGCTTTGTGTTGCTGAGCGTACGTTTTACCTAACGCGCAACCCACTTTACCTAAGCCGCCCAATTTTTTGGTCTCTTCTAGCAACTGGCCAGAAATAGTTAGCTCAGGGTTATCAATCCAAGCCTCAAGCGTATCGCATGTTTCTTGGTATGCACGACCGCCTTGTTCTGCGTCCATCATTTCGGCAATAGAGCGTAGATCTTTAAATACACGCTTCGCCCAATCTTGCAGAGACAAGCGCTCGCCATGACAACCAATTTGCAGCTCTAGACCAGCTTGACGACCTTCTAAGATCACCTTGTTCCAGTTGTCGCGCCAGCACTCAAGTTCGCAGTTATCCATCTCAGCAGAGTCTGTTAGTACACTCCACGTTAGGAATAGATCCAAGAAGCGAACTTGCTGTTCGGTGATACCGATTGAGCTGAATGGGTTTACATCGAGAGAACGCACCTCGATGTACTCAACACCGCCGCGAGCCAACGCTTCAGATGGCTTCTCACCACTTTTCGCCACACGCTTAGGACGGATTGGAGCGTAAAGCTCATTCTCAATTTGCAGTACGTTGCTATTTAGCTGACGGTATTCACCATCAACCTTAGTGCCAATTTCGGCGAATTCTTCTGATGGCGTACGAATCGCTTGATTCAAACCTTCAAGGTACTGACCCAGGCTGTTGAAGCCAATCTTCAATACACTTTGCGCACTGTTCGTGTAGCCAAGGTCGCTCAGGCGCAGTGCCGTTGCTTTTGGCAGATACAATGTCTCACCAACCTTTTCAAAAGGTAGGTTTGTTTCTCTTCCTTTGATGAAAGAAGAACATAGCGCAGGTGAAGCACCGAAGAAGTATGGGATTAACCAACCAAAGCGGTAGTAGTTACGAATCAAACCGAAGTAAGCATCTGACTTAGATTCACAACGCGCTTCTTCAGTTTGCTCTCCAAACAGGCTATCCCAAAAGCTTTCTGGGAAAGAGAAGTTGAAGTGAACACCAGAGATAATCTGCATCAGGCTACCGTAACGACGTTTTAGGCCTTCACGATATAGGGTCTTCATCTTACCGTTATTCGAGGTGCCGTATTGCGCTAGCTGAATGTAATCTTCACTGCCAACGTAACAAGGCATAGAAAGCGGCCATAGTTTTTCGCCGTCTAACTTGGTTTGCGTGAAGTGGTGGATATCAGACAACTGATTCAAAAGCGTCGGAACGTCGTTAGAAACAGGCGTGATAAATTCCAGTAGCGACTCAGAGAAATCGGTCGTTACCCATTCGTTCATCAACGCAGATCCCAAAGCCTCAGGGTGCGGCCCAGTAGCAAGGTGCCCATCTTCCGTGTAGCGTAATGTTTCCCTTTCAACACCACGACCAAATTGAGAGAAGGTCTTAGGGTTGGTTGCAACTTGCTTTAGTCGCGCAGCAAAATCAGTCAAAATTCAGTTCACTTATCTTATATTGTTCTGATTAGAACTATCATAAATTAGGTTGGAGGAGAAAAGTAGAGTCTCTTCCCTCCCCCTTTAATGTGTACTCTAACGAATGATTTCAAGCTCTTCTATTGGAATATCTAACTTTTCTAATTGCGGGCGAAGCGAAGTCGCGTCACCAACAACGATTATTTGATAATCATTCGGGTCAAACCATTTCTTAGATAGCTCGTTTAAGGTCTCTTTTGAAACCGTTTCAACTATCTGATTACGCTGTTGTAGGTAATCTTCATCAAGGCTCAATGCAACAATATTACTCAACAACCCCGCCTTTTGACTTGGCGTTTCGTATTTAAGTGCATCTTGTTGACCGACGGCAAGGCGCATAAATTTCACCTCTTCGTCAGTTAATCCACTTTGGCTAAACTCATTCAGCTCATTAATAAACTCTTGAATCGATGGAACCGTCGCATTCGCCCTTACCTGCGCGCTAAATACCACTGCGCCAGTTTCACGAGTACTTGCGAAGTAACCGCTTGCACCGTAAGTGTAGGCTTTGTCTTCACGTAGGTTTTGGTTGATACGACTATTGAAGTTGCCCGCTAAATTAAAGTTAGCTAACTGGCTCAAATACAATTCACCCGTTGCATCAAACGGCAGGCCTTTACGAACCAAGCGAACAATGCTTTGCGGCGCACCCGGTTTATCAACTAAGTACAGGTGCTGACCAGAAAGCTCTTTGACGATCTGTGGACGCGTTAATGGTGCCGCATCGCCTTGCCACTCTTCAAAGAATTGTAGCTGTTTCCCTACCTCTTTCTTCGAGATGTCTCCCACAACAACAATATTGGCACCTTCTGGTGTGTAATGTTGCGCATAGAATTTTTTCACATCGTCTAAGGTCAATTTCGATAGAGATTCCTTAGTACCATCACTTGCACGAGCAAAAACAGTGTCACCAAACAGCACTTCACGGGTTGCTTGAGAAGCCATCCAACTTGGCTGCTGATGCTGATACACAACGCCTTCTAGCATCTGTTTCTTAACGCGCTCAAAATCTTGCTCATCGAACTTAGGATCGAATAGAACCTCTTGCACAATCGCTAAGGTTTGAGGCAAGTTTTTCTCTAGCGTCGAGACTGAAATATCTGTGGTGTAGCTGCCCGCACTAATGCTCACGCTGCTACCAAGTTTATCTAAGGTCGCTTGTAACTCTTCAACGGTTCGTTTAGTTGAGCCTTCTTCCATCATCGAAGCCGTTAGGTTCGCTAGGCCTTCTTGCCCTTTGCGAACATAGCGTTCGCCTGCAGGCAATTGAATTTGCAGCTGTACTGTCGGCGTTTCACTGGTCACGGTACCAATTAAGTCAGTGCCATTTGCAAAGTGCATGCGGTACAACTCAGGCATGGTCGCCTCAACACCAAAGTTCACTTCTGGCATCACACTGCGATCAAAGGTATCCGGTGCCTTTCTGAAATCCAGTTGATCTTCCGTCACCTTGCTGTATTCCGGCAACGTACGTGGTGGCGTGGTAAAGGTCGCTTCACGAACCGCCAAATCGAGCTTTTTCTTAGGAACCACACTCAAGGTAACCTTGTGCTTACCTTCGATGAAATCTTGGTATGCCTTGCTCACGCTCTCAGGCGTCACCGCTCGGATTTGATCGAGTTGTGATTCAATGCGATCAGGCTGACCATAGAAGGTTTGGTTCGACGCGAGTTGCGACACCTTACCTTTAACGCTTTGCAATGCAAAAACAGCATTCGCTTCGGCCATGCCAGTGATCTGGTCTAAACGCTCTTGCTCAACGCCCTCTTTCGAGAATTGCTCCAGGGTATCCATCAGCTCTTTATTGAGAACCGTCAAATCGCCTTTTTCACCTGAGTTGCCCATTGCATACACGTACATGGTACACGCCAACTCAGCACAATCATGGAAAGAGCCAGCGCTGACGGCCTTCTGCGTTTTTACGAGGTTTTGATATAGGTAACTGTTGGTACCTGAACCTAACACGTTAGACAATGCATTCAGTGAAGCTTGCGTCTCTTCACCGCGATACGTTGTTGGCCACCCCACCAGCACCATCGGCTGACGAATATTGTCTTCTAAGGTGATGTATTTATCTTCTGTTAGAACAGCAGGTTGCTTCTCTGCCGCCTTCACTTCAGGGCCTTGAGGAATTGAACCAAAGTACTTGTTAACCCATTCTAGCGTGTCATCAACGTCGATATCACCACCAATCGTTAACACGGCATTGTTTGGGCCGTACCAACGCAGGAAGAACGCTTTAAGATCATTCACGTCAACACGGTCAAGATCTTCAACATAGCCGATTGGTTGCCAAGAGTAAGGGTGACCTTCAGGGTAAAGCGCTTCGCCCATGCGTTCCCACATCAAGCCGTAAGGACGATTTTCGTAGCTCTGCGCTCGCTCGTTCTTGACCGTGCCTCTTTGAACCTCAAATTTCTTCTGAGAAACAGCATCCAACAAGAAGCCCATTCGGTCTGATTCTAACCACAACATTTTCTCAAGTTGGTTAGAAGGAACAGTTTCAAAATAGTTGGTGCGGTCACGGTTGGTCGTGCCGTTTAACGAGCCACCCGCTTCGGTAATGATCTTAAAGTGCTGTTGGTCACCAACGTTCTCTGAACCCTGGAACATCATGTGCTCAAAGAAGTGAGCAAATCCCGACTTGCCTATCTCTTCACGTGCTGAACCGACGTGATAAGTTACATCAACATGCACCAACGGATCGGAATCATCAGGGGAAAGAATAACTGTCAGACCGTTTTCAAGCTGATACTTGGTGTAAGGAATCACTACTTTATCTTTAGAGGGCTTAACCTCTTCTAACAGAGTGACACCTTCAGGTAACGAGGAAAAGAAGGGCGTTGAGCTAGGTACATTGTAAGAACAGCCAGCAATGGCGATAAGAGAAAATGTACCAAGTAAAACCTTTTTCATAGGTTCTCCTTAGAAAAAACCGAAGTAGATAGCAGCAAGTAAGCTATAGCGAGCGGCTTTGCCAATCGCTATCAAAATAACGCTAGGGATGAATTTCATTCTTAGCCAACCCGCAGCGAGACACAAAGGGTCACCAATGATCGGTAACCAACTAAATAACAGTGTCCAGTAGCCATAGCGACTCAGCCAAGCCATAGCCTTATGACCATGCTTTTCAGATTGAGTTCGATTAGGCAACCACAAACCAATCCAATAGTTAGTCAGGCCGCCTAAGGTATTGCCTAATGTCGCCACTAGAATGATCGATGAGGTTGAAAACTGATCTAAGCTCAATGCAGCCACAAGGCTAGCTTCTGAACCACCGGGGAGTAACGTGGCACTCAAGAAGCCACTAATGAAGAGTACCCACAGCGCCGAGTCCGAGAACCACAGCGCGATATTTTCAAAAAGGGAGTTAAAAAATTCTAACACTGCCTATCAACTTTCTTGCATTTTAAGTAGCACCTTGCCTCTGGTGTGTCCGGTTTCAACCTGCAGGTGCGCCGACTGCGCCTCGTCTAATTGGTAGATACCTTGAATTTCTGTTTTGAGTAATCCGACACTGACCATGTAAAGCATAGTGTCCATTTGCTCAGGGCTTGGTTCAACCAGCATGCCTGATGCAGTAAAACCTAATAGTGTGGCTTTTTCGCAGATAAGTTCTGCAGATAGAGTCGGCACAGTCACGACTCGCGCGTCATCTTTTAGGCACTTCAATGCATCAAGCGCGGTATCGCCGCCGACCAAGTCAATCAACACATCGACATCAGATACTCTTTCTGATGCTGGTGCAAACTTATAGTTAATCGCGTGAGCACCTAGCGTCGCAAGGTAATCAAGGTTGGCTTCGCTGCAGGTTGTGTAAACCTCTGCTTTTGCTGCCACTGCAATTTGAACCGCAAGGTGACCAACGCCGCCCGCGCCCGCCAAGATAAGCACGCGGTCGCCTTCTTTCACTTCGGCTTTGTTGAGCGCTTGTGCCGCTGTTTGACTCGCGAGTGGTAATGCAGCTGCCGCTTCTAGAGTGACAGAATCAGGAACCATACTTAATGCAGCTTCTGGAACACACACATATTGGCTGTAACCGCCACCTTGCAGTGGAAAACCAATAAAGCCAGCTACGTTATCACCAACAGTAAAGCGTTCAGCCTGTTCGCCTAGCGAGACAATTTGCCCTGAAATATCGTAGCCAGGCACCCAAGGCAGGTTATCTTTGTTTTGTGCTGCCGCCCAACCAAGACCCGCTCGGGTTTTGACATCAATCGGATTAATGCCTGAAAAGGAAACTTTAACCACCACTTCTCCAGCCTTAGGCTCAGGGATCGCACTGGTTTGAATACTTAGGTTTTCGACGCCGCCGAATTGAGTAATCGCAATCTGTTTATTTTCCATTCCACATTTCCTTGATTGATAAAAGCCCTAGTGAGCAAGCACCCTAATTAATAAAAAGAAAGGGATGCGAAAGCATCCCTTTGACTATAAACCATTTAATAAGGCTAAGTTAACCGCTCATTCGTAAATTGACGACCAATTAACGTAACGATACATGACCCAGCAAATCCACTAGCCCACGAGAGCTAATAGAATGCCCGCCGCAACCGCACTACCAAGTACACCGGCTACGTTCGGACCCATTGCATGCATCAATAAGAAGTTCTGAGGGTTTGCCTCAAGACCAACCTTGTTCACAACACGTGCCGCCATTGGAACCGCCGATACGCCAGCTGCGCCAATCAGTGGGTTGATGTCCTCTTTCGAGAATCGGTTCAACACCTTAGCCATCAATACACCACCCGCCGTACCGATACTGAACGCGACCGCACCTAAACCTAGAATACCCAGTGTTTCTAAGTTCAAGAACGTATCCGCTTGAAGCTTAGAACCAACCCCTAGACCTAGGAAAATAGTTACAACGTTAATCAGTTCGTTTTGAGCTGTTTTTGAAAGGCGATCAACCACACCCGCTTCACGCATTAAGTTACCCAAACAGAACATACCAACTAGAGGTGTTGCTGAAGGTAGGAACAAAATCGTCATCAGTAGTACAGCAAGCGGGAAAAGAATCTTCTCGGCTTTGCTAACGTGACGAAGTTGAGCCATCTTAATTTTGCGCTCTTCAGGAGACGTTAACGCTTTCATGATTGGTGGCTGAATGATAGGAACCAAAGCCATGTAGCTATAAGCCGCTACTGCAATGGCACCTAAAAGATCCGGAGATAACTTGCTTGCCAAGAAGATCGCAGTTGGGCCATCGGCACCACCAATGATCGCAATTGACGAAGCATCGGCCATCGAGAACTCCATTCCTGGAACGTAGTTCAGCAAGATCGCGCCAAATAGCGTCGCGAAGATACCAAACTGAGCCGCAGCCCCTAGCCACAACGTTTTAGGGTTCGCAATCAACGCACCGAAGTCCGTCATCGCACCAACACCCATAAAGATCAGCAGTGGGAAAATACCTGTCTCAATACCAATGTAGTAGACGTAGTAGAGCAAACCACCTGGATCAGTAAACCCAGCATTTGGAATGTTTGCTAATACAGCACCAAAACCAATAGGCAGTAGAAGTAACGGTTCAAATCCTTTACGAATTGCCAAAAACAACAGTAAGCAACCAACCAGCATCATACAGATCTGGCCGAACTCAAAGTTCGCAATCCCTGTTTCAGACCATAAGGTCATCAATCCTTCCATGGTACTCCCTTACGCTAAGCTTAGTAGTGGAGCGCCTACAGTAACTGCATCGCCTTCTTTAACATTCAATTCTTGAACGATACCACCACGAGCAGCACGAACTTCCGTTTCCATCTTCATCGCTTCTAGGATTAGTAGAACGTCGCCTTCAGAAACCTCAGTACCCGCCTGAACGTTTACTTTAAAGATGTTACCCGCCAATGGAGCTGGAACCGCTTCAGCGTCAGACGCTGCTACTGGTGCAGCCTGAGCAGGTTTTGCAGATGGCGCCACCGATGTCAGTTCACCTTGTGGGCCAACTTCAACATCGTAAACTTGACCATCAACCTTCACGCTGTAGCTTTCAATACCACCAGAAGCTTGTACAGGAGCTGCAGCAACTGGAGCCGCAACTTCTAGCGTTGGTGCAGGTTCAAATGCTTCAGGATTACGACGGTTCTTAAGGAACTTAAGACCCACTTGTGGGAAGAGCGCGTAAGTCAGTACATCATCAACCGTATCTTCAGCTAGAGAGATACCCTCTGATTTCGCTTTCTCTAACAGATCCGTCGTTAACGTATCCATTTCAGACTTAAGTAAATCAGCAGGACGACAAGTAATCGGCTCTGCACCGTCTAGAACTTTCGCTTGCAGTTCAGCATCCACTTCAGCAGGAGCTTGACCGTATTCACCTTTCAGTAGACCAGCAGTCTCTTTCGTGATGCTCTTATAGCGCTCACCGGTTAAGACGTTAATAACCGCTTGAGTACCGACAATCTGAGAAGTTGGTGTTACTAAAGGAATGTAACCAAGCTCTTTACGTACGCGTGGGATCTCTTCTAGAACTTCATCCATGCGATCGGCGGCGCCTTGCTCTTTAAGCTGGCCTTCCATGTTAGTTAACATTCCGCCAGGAACTTGAGCGATTAAGATGCGAGAATCGACACCTTTTAGCTGACCTTCCCATTTCGCGTACTTTTTACGTACATCACGGAAGTAAGCCGCGATGGGTTCGATTTGGTCTAGTTTAAGATTCGTGTCGCGCTCTGTACCTTCTAACATCGCAACAACCGTTTCGGTTGGCGTATGACCGTAAGTACAGCTCATTGAAGAAATAGCGGTATCTAGAATGTCGATACCCGCTTCAACGGCTTTAACCGCTGTTGCAGTCGATAGACCAGTTGTCGCGTGGCTATGCAGTGCTAGAGGAACGTCACACGATGCTTTGATACGTGTAATCAGCTCTTCTGCTTCATACGGCTTTAATAAACCGGACATATCTTTGATACATAGTGAGTGACAACCTAGGTCCTCTAGGCGCTTAGCCAAATCAACCCAAGTATCTGAATTGTGGACCGGACTGGTTGTGTAAGACAACGTACCTTGAGCGTGGCCACCAACGTCGATCGTTGCTTTCACTGCTTTTTCAAAGTTACGCACGTCATTCATCGCATCAAAGATACGGAATACGTCCATGCCGTTTTTATGGGCACGTTCAACAAATTTTTCTACTACATCATCCGCGTAGTGACGGTAGCCCAATAGGTTTTGACCACGCAGTAGCATCTGCATTGGTGTGTTTGGCATCGCTTTTTTCAGCTCACGCAAACGCTCCCATGGATCCTCGCCAAGAAAACGGATACACGAATCAAACGTCGCGCCGCCCCAAGTCTCAAGTGACCAGTAACCGACTTTATCCAGTTCTGCCGCAATTGGCAGCATATCTTCGATACGCATACGAGTAGCAAATAGTGACTGGTGCGCGTCACGAAGTACCACATCTGTGATAGCTAGTGGTTTAGACATGCTCATAAACTCCTTTTTAATCCTTTAAATACTACTTAGCAGTAGACGCACGGTATTGATGAACCGCGGCCGAAATTGCAGCCACTACCTGTGGACTAACAGCTGAAGGGTTTGATTGTGATTTTTGAATTTTTTTAGGTGCTGCGATCGGCTCTGGTACTTCTTCTGGTACCAGTTTTGACATCAACCGAACGAGGTAAACTAGAATAGTTAGGAAAATAAAGACAACGGACATCCCCGTTATCATTAGAGTCGCCGCATCTCCTAGCAGGCTTCCAATATTAGTCATGTTGCTTCCTTTCTTCGTCATCCTGACATACGTACAGGATTTCAGCGAATAGTGATCCCGACCCATGGATTATCTCGATTGGTAAAAGTTTGTCAATTTTGTTTAAGGTTCTGTTACGGATAACGCACACATAAGGTTAATTATTCGCCTATCAGATCACATAAATCTGTCAAATACGTCATTTTTAGATATTTAAACTGTGACTTAAACGGGGCTTTTCTGGGAATTGATATGAGAAAGGTGGAATAACAAAGAAGCAATCAAGAACTACTTTAAATACAACAAGTTAAACAACGAACAAATTTAACATTGTCGCAACAAATTTGCAGCAGACATAAAAAAAGCCTCGTATAAACGAGGCTTTTTCTAATAATGTGGCGCGCTCTGGAGGATTCGAACCTCCGACCGCCTGGTTCGTAGCCAGGTACTCTATCCAGCTGAGCTAAGAGCGCACGGTTTTAATATCAATTCATTGTTACTAACAAGAGATCAATATAAGGATTTCATTCTTATAAGAAAAAAGCCCTAAATAGTGGCGCGTCCTGGAGGATTCGAACCTCCGACCGCCTGGTTCGTAGCCAGGTACTCTATCCAGCTGAGCTAAGGACGCACGGTTTTCGATATCAGTATTTCCAATATCAGGAGTTCACAAGGAAACCCTAAAGAGTGGCGCGTCCTGGAGGATTCGAACCTCCGACCGCCTGGTTCGTAGCCAGGTACTCTATCCAGCTGAGCTAAGGACGCGCAGTTTTCGATATCGGTATTCCCAATATCAGGGGTTCATAAAAGAAACCCTAAATAGTGGCGCGCTCTGGAGGATTCGAACCTCCGACCGCCTGGTTCGTAGCCAGGTACTCTATCCAGCTGAGCTAAGAGCGCACGGTTTTAGTATCAATTCGTTGTAAACAACAACAACTCAATACAAGGATTTCTGTTCTTATAAGAAAGAAGCCCTAAATAGTGGCGCGTCCTGGAGGATTCGAACCTCCGACCGCCTGGTTCGTAGCCAGGTACTCTATCCAGCTGAGCTAAGGACGCACGGTTTTTGATATTAATTCTCGACGAACGATTTATCAATATCAGGATTCACATTCTTATAAGAACTAAACCCTAAATAGTGGCGCGCTCTGGAGGATTCGAACCTCCGACCGCCTGGTTCGTAGCCAGGTACTCTATCCAGCTGAGCTAAGAGCGCACGGTTTTAGTATCAACTTAGTCAATACAAGGACTTTCATTCTTAAAAGAAATAAACCCTTAAATAGTGGCGCGTCCTGGAGGATTCGAACCTCCGACCGCCTGGTTCGTAGCCAGGTACTCTATCCAGCTGAGCTAAGGACGCACGGTGTTCATTCATTAAGAATGAAGTTGTGAAATATATCACATTCTTCTTGCTACGAAGAAAAAAAAAGGCCATCGGCCTGTAATGAATGGCGGTGAGGGAGGGATTCGAACCCTCGATGCAGCTACAAACCACATACTCCCTTAGCAGGGGAGCGCCTTCGGCCTCTCGGCCACCTCACCGTCTTGCGGAGGCACATATTACGTTTTACCGAAAATATGTCAAACACTTTATTGAAAAAAATTGGACAAAAACACTCAACCGTTTGCTATTTAATCAAAGCGCTTGCAAATTGAACTTATAAGATTCAAATCGCGCTTTTTCCCTTAAAAATTAAGGTGAAAGATTGGCAATAATAAACAGCCGAAAACAATTATCTAATTTCTCCAGCAGCAAGTGCTACCGCTGATGGCACAATACTACGGGATGCGTATTTTCGCCATAGGGGAAGCGAATAAATCTTGAGTTTTGCCAAACAAAATACAGAGCAACAGTTCTGTTCAACCTTGTCTGTATCTCGCAGCATCACAAAGCATTCACTTCACCACTTTGAGACCGATCCGTTATCCAACCCATCTATGTCCCAATCAGTGTTTCGGTTCCCCAAGATCAAAAAAGGCTAGCAACAATGCTAGCCTCTTCTCTACGCAAAAGTATTAGTAGTTGCCAGATGCAACGTTACCATTACCTTTTTCAGCTTGAATGCGCATGTAGATCTCTTCACGGTGAACAGATACTTCTTTAGGTGCGTTAACACCGATACGTACTTGGTTACCTTTAACGCCTAGTACAGTAACTGTTACTTCATCACCAATCATCAGTGTTTCGCCAACGCGGCGAGTCAAAATTAGCATTCTTTGCTCCTTGAGTAATCTCTAAATTTATCTAGCTACGAGAGCATTATCCAACAAAAGTTATATTTTCGTAAACTATCGATTGAGTTTATTTAACCAAAATGCACTTCTTTTTTAGGATAACCCTGTGTTTCACGCGCTACGATGTATGCATTGTGTAATATGTTAGCAGCCATATCGACTTGCGTTGGTGATATCACCAAAGTTAAAGACTGCTGCTGCAATAAGTGATGCTGTACATCAATTTCGCCTTCAGACAACAATCCATGTGAACTGACCACAATTTCTTGTGTTCGGCTTCCTACCACAGTTAACAAACTAACCTGTTCACTATTACGGATTTTCTCAGCAAAAACTAGTTTTAATTTGGCACTTATGTCTTGTTTAATAATGAGTGCTGCCCGTTCTGTTTCCTCGATCACACTACAGACTTCGATCCCCAACAGTTGGCAATGTGAAATGAAAGACGGTAAATCTTCATTCAAACACTCGATACGCACCATATCTCTTTGGATGGCGATGCCAGCAATATCATTCAAACACTGATTACCCGCGATCAATGTGCCCTCGCCTTGTTCAAAGCTTGAAAGCACTCGCAATGACACGTTGTGCTGCCATGCATACTGAACACAAGGAAGGTGCAATACCTTAGCGCCTCGGCGAGCCATCTCTTCCATAGAAGGAAAGTCTAAAGTATCTAATTTCTGAGATTGTTTTACGACTCTAGGGTCACAAGAGTAAACACCATCTACATCAGTATAGATCTGGCATTCTTTCGCCTGCAAGGCACCTGCAAGCGCGACCGCTGTAGTATCTGAACCACCGCGGCCTAATGTCGTGATATCACCTTTCGCATTGAATCCTTGAAAGCCTGCAACAATAACAATCTGGTTGTCATCTAGCAGAGCTTGAATCGGAGCAGTATCAATACGCTCAATCGCCGCATTATTATGATTAGAATCCGTGTGTATCTTGGCTTGATAGCCAGTCATCGATGTCGCTTCATAACCTAACTTGTGTAACGTCATTGCTAACAAGGCCATGGAAACTTGCTCGCCAGCCGTTAACAACACATCCAGTTCTCTAGCGTTTGGTACGCTATCAACTTGCGTGGCTAAATTAACTAACCGATTTGTTTCACCAGACATAGCAGAAACGACAACCACGATCTGGTTCCCTTCATTTTTCGCTTCAATGATTTTTTCTGCTACATGATGGATTCGTTCAATTGAACCCACCGACGTTCCACCAAATTTCTGCACGATAAGAGGCATTTTCACCCGTCCTCACCTTCCCAAGACCAATGTCTATATATGACAAAAAAACACATACTCCGCGTCAGGGCGAAGCAATAAAAAATTAACCAAGGAGTCTAACGCCACCATTAGACTTCTTGGTTAATCTCAATCAAACCTTGTTTAAACACACTTCCAATAGGCAAAATAAAAGATGCCCAATCAACTGATTGGGCATCTTTGTATCAATTACTTAAGCTTAAAGACGCTCTTCTAGCCAAGTACGCACAGATTTAAGCGCTTCTGGCAGTGCTGCAACGTCTGTACCGCCCGCTTGAGCCATATCTGGACGACCGCCGCCTTTACCGCCAACTTGCTCAGCAACCATCTTGACGAGATCACCCGCTTTTACTTTGCCGATTAGGTCTTTGGTTACACCAGCAATCAAGCCAACTTTACCGTCTGCTACGTTCGCGATCAGGATGATGCCGCTACCTACTTGGTTTTTAGCGTTATCAACCATAGTACGTAGGTTCTTGTTGTCTGCGCCTTCAATTGCAGCAACCAAAACTTTAGTACCAGAGATGTCTTCTACTTTGCCCATGATGTTTGCGCTTTCTGCAGCAGCCATCTTTTCTTTAAGCAGTTGGATTTCTTTCTCTAGCGATTTCGCTTTCTTAGCTGACTCAGCCAGTTTCTCTTCGTAAGCGTTAGCTTGAGCTTCTACTGCATCTAGTGCAGCTTCACCTGTTACCGCTTCAATACGACGAATACCCGCAGCAATACCACCTTCAGAAGTGATCTTGAATAGGCCGATATCACCTGTGTTTGAAGCGTGGATACCACCACAAAGTTCAGTAGAGAAGTCGCCCATAGATAGAACGCGAACTTCATCATCGTACTTCTCGCCAAACAGTGCCATTGCACCTTTTTCTTTCGCTGACTCGATGTCCATGATGTTCGTTTCAATCACATGGTTCTTACGAACTTGTGCGTTAACTAGACGCTCTACTTCTTTAATCTGTGCTGGTGTTACCGCTTCAAGGTTAGAGAAGTCAAAACGTAGGTTGTCTGGCTTAACTAAAGAACCTTTCTGAGCAACGTGCTCACCTAGCACTTCGCGCAATGCAGAGTGAAGTAAGTGAGTGGCAGAGTGGTTTAGTGAGATAGCAGCTCGACGCTCAGCGTCAACCGTTGCTTCTACTTTATCGCCCTTAGCAAATACACCTTCAACTAGCTCACCGTGGTGCGCAAATGCGTTACCTAGCTTCTGAGTGTCTTGTACTTTGAAAAGACCCGACGCTGTTTTTAGTGTACCAGCATCACCACATTGACCGCCTGACTCAGCGTAGAATGGTGTCTCTTCAAGGATGATGATTGCTTTGTCGCCAGCCGATAGTGAAGCAACCTCTTCGCCGTCAACGAATAGCGCAGAGATTTCACCAGCACCTTCAGTTGCTGTGTAACCACAGAACTCAGTGTTGGTGTCTACTTTGATTGTCGCGTTGTAATCCGTGCCGAATTGGCCTGCTTCACGTGCACGCTTACGCTGTGCTTCCATCGCCTTCTCAAAGCCTTCTTCATCGATAGTAAAATCGCGTTCGCGAGCTACATCGTTAGTAAGGTCAGCTGGGAAGCCGTATGTATCGTAAAGTTTGAAAACTGTTTCGCCGTCAAGCTCTTTGCCTTCAAGTGCATCTAGTGCGTCATTAAGAATAACCATGCCGCGCTCTAGAGTACGACCAAAGTTCTCTTCCTCAATGCGAAGTACTTTTTCAACAAGCTCTTGCTGTTTCTTAAGTTCATCTGCCGCAGAGCCCATCACTTCAGCCAGCACACCCACAAGTTTGTGGAAGAACACGCCTTGTGCGCCAAGCTTGTTACCGTGACGAACTGCACGACGAATAATACGACGTAGAACGTAGCCACGACCTTCGTTTGAAGGCATAACACCGTCAGCAATTAGGAATGAACAAGAACGGATGTGGTCAGCAATAACGCGTAGCGATTGGTTAGATAGATCGTCATGACCAACAACTTCCGCAGTCGCTTTGATTAGCTTTTGGAATACATCAATTTCGTAGTTAGAGTGAACGCCCTGCATGATTGCAGAAATACGCTCAATACCCATACCTGTATCTACAGCAGGCTTAGGTAGCGGTTCCATTGTGCCGTCAGCGTGACGGTTGAACTGCATGAATACGTTGTTCCAGATCTCGATGAAACGGTCACCATCTTCTTCAGGTGTACCAGGACGGCCGCCCCAGATGTGCTCACCGTGATCGTAGAAGATTTCAGTACATGGACCACAAGGACCTGTGTCACCCATCGTCCAGAAGTTATCAGACTCGAACTGTTTACCGCCTTCTTTGTCGCCAATGCGAACGATACGGTCAGCAGGAACACCTACTTTCTTGTTCCAGATATCGAATGCTTCATCATCTGTCTCGTATACCGTTACCAGCAGGCGGTCTTTTGGCAGTTGAAGAGTTTCAGTCAGGAATTCCCAAGCAAATCCAATCGCTTCTTCTTTGAAGTAGTCGCCAAAGCTGAAGTTGCCTAGCATTTCGAAGAACGTGTGGTGACGAGCCGTGAAACCTACGTTTTCAAGGTCATTGTGTTTACCACCCGCACGTACACAACGCTGAGCCGTAGTTGCTCGAGTGTAGGCACGCTTTTCGGCGCCTAAGAAGCAATCTTTGAATTGATTCATACCTGCGTTAGTAAATAGCAGGGTTGGATCGTTATGTGGAACTAACGATGAACTGTCTACGATTTGGTGTTCTTTGCTCTCAAAGAACTTAAGGAACGCGTTGCGAACCTCATCAGTGCTCATGTACATGCAGCTCTTCCTGAAAATAGTCGAGTTAGAATTTTGCCGTATTGTAGATCATGGTTAAGGCTTCGACTAGTTTTCTTGTAGAAAAGACACCCTTGGGCAGGATTTTAGTGGGAATTCGATAAAATGAAGAATATTCCACTATATCTTGCCGTGGAAAAGCAGAACTAAATTGACGACCTAGTACCGAAGAAACTCAGTCAACGAGAGAGATTTGACCAAAGACATGCTCGACGGAGCAGATCCAATAAAAAAGCCCCGCATAAAATATGCGAGGCTTTAAATTCTTTCAAAGCGGATGCTTCTTTCAAACATCCACTCTATAAAACGTGAGCTTATAGCTCTTCGTTTTCTTCTTCTTTCTCTACGTCTTTCTCTTCAAGAACAGCAGGAGTCAGTAGTAACTCACGAAGTTTAGTATCGATCTCTAGAGCAACTTCTGGGTTTTCACGTAGGTATTTACCAGCGTTAGCTTTACCTTGGCCGATCTTATCGCCTTTGTAGCTGTACCAAGCGCCTGCTTTTTCTACTAGCTTATTCTTAACACCTAAGTCGATAAGCTCACCTTCGCGGTTGAAGCCTTTACCGTAAAGGATTTGAGTCTCAGCTTGTTTGAATGGTGCAGCAATCTTGTTCTTAACGACCTTGATACGAGTTTCGTTACCAACAACTTCATCACCATCTTTAATCGCACCAGTACGGCGAATATCAAGACGAACAGATGCGTAGAACTTAAGTGCGTTACCACCTGTTGTTGTTTCTGGGTTACCGAACATCACACCAATTTTCATACGAATTTGGTTAATGAAGATAGCCATACAGTTAGACTGCTTAAGGTTACCCGTCAGCTTACGCATTGCTTGAGAAAGCATACGAGCCTGAAGACCCATGTGGCTGTCGCCCATTTCGCCTTCGATTTCTGCTTTTGGTGTTAGGGCTGCTACTGAGTCAATAACAAGAACGTCGATTGCACCTGAACGAGCCAGTGCATCACAGATTTCCAGCGCTTGCTCACCAGTATCTGGTTGAGAAACAAGAAGTGCATCGATATCAACACCAAGCTTTTGAGCGTAGATAGGGTCTAGTGCGTGCTCCGCATCAACGAATGCACACGTCTTTCCCACTTTCTGTGCTGCAGCAATAAGCTCAAGCGTTAGCGTTGTTTTACCTGATGATTCTGGACCGTAAACTTCTACGATACGTCCCATCGGTAGGCCACCAGCACCTAGTGCGATATCTAGAGATAGAGAACCTGTAGAAATAGTTTCTACGTCCATTGTGCGGTTATCACCAAGACGCATGATAGAACCTTTACCAAATTGCTTTTCAATCTGACCAAGGGCTGCGGCTAACGCTTTTTGTTTATTCTCGTCCATTTCTATCTCCACATAATCGGTTGTCTCAACAAGCGATCTAGAATCTATTTCTAACCCACATAGGGGTGACTAATTGGCTTTCATTATACTGTTGATTCATACAGTGTCTATACCTGTATGAAAATAATTTGTACAAATGTTACTTACCTTCCATTGATAGGTAATCATAAATAACTTGCAGGGCATGGTGCGTGGCTTGTTGGCGTACTTGTGATCTGTCGCCTGTAAATACATGCGTTTCTACTTTATCCCAGCCATTTAGCGCTTTCCACGCGAAGCATACTGTACCAACAGGCTTATCTTCGGTCGCGCCACCTGGGCCAGCGATGCCACTGATTGATACAGAGATCGTCCCGTTTGAATGTTGCAATGCCCCGCTCGCCATTTCTATTACGACAGGCTCACTCACGGCGCCGAACTCCATTAAGGTTTTAAGCTGTACACCGATCATCTCTTGTTTGGCTTCATTGCTGTACGTAACAAAAGCGCGATCAAACCATCCAGAGCTGCCCGCAATATCGGTGACTGCACTCGCGACACCTCCGCCAGTGCAAGATTCAGCCGTCACTAACACGTGTTTGTGTTTAGCGAGTAAATGTCCAAGCTGCTCACTAAGGTCTTGAGTCATCTGCACCATCTGCTTCCCTTTATTTACTGTCATATCATTTGGATTCGCATCTTTTCGCATCAGCCGCTTTTCGCACGAAACGCTTTCACGTATCCTAAGCCGCAATAGAAATAAACGAAAGAAGTTAACTGTGAAAGCCGATCAAAAACATACTCCCATGATGCAGCAGTATCTAAAACTGAAAGCAGAAAACCCAGAAATTCTGCTGTTCTACCGCATGGGCGATTTCTACGAGCTTTTCTACGATGACGCTAAAAAAGCCTCTCAACTCCTCGATATTTCACTGACTAAGCGTGGCTCATCAAATGGTGAACCGATTCCGATGGCAGGTGTTCCATACCATGCGGTTGAAGGATACCTTGCAAAGTTAGTGCAACTTGGTGAGTCCGTAGCAATTTGTGAACAGATTGGTAATCCAGCACTTTCAAAAGGCCCTGTTGAGCGCGCAGTAGTGCGTATCGTGACACCGGGTACCGTAACCGACGAAGCCTTGCTTTCTGAACGCGTTGATAACCTAATTGCAGCCATTTATCACCACAACGGTAAATTCGGTTATGCGACACTTGATATTACCTCTGGCCGATTCCAACTTTGCGAGCCAGAAACAGAAGAAGCGATGGCCGCTGAGCTACAAAGAACCTCTCCGCGTGAGCTGCTGTTCCCTGAAGATTTCGAACCCGTCGATTTAATGGCAAGCCGTAATGGCAACCGCCGCCGCCCTGTATGGGAATTTGAATTAGACACCGCTAAGCAGCAATTGAATAAGCAGTTTGGTACTCGCGATCTGGTTGGCTTTGGCGTAGAAAGCGCGAAACTGGGTCTATGTGCGGCTGGTTGTTTGATCCAATACGTGAAAGATACCCAACGTACTGCCCTCCCTCATATCCGTTCACTCACGATGGATAAACAAGATCACTCGGTGATCCTTGATGCTGCAACTCGTCGTAATTTGGAGATCACGCAAAATCTTGGGGGTGGTACTGATAACACCCTTGCCGAAGTACTTGATCACACTGCGACAGCAATGGGTAGCCGTATGCTTAAGCGTTGGTTACATCAACCAATGCGCAATATATCTGCACTCGATCAGCGCTTAGATGCAATTGGTGAAATGAAAGATTTGGCTCTATTCACAGAACTACAGCCAACCTTAAAACAGATTGGTGATATCGAACGTATTCTCGCTCGATTAGCACTTCGCTCTGCTCGCCCTCGCGATATGGCGCGTCTTCGTCAAGCAATGGAATATTTGCCAGAGCTTGCTGAAACACTGACGCAACTGAAGCACCCATACCTAACTCAACTTGCTCAATATGCTTCTCCTGTGGATGAGGTTTCTGAGCTGCTTGAACGTGCAATCAAAGAGAACCCACCGGTGGTTATCCGTGACGGTGGTGTGATTGCAGAAGGCTACAATGCCGAGTTAGACGAATGGCGCGACCTTGCAGCAGGCGCAACTGAATTTCTTGATAAGCTTGAGCAAGAAGAGCGTGAACGTCATGGCATCGACACGCTAAAAGTTGGCTACAACAACGTACATGGTTTCTTCATTCAAGTAAGCCGTGGGCAAAGCCATCTTGTGCCGCCACACTATGTTCGTCGTCAAACGCTGAAAAATGCTGAGCGTTACATCATTCCTGAGCTAAAAGAGCACGAAGACAAAGTACTTAACTCTAAGTCGAAAGCACTCGCTATCGAGAAACAGCTGTGGGAAGAGTTGTTTGACTTACTACTGCCGTATCTAGAGCGCCTACAAAATATCGCCTCTTCAGTATCTCAGCTTGATGTTCTACAGAACTTGGCTGAGCGTGCAGATACCCTTGATTACTGTCGTCCAACCATGACAGAGTCTGCTGGCGTACAAATTCAGGCCGGTCGTCACCCTGTTGTTGAACAAGTGATGGACGAACCTTTCATTGCTAACCCTATCGACCTGAATGATCAACGTAAGATGCTGATCATCACGGGTCCCAACATGGGTGGTAAATCGACCTACATGCGCCAAACGGCACTCATCGCATTGATGGCTCATATCGGTTGTTATGTTCCTGCAGAAAGCGCAACCATCGGCTCTATCGACCGTATCTTTACGCGTATTGGCGCATCCGATGATTTGGCTTCTGGCCGTTCAACCTTCATGGTTGAGATGACAGAAACCGCAAATATCCTGCACAATGCAACACCAAACAGCCTTGTGCTAATGGATGAAATCGGTCGTGGTACCAGTACTTACGATGGCCTGTCTCTGGCTTGGGCAAGTGCAGAGTGGCTAGCCAATCAAATCAATGCGATGACACTGTTTGCAACGCACTACTTTGAGCTAACTGAACTACCTAACCAACTTCCAACTTTAGCAAACGTACACTTAGATGCGGTTGAGCATGGTGATAGCATTGCCTTTATGCACGCAGTTCAAGAAGGTGCTGCAAGTAAATCTTATGGTCTAGCGGTTGCAGGTTTAGCTGGCGTACCGAAAGCAGTGATCAAGAATGCTCGTGCGAAGCTGACTCAGTTAGAAGCGTTAAGTATGGAGTCGCCAACATCGAAGCCAAGCGGTGTCGATATCGCAAACCAACTGAGCCTGATCCCAGAACCGAGTGAAGTAGAGCAAGCGCTAGCGAATGTTGATCCTGATGATCTAACTCCTCGCCAAGCATTAGAAGAACTTTACCGCTTGAAGAAGCTGCTTTAGTTTCTTACCAAGTAGCTTGTTATGGCCGTACTGCTATTTTGATTAGACGGCATGAAATACCAAAGCCACAAACAAAAAAACGCTGACTTAAAGTCAGCGTTTTTATTTGTCTTCTATTTAGAGAAGCATCATCCGTTCAATTAGTCGTTTTCTACGTTGAACAGGTTTTCCATATTCAGACCTTGCTTGATAAGAATCTCACGTAGACGGCGAAGACCTTCAACTTGGATTTGACGAACACGTTCACGAGTCAGGCTGATTTCGCGGCCCACTTCTTCTAATGTTGACGGTTCATAACCCAGTAGTCCAAAGCGACGCGCAAGCACCTCTTTCTGCTTAGGATTCAGCTCATCAAGCCAGAAAATCAACGAGTTCTTGATATCGCTATCTTGAGTTGAAACCTCAGGATCTGAATTATTGATGTCTGGAATAATATCCAACAGCGCTTTCTCACCGTCACCACCAATTGGCGTATCAACAGAGCTCACTCTTTCGTTTAGACGAAGCATCTTGCTCACATCACCAACCGGCTTATCTAGCTTAGAAGCAATTTCTTCTGCCGTTGGTTCATGGTCAAGCTTTTGTGATAGCTCTCTTGCAGTACGTAGGTAGATGTTCAGCTCTTTCACAACATGGATTGGCAAACGGATAGTGCGAGTCTGATTCATTAACGCACGTTCAATGGTTTGACGAATCCACCATGTCGCGTAAGTTGAGAAGCGGAAGCCACGCTCTGGATCAAACTTCTCTACGGCGCGAATCAAACCTAGGTTGCCTTCTTCGATTAGATCGAGAAGTGCAAGGCCGCGGTTGCTATAACGACGTGAAATTTTTACCACTAAACGCAGGTTACTTTCGATCATGCGTTTACGTGCTGCTTCATCACCGCGTAGAGCTCGACGTGCATATAGCACTTCTTCTTCAGCGGTTAGTAGTGGTGAGAAACCAATTTCGCCTAAGTAGAGTTGAGTGGCATCTAAACTTTTAGACGTAACTTCAACTTCTTCTTTCGCTTCGGTTTTCTTAGTGACTGTTCGTTTTGCTTTTCCAAGAGCTTCCGGTTCCGTGGTTGCTTGGTCAAGATCGAACTCTTCTTTGGTTACTGCATTGCTTATACTCATAACGCCTCCCCCTGGCGAAATTAGCATGACATTACAACTTCATATGTCGCTAAATGACTATGTCACTCCATACAATACGTAATTTTTGCATATTGTATTTAAGGTAAATATCGTTTTGGATTAACGGACTTACCTTGGTAACGAATCTCAAAGTGCAGCCTAACACTGCTGGCTCCAGAGCTTCCCATTGTTGCAATCTTCTGCCCTGGTTTCACACTTTGCCCTTCAGATACTAATAGTCGGTCGTTGTGCGCGTATGCACTTAAGTAATTATCATTGTGCTTCACAATCACTAGATTGCCGTAGCCTCGTAGTGCATTACCCGAATAAACAACCGTTCCCCCTGCAGTAGATACTATTGGCTGACCTCGCTGTCCTGCTATGTCTATGCCTTTATTTCCTTGTTCGCCTACAGAGAAACTCTTGATTACTCTCCCTTTAGTTGGCCATAACCATTTGGATACTTTATCACTTGTTGGTTTGGTGGGCGGTGTAACATTCTGTTTACCTTTAGAACCAACATACTCCTTTGATTTGGATTGTTCAACCTTCTTTGGTGGATCTTTTTTCACCACTTTGGTGGTAGTTTGAGCTGGAGCCGGTTTAGAGTTTTTGCTCGGTTGCGATGTGGTTTTAGGTTTACTTGCCGCAGATGACGTTGTCGATGCCGCGACAGGCGCAGCAACTGCTGCTGCCGCTACCGTTGATTTACCATACGCTGGCGCATTGTAGCTAGGACGCCACAACTTAAGCTTCTGCCCGGGGTGGATAGTATAAGGCGCAGACAATTTGTTGTAGCTGACGAGGTCATTGACGTCTTTATTGGTCACATAAGCGATGAAATAAAGCGTATCGCCTTTTTTCACTTCATAGTAACTGCCGCGATAACTACCACGATCAATCGATGAGTATTTCTTGTTAAGGCTTGAAACCGGCGCAGGCGAATTCGCTGCACACCCAACAAGGGCACAGCTAAGCAGTAAAGTACTTCCTTTAAACAACTTCGAACGCATCGACTCTCTATCCACCTACACCATTAATCTTGTTATTAAGCTAGTTCACCAGGAACAAGAGGTACAAATCTCACCATTTCGATAACACTCGACAAAAATTCATCGCCGTGACGAACGATCTTCAACAGTTGTTGTTCATCATCCCCAACAGGAATCAGTAAACGACCACCATCTTTCAGCTGTTGCAGAAGCGCTTGAGGAATCGACTCTGCAGCAGCGGTAACAATAATCGCATCAAAAGGCGCCTTTGAAGACCACCCTTGCCAACCATCACCATGCTTAGTTGAAATATTGTAGAAATCGAGTTGCTTCAACCTACGCTTAGCATCCCATTGTAGCGACTTTATTCTTTCAACCGAATAGACATGATCAACAAGCTGAGCCAATACTGCGGTTTGGTAACCAGAACCCGTTCCAATCTCCAAAACGCGGCTATCTTGTTGTAACTCAAGTAACTCTGTCATTTTAGCAACAATATATGGTTGCGAGATGGTTTGCCCCTGTCCGATCGGCAGCGCATTATTATCATAAGCTTGATGGTACATCGCCTGTGATAAAAAGCTCTCTCTCGGCAGTTGGTAAATCGCATCAAGAACCTTTTGGTCTCGGATACCATTTTCAATCAGAAAAGTAACTAAGCGCTCAGCTTGCGGATTACTCACTTACTTCTCCCCTAACCATGCTGCCATCGCACCCAACGACTCATGCGCCGTCAGATCAACCTGCAACGGTGTTACCGACACAAAGCCATGCTCAATCGCGTAAAAATCGGTACCTTCACCGGCATCTTGCTCTTTACCCGGAGGGCCAAGCCAATAGATATCGTGACCACGCGGGTCTTTTTGCTTGATCATATCTTCAGCGTGATGACGAGCACCTAAGCGCGTCACCTGAGTACCAGACAATTGTTCTAAGGCTAAATCAGGAACGTTTACGTTCAACAAGCGGTTGGTCGGGATTGGGTTTGCTAAATGTTGTTCGACAATACGACGAGCAATCGCTGCCGCTGTCTTAAAATGTTTTTTTCCCACCAGAGAAAACGCTACCGATTGAACGCCTAGAAAATGCCCTTCCATTGCTGCAGCCACCGTGCCGGAATAAAGCACGTCATCACCCAGGTTAGCACCGTGATTAATGCCCGTTAATACCAGATCAGGCATGTCATTCTTTAGCAGTTCGTTTAACGCAAAATGCACACAGTCGGTCGGTGTTCCTTGTACCGAATAGGTATTTTCAGTAATCTCTTGAACACGCAGAGGCTGTTCTAAAGTTAATGAATTTGACGCACCCGAGCGATTACGGTCAGGGGCAACAATGATAACGTCAGCAAGATCACGTAGCTCATTTGCCAGCTCATGAATACCTTGAGCGTGCACACCATCATCATTGCTGAGTAAAATCTTCATCTTGTATCCTTTCTTTTGTTCCCATGCTAAGCCAAGTCACTTAAATTCCAATATCAAGTGACTCAGCTCCAAGCAGAATCGTTATTGCTCGTAGGTTCTCTCTACGTGTACTTCTTCAACCAATTCGCGAACGATCGCTGTTGCGAAACAACCCGCATCAAGAGAGAACTTAAGCGTGACATTATCTTCGTTCACTTCCCAAGTTAAGTCTGTTGGTTTCAGTGACGCTTCACGGCGATCATGACGCATACGGTTACCACGAATCAGAGCCATTAGATCCGGTTCAGCATCAAGGTGTTTCTGTTCTAGAGCTTGAGACTCATCAATCGTTGGTAAGGCATTATCGCCAGCCAAAGCAACAGTTATCAAAGCAAAACCGTTCGCAATGTCTTGGTTTACAGCTTCAATGTTGTCTGCTGTTACTGCCAGTTGAGCACCGTCTTTCACCACGATATCGCCAACCAATGCTGATGCAAACGCATCTTGCTCAATACGGTCTGAAAGGATCAGGTTGTAAATCCACGAACGAGCAGCAGAAAGGTACAAGCTGCGCTTATTCTGGTTACGAGTACGAACGTTATCGCGGCCCCAACGACGAGCTTCAGATAGGTTGTTACCTTCATTGCCAAAACGCTGAGCACCAAAGTAGTTTGGCACGCCCACTTGAGCGACTTTTTCCAAACGCTTGACCACATCATCGCAATCCGTTACTTCAGACAAGGTCAACTCAAATTGGTTGCCAACTAAATCGCCTGGACGTAACTTTTTGTTGTGTCGCGCTGTCGCTAAGATTTCAATGCTTGGGTATTGTGCTAAGAACCCTGAAAAGTCAGGCTCACCTTTCGGTAGGTGAACGCTCAACCACTGCTCTGTCACAGCGTGGCGGTCTTTCAAACCCGCCCAGCTCACGTCTTTCGACTTAACACCGCAAGCTTTAGCCAGCTCGTTTGCTACGAAGCTCGTGTTTTCACCCGTTTTACGAATACGAACCATTAGGTGCTCGCCTTCACCAGCAAACTCAAAACCCAAGTCTTCATTAACGACAAAGTGTTCGGCTTTTGCTTTTAGTTTTGCTTTCGCAGTTGGTTTACCGTTTAGATAAGCCAATGAAGATAAAATATCTGACATGCTGTTCTTTTCGTGTTGGTGCTTACGCACTTTTAGTAATTAGGACCACCGCTTCACATGCGATGCCCTCTTTGCGACCTGTAAAACCTAAACGCTCAGTGGTCGTCGCTTTTACATTCACATTGCTAATGCTGGTTTCTAGGTCTTGAGCAATAGCTTGGCACATAGAGTCTATATGAGGCGCCATCTTTGGAGCTTGCGCCATGATAGTAATATCGGCATTACCAATCACGTAACCTTGTTCTTTTACTCGACGGTAAACATCTTTCAGTAGCTCACGGCTATCCGCACCTTTCCATTCGTCATCGGTATCAGGGAAATGACGACCAATATCACCCGCAGCAATCGCACCCAATAGAGCGTCACACAACGCATGAAGGGCAACATCACCGTCTGAGTGTGCAATAAGACCTTGCTCGTAAGGGATGCTTACACCACCAATAATTACCGGGCCTTCACCACCAAACTTATGTACATCAAAGCCATGGCCAATACGAATCATCATTATTCCTTATTCTGACTTAAATAGAACTCAGCAAGCGCTAAATCTTCAGGCTGAGTAATCTTAAAATTATCTGAACGCCCTGCCACTAAAGCGGGCGATAAACCTTTCCATTCAAAGGCTGAGGCTTCATCAGTAATTGAAGCGCCTTGTTGCAACGCCTCACTTAATGCCTTCCACAGAGGCTTTGCTCTGAACATTTGCGGCGTAAGTGCATGCCATAAATCGGCACGCTCAACGGTATGCTCGATCTGCCCTTGGGCACCGCGCTTCATCGTGTCACGAACTGGAGCCGCTAAAATAGCGCCCACATCATGGCTCATCGCGCCGGAAATTAGCTTGTCGATATCACTTAGCTGAACACACGGCCTTGCCGCATCGTGAACCATTACCCAATCACTAAGCTGCTGCTCAGCGATATAGTTTAGCGCAGAGAGTACAGAGTCCGCTCGCTCGCTTCCGCCTGACACTCTGATCACTTGCGGGTTCAGGTTGAGTGCTAGATCAGGGTAGTATGGGTCATCATCGCTGATCGCAACGACAATTTGAGCGACTTGTGGGTGAGACAGTAATTTCTCAATGGTGTGCTCTAAAATTGTTTTGTCGTGAATCTTGAGATATTGCTTAGGGCGGTCTGCCTTCATTCGGCTACCGACGCCCGCCGCAGGTACAACGGCAATCACGCTTTGAAGTTGAGTCGACATTAATGGGATTCCTCACCAATGATGCGATAAAACGTTTCACCTTCTTTGACCATTCCAAGTTCATGACGTGCGCGTTCTTCTATCGCGTCTAAGCCTTGGCGTAGATCGTCAATTTCAGCAAACATTTCTGCATTTCGAATATGCAGCTTTTCATTTACTTGCTGTTGAACTTGGATTTCGTTGTTCACACCGTAGTAATCAGAGATACCATTTTTACCGAGCCACAGTGTGTGTTGTAGCCAGCCAAACACTATGAGCAGTACTAAAGCAAAAATTCGCATAACACCTTTCGCCGGTTGAAAAAGAAGGAACTAGAATAAGGCACATATATACCATAATGAGCTTATTGGTGCGAGATATGTGGTGTCAGGGAATCAATAAGTCGGGGAGTCATTGTCAGGAAAACAATGAGATTCCCTACTCCTTCCTTCGTCAGTCTAGGGAATGACGAACTTTATATGTGACAAGGAGGAGCTTTAGAGCCTAGAGCTTCTTTCATTCAGTTTTCTACAGACAAAAAAATGCCCCGCATAAGCGAGGCATTCAAAAGTATTAGTGCATAATTCTAACTAGTTGGTGCTGTAGCAAGGCAACAAAGAAGATTCAGCTATGGAGCATAGTTTCCTATGTGACTTAGTGAATCTTCTGCAGTTAACGCAGCTACAGTGCCAAATAGGACGAATTATTGACCTTTAACTTCTTTAAGACCGTTGTAAGGAGCTTTAGAACCTAGAGCTTCTTCGATACGGATAAGTTGGTTGTACTTAGCAACACGGTCAGAACGGCTCATAGAACCAGTTTTGATTTGACCTGCAGCTGTACCTACCGCTAGATCAGCGATAGTTGCATCTTCAGTTTCGCCAGAACGGTGAGAGATTACTGCAGTGTAGCCAGCGTCTTTAGCCATCTTGATAGCAGCTAGAGTCTCTGTTAGAGAACCGATTTGGTTGAACTTGATAAGGATAGAGTTAGCTACGCCTTTCTCGATACCTTCAGCAAGAATCTTAGTGTTTGTAACGAACAGATCGTCACCAACGATTTGAAGCTTGTCGCCTAGAAGTTCAGTTTGGTGCTTGAAGCCATCCCAATCTGACTCGTCAAGACCGTCTTCGATAGAAACGATTGGGAAGTTGTTCGCTAGCTCAGCTAGGTAGTGGTTGAACTCTTCAGAAGTGAAAGTTTTACCTTCGCCCTTCATGTTGTAGATGCCAGCTTCTTTGTCGAAGAACTCAGATGCTGCACAGTCCATAGCAAGAGTAACGTCTTTACCTAGTTCGTAACCAGCAGCTGCAACAGCTTCTGCGATAACTTCTAGAGCTTCAGCGTTAGACTTAAGGTTAGGAGCGAAACCACCTTCATCACCAACTGCAGTGCTGTAGCCTTTAGACTTAAGAACTTTAGCTAGGTTGTGGAATACTTCAGCGCCGATACGTAGACCTTCTTTAAGAGTTTTAGCGCCAACTGGTTGGATCATGAACTCTTGGATGTCAACGTTGTTATCTGCGTGCTCACCACCGTTGATGATGTTCATCATTGGTAGAGGCATAGAGAACTGACCAGCAGTACCGTTTAGCTCAGCGATGTGCTCGTATAGAGGCATGCCTTTCGCGGCAGCAGCAGCTTTTGCGTTAGCTAGAGATACAGCTAGGATAGCGTTCGCGCCGAACTTAGACTTGTTATCAGTACCGTCTAGGTCAAGCATGATTTGGTCAACGTCAGCTTGTGCTTTAGCGTCAGTACCAACTAGAGCTTCAGCGATTGGGCCGTTTACAGCTTCAATAGCTTTAAGAACACCTTTACCTAGGAAACGTGATTTGTCGCCGTCACGTAGCTCAAGAGCTTCGCGAGAACCAGTAGATGCGCCAGATGGAGCAGCAGCCATACCTACGAAACCGCCTTCTAGGTGTACTTCAGCTTCTACAGTTGGGTTACCACGTGAATCGATGATTTCACGACCTAGAACTTTAACGATCTTAGACATTGAATGTTTCCTTCTCGTTGAATATATAAATGTCAAATTTAAAGGTAGCAGCACAACTTACGCAGCTACCTGTATTCCTTTTTACTTCTCTAACTCGCCGCGCTGGAACTCACCAGCCGCTTTAACGAAACCTGCAAACAATGGGTGACCATCGCGAGGTGTTGAAGTGAACTCTGGGTGGAATTGAGCAGCAACGAACCATGGGTGGTTCGGGTTCTCAATAACTTCAACCAGTTTCTTGTCCGCAGATAGACCCGATACTTTTAGGCCCGCTTTTTCGATTTGTGGACGAAGATTGTTGTTCACTTCGTAACGGTGACGGTGACGTTCATGGATCGTCGCGCTACCGTATAATTCGTAAGCTTTCGTCCCTTTCGCTAGGTGACAAAGCTGTGAACCAAGACGCATTGTGCCGCCAAGGTCAGATGTTTCTGTACGCTCTTCAACTTTACCTTCGCCATCAGTCCACTCAGTGATAAGACCAACAACTGGGTACTTAGTTTCAGTACAGAATTCAGAAGAGTGTGCCCCTTCCATTTTCGCAACGTTACGAGCGTACTCGATAAGTGCTACTTGCATACCTAGACAGATACCTAAGTACGGTACTTTGTTTTCACGAGCGTATTGAGCAGCAAGAATCTTACCTTCAACACCACGGTCACCAAAGCCACCAGGAACTAGGATTGCATCTAGGCCTTCTAAAACTTCTACGCCACGAGACTCAACGTCTTGTGAATCTACGTATTTAATATTAACGCTTAGGCGATTTTTCAAGCCCGCGTGTTTTAGCGCTTCATTTACTGATTTGTATGCGTCTGGTAGTTCAATGTACTTACCAACCATACCAATCGTCACTTCACCCGTTGGGTTAGCTTCTTCGTAAATTACTTGTTCCCATTCAGACAGGTCTGCTTCTGGAGCTGTGATGCCGAAACGCTTACATACAAGTTCATCAGTACCTTGAGCTTTAATAAGCTGAGGGATCTTGTAGATAGAGTCAACATCGCGCATAGAAATAACTGCATTTTCTTGCACATTACAGAACAGAGCAATTTTCTTACGCTCGTTCGAAGGAATGTTGCGGTCTGAACGACAAACTAGGATGTCTGGCTGAATACCAATAGACAGTAGCTCTTTTACAGAGTGTTGCGTTGGCTTAGTTTTCACTTCGCCCGCAGCTGCTAGGTATGGCACTAGAGTAAGGTGCATGAACATTGCGCGTTCACGGCCTAGTTCTACTGCTAGCTGACGAATCGCTTCCATGAATGGTAGAGATTCGATATCACCAACCGTACCACCAACTTCAACGATCGCAATATCGTGGCCAGCTGCGCCAGAAATTACACGCTCTTTGATAGAGTTAGTGATGTGTGGGATAACCTGAATAGTTGCACCTAGGTAATCACCGCGACGCTCTTTAGCGAGTACGTCTGAGTAAACACGACCTGCAGTGAAGTTGTTACGCTTAGTCATCTTGGTGCGAATGAATCGCTCATAGTGACCAAGGTCAAGGTCTGTTTCAGCGCCATCTTCCGTAACGAACACTTCACCGTGCTGAGTCGGGCTCATAGTGCCTGGATCAACGTTGATGTAAGGGTCAAGCTTCATCATAGTCACTTTAAGACCACGAGCTTCTAAAATAGCCGCAAGAGATGCTGCAGCAATACCTTTACCTAGAGAGGATACAACCCCGCCAGTAACAAAAATGTAATTTGTCGTCATGTTTAACCTGAAATTGGTTGAATGAGGGAAATGGACTACTTCTGGACGGGATGAAAATATACCAGAAGCCCCTTATCGCCACAACGTGAAATCTATCACACTGCTATTTTTTATTTTTTGCTTCAAATCAATTCATGATAAAAGCTTTGGTTATCTTTTCTCCGCCACTTTGACTTCACCCCACATGGAATCAAGCTGTTGTAGTGAAAAATCGGTCAAATTTTTACCTTGCTGACGAACTTTTTGTTCCACCCCTTTAAAGCGACGCGAAAACTTGAGATTGGCTTTATTGAGTGCCGATTCTGGGTTTTTACCTAAATGTCGTACCAAGTTAACGGTCGCGAACAGTAAATCCCCCAGCTCTTCTTCAACCAATTCTTCGTTTGGCGTCACTTGAAGTGCTTCTTCTAGCACCTCGTCCACTTCCTCTAATACCTTATTGGCGACTGGGCCAATTGAGTCCCAATCAAAGCCATATTTCGCGACCTGCTTTTGAATTTTTGTAGCACGCGAAAGTGCAGGTAGAGAGTTTGGTATTGAGTCTAGAATACTTTCTTGAGTTTTGCCTGCTTGTGCTTTTTCTTTGGCTTTTTCCGCTTCCCAATTGGCATTGATTTCTTCATCACTGGCAAACTCAGTATCAGAGAACACATGCGGGTGACGGCGTGTTAGCTTTTCGTTAATGCCATCAACCACATCAGAGAACTCAAACAACCCCTGTTCTTTCGCTAACTGGCTATAGAAGATCACCTGAAACAACAAGTCACCCAACTCTTCTTGTAGGTTCGGCCAATCTTTGTTGTGAATCGCGTCCACCACCTCGTAGGTTTCTTCGATAGTATGCGGCACAATTGTTTCAAAATTTTGTTTCAAATCCCAAGGACAGCCACCTTCTGGATCGCGCAGCTTAGTCATAATCTGTTCAAGTTGTTCAATCGGGTGATTCATCGTTTTCTTCCTATTCACTGTCTTTGATTTTTAAATTTATAACGTCTTCTAAAACTAAAAAAGGCGAGCAGCCAAAACCACTCACCTTTCTATTCTTTCCGTCATCCCCAAGAGCGAAGAATGAGCGAGTTGGGGATCTCAAATCGCTTTACGAGATTCCCTATCACGTTCGTCCCTCACTGTAGGGAATGACGTGGATAGTATTTTGGCCTACCCCAACCTTTTGACTGACATAACATCTTTGATTTGTTCTACTCGGCTGGTAACGCGACTCAGAATTTCAATATTGGTCACTTCCAAATCGAAATCCATTACCGATAGCTGACGCTTGTAGTCGATGCGGCTCTTCATTGTGGTCACGCTGATCTTTTCATTCGAGAACAGTGAGGTGATGTCTTTCAACAAGCCATTACGTTCTAGCGCTTCAACACGCAGCGTTAGGATGTATGAACCGACAAAGCCATTACCCCAAACGGTATCAATGATACGTTCTGGCGCATGCACGCTTAGCTCGCCTAGCTGTTCACAGTCAGCGCGGTGCACTGAGATACCACGACCTTGAGTGATGTAACCTTTAATCACATCACCTGGGATTGGCTGACAGCAACGCGCTAGGTGCGTCATTAGGTTATCAACGCCCTCAACCACTACCGCATCTTTCTTCGGACGACTCTGTTGTGCCGGCTTGTTTTCCGACTCAAGCAGTTTCTCTAGCGCTTTCTTGTCTTCTTCTTCCGCCGTTGGCTTATTCACTAGCGCATTGATGTGATTAACCACTTGGTTAATACGCAAGTCGCCACTACCAATACCTGCATAGAGTTCGTCTGGCGTATTCACGTTAAAGCGTTTTAGTGCGTATTGATCAGCATCTTTTAGGGTTGCGCCTACTTTCGCTAGCTCAACTTCCAGGATATCACGACCCGCTTCTAGGTTTTTCTCACGGCTTTGTGCGCGGAACCAAGCGTTGATTTTCGCTCGAGCTCGACCAGAATGAACAAAACCTGTGGTTGGATTTAACCAGTCACGAGATGGGTTCGGCTCTTTCTGCGTGATGATCTCAACTTGATCGCCCATCGATAGTTTATGAGTGAACGGTACGATACGCCCCGCTACTTTGGCACCGATACAGCGGTGTCCGACCATCGAGTGGATGTGGTAGGCGAAATCCAACGGGGTTGCGCCCATTGGTAAGTCGACCACGTCACCACGTGGAGTAAATGCGTATACACGGTCATCGAAGACTTGGCTACGTACCTCATCCAGCATCTCGCCAGAGTCCGACATCTCTTCTTGCCAGTCGATAAGTTTACGCAACCAAGTGATTTTCTCATCGTAGCCACTACGGCCGCTTGAAGCTCCTTCTTTGTACTTCCAGTGCGCCGCCACACCAAGCTCAGAGTCTTCGTGCATTTGCTTAGTACGGATCTGAATCTCAATGGTCTTGCCTTCAGGGCCAAGTACTACGGTATGAATCGACTGGTAACCATTTGGCTTAGGGTTCGCCACATAATCATCAAATTCGCTCGGGAGGTGCTTGTATTTAGTGTGTACCACCCCAAGGCCGGCGTAACAGTCTTGCAGCTGATCAGCGATAATACGTACTGCTCGTACGTCAAAAAGCTCATCGAAGGCTAAGCCTTTCTTCTGCATTTTGCGCCAGATACTGTAGATGTGTTTTGGTCGGCCACTCACTTCAGCATTGATGTTTGAACGCTGCATTTCTGCGGTTAAATCATCAACGAAATCTGTGATGTATTGTTCACGAACGATACGACGCTCAGACAGCTGTTTTGCAATCTGCTTGTAGGTATCTGGTTGTTGGTAGCGGAATGCGTAATCTTCGATTTCCCACTTAAGTTGGCCGATACCTAAACGGTTAGCCAGTGGTGCATAGATGTTAGAACATTCTTTTGCTGCCGCACGACGCACAGCATCAGGTGCCTTTTTCACCTCAATAAGGTTACAGATTCGCTCCGCTAGCTTGATGACTACGCAACGGAAGTCATCAACCATTGCTAATAGCATGCGACGAACGTTATCGACTTGACCCGAGGCTGCACTGCCTTCAAGGGTCACGTTTAGCTGGCCCAAGGCCGCCATTTCTTCAACGCCGTCAATCAGCTTAACGATTTCTTTGCCGTAGCGTTCTTCGAAGGCTTCGCGTTCAAAAACGCCACTTGATACCACTGGGAAGAGTTGTGCTGCGACTAATGTTGCACGATCCATCGACAGCGTGACCAAGATTTCAATCATCTCGCGTCCACGCCATAGCAAGAGTGATGCTTGCTCGTGATCTTTTAATAGCTCTTCACAGTGACGATAAACTTTGTTCAGTTTATTCGAGGTTTTTGCGTCTTGCTTTAATGACGCAATCCAACTTTCTAGCTCAAACTGTTCGCTTGGGTTTAAATGTGCGCTTCGTACCGCAACCATCGTGCCTTCCTAGTTATTCTGTTTTATACCCAATTCAATATGACTAACTGGTTCCAAGTTAGTTCGACCATATTGATATCAGCGCAGGTGTCCCTGCGCCTTTGTCATTCATTTTTAAGCCTTATTTACGGGCCTTTAAGCCTTGATAAAGAGAGCCATCGATTCTAAATGGCTAGTGTGTGGGAACATATCCAACATACCAAGTTTGGCTAATTGGTAGCCTTGCTTTTCTAAGCTCTCTGAATCTCTAGCTAGAGTAGCAGGATTACACGAAACATAAACCACACGCTTCGCTCCTAACGCTGAAATTTGATCAACAACACCACTCGCTCCAGCACGAGCTGGGTCAAGTAAGATTTTATCAAATTTCTCTTTTGCCCAAGGCTGTGAAGATAAGTCTTCTTCAAGGTTAGCTTGGTAAAATTCCGTATTGCTTAACTGGTTTAACGCTGCATTAGATGCGGCTTGCTGAACCATTTCATCAACGCCTTCTACACCAACCACAAACGCCGATTGTTGCGCGATAGGCAGACTAAAGTTACCGAGACCACAAAACAGGTCTAGCACTCGCTCATCCGCTTGAGGCTCTAGCCACTCAATCGCTTGAGCCACCATCTGCTGATTCACTTTCTGGTTTACTTGGATAAAGTGGTTTGGCTCAAACGGTAACGTCACGCCAGTTTCGCTGTAAGAAGGTGTATCGCCGACTAAGCGAACCAACTTATCGGTTTCAGGCATCGAATACAGCGTAGCGCCTTCTTCTTTTGCTAACGCAATCAGCGCTTGCTCATCTTTTTCAACCAGAGGCTTAAGGTGACGTAGCACCATAACAGGGCCAGTATCGCCCAACACCAATTCAACGTGTCCTAAAGACGTAAGGCTGTTGAAAGTGTTCAGTAAATTTTTCAGTTTTGGCAGCAACACATTAAGGCGAGGATCAAGCACGGCACAGTCGGTGATGTTTTCAATCTGCTTACTCTGCTTCTTACGGAAACCGAATTGAAGCTGTTGTGTCTTCTTATCAACAAATAGGCTGATACGTGCGCGACGTCGATAACCGGTTTCATCACCGACAATAGGTTGTGCAACTTCAGTGTTCGCCGTTTGGTATTGGCTCATCAGGTGCGTCAGAGATTGCGATTTATGCTCAACCTGAGAAGAGTAACCTAGGTGTTGAAGGTGACAGCCACCACACTGATTAAAGTGCTTACAAAACGGCTTTAAACGCTGCTCGCTCGGCTTCAATAACTTGATGAGTTTAGCTCGCGAAAACTTACTTTTGCTCTCAGTAAGTTGAATAACCACCTGCTCACCGGGCAATGCGCCATCAATGAAAACCGGTTTATTCTTTTGATAAGCGATGCCAGCGCCATTGTGATCCATTCGTTCAACCAAAACCGATTGATGCTTGGTCTCGAGTTGAGTTTTCTTTTTTGGTTGGAAAAAACGTGCCATTGCTTGTGCCTAATGTATCTTTTAATAAGTAATTGGTATCCAGGACTCACTATTATGTCTTGGAATCATTGTCGAACGTCACGGCTTTGATTAAGCTTACCGTTCACTTAACCGCCATTGTGTGCGTTATTTTCCCATATCCAGACCTCGATGTAATTAAAGAACATGACCAGATATGGCTTAAGAGCCCGTGTAATTACCTTAACTCTAGCTCCAACCCTGATTATTGGGTTGCTATTGAGTGCATTTTTCTCATTTAACCGCTATCAAGACCTTGAAGGTCAAGTGGTTAACACTGGTACTAGCATCATTGAGCCACTTGCGATTACGAGTGAATCAGGCATGAAGCTCGAAAGTCGAGAGTCTGTTCGTCAGCTTATTAGCTATGCGCATCGAAAGAATTCTAAGCTAGTGCGCAGTATCGCGGTGTTTGATGAGCGTCATGAGTTGTTTGTAACCTCAAACTTCCACCCCGATTTTGAAAGCCTGACCTACCCCAAAGATAAACCGATCCCGCATTTAAGCTCATCGAACCTTCTCGATAATACGCTGATTCTGCGGACACCTATCATCGCCGAAGGCCAGTACATCAATTCAGCCAACGGTCAGTCTCAAGCTAATCAAGCGATCGGCTACATTGCGATTGAATTAGATCTTTCATCACTTCGATTGCAGCAATATCAAGAAGTGTTCTCTGCATTCTTAGTGTTGATTCTCGGGCTTGGTTTATCGGGCGTGTTTGCGTTCCGCTTAATGCACGATGTCACTCAACCGATCACACACATGAAAAACATGGTCGACCGAATTCGTCGAGGTCACCTAGATGTGCGTATCGAAGGTAAGATGCATGGTGAGCTAGACTCGCTGAAAAACGGTATCAATGCGATGGCGGTATCGCTATCAGAGTATCACGTCGAGATGCAGCACAGTATCGACCAGGCCACATCAGATTTGCGTGAAACTCTTGAACAGCTAGAGATTCAAAACGTTGAGTTAGACATCGCGAAGAAACGCGCTCAAGAAGCGGCTCGTGTTAAGTCTGAGTTCTTAGCGAATATGTCTCACGAATTGAGAACGCCGCTGAACGGTGTGATTGGCTTTACTCGTCAAATGCTCAAGACTCACCTATCGAACAGTCAAACCGATTACCTGCAAACCATTGAACGCTCGGCAAACAACCTGCTTAGCATCATCAACGATATCTTGGACTTCTCGAAACTTGAAGCCGGTAAATTAGCCCTAGAGAACATCCCATTTGAATTCCAAGCGAGCCTTGAAGAGGTAGTAAACCTTCAAGCAACCAACGCTCATGAGAAAGGCCTAGAACTGACACTGAAGATCGACCCTAAAGTACCGCCAGGTGTGGTGGGCGATCCACTGCGTATTCAGCAGATCCTAACCAACCTAGTGGGTAACTCAATCAAGTTTACCGAGCGCGGCAATATTGATATCAGCGTTGAGCTGCGTTCACAAAGCGAAGACAACATCGAGCTGCAGTTCATGGTTCGCGATACGGGTATTGGTATCTCGGAGCGTCAACAAGCTCAGCTTTTCCAAGCTTTCAGCCAAGCCGATGCAAGTATCTCTCGTCGCTATGGTGGTACAGGATTAGGTCTGGTTATCACCCAAAAACTGGTCAGCCAAATGGGCGGAGAGATCAGCCTAACCAGTCGTCTTCACCAAGGCTCTACCTTCTGGTTCACCTTGAGACTATCAACGACTGATATGCCGATGACAGAGCTGATTGAGACGCAGTGTCTGCAAGACAAACAACTGCTGCTTATCGAGCCAAACATGCAAGCGGCATCGATTACTCAGCAAATCCTAACCCAAGAAGGCTTAGTGGTAACGTATCGTTCGGTGATGCCAGATGAGACGACCTCGTATGACTACGTTCTGCTTAACCTAGCCGCCAACCAAGAGTATCAATTTGATACTGTGAGTGGTTGGGCGATCGGTGCGAAGAAGATTGCTCAAAACGTGATTATTGGTACACCAAGTACCGAGCTAGCGTTGGGTGAGCAACTAATGAAAGAGGTCGATGTTCAGTGCATCACCAAGCCTCTTTCTCGTAAGAAGTTGCTGCAAACTCTGGTATCGAATCAGGCACCTACCTTGATTGCACCAGCGATTGAAACGCATTCTGAAGAGAAGTTACCGCTTACTGTGATGGCAGTAGACGACAACCCAGCCAACCTTAAGTTGATTACCGCGCTGCTTAAAGAGCGTGTAGAAACCGTCATCAGTTGTACCAGTGGTCAGCAGGCGATAGACAAAGCGACAGAGACGCCATTTGATATCATCTTCATGGATATTCAAATGCCACAGATGGACGGTGTAACCGCTTGTCAGAACATCAAAAAACTGGCGAACAATGCGAACACTCCAGTGATTGCCGTGACCGCACATGCAATGATTGGCGAGCGTGATCGACTGCTTGAAGCGGGCATGGATGACTACCTAACCAAACCGATTGAAGAGCATGTTTTACAGCAGGTTCTGATTCATTGGAGCCCGACCTCTGAGGTTGAGCACATCGAAAAAATAGATCCAGACCACCCAGCGGTCTCCGCTGAAGTCGACAACGGTCCAGTGTCAGAAACTGAAGCCAGCGTACACACAAACATCATCATTGATTGGCAAGCTGCGATGAAACAAGCCGCCAATAAAGAAGACCTCGCACGCGATATGCTGCAAATGCTCGTCGACTTTATTCCAGAGGTGTATGAGGCAGCAGACAAAGCGATAGAAGACAGTGACTATCCAGTTGAAGAGCTGATACACATCATTCACAAGATGCATGGCAGCAGCTCGTACAGCGGCGTACCAAGGCTAAAATCGGTATGTGCGACAATAGAGAAAGAGCTGCGTTCAGGTACTTCTGTTGAAGACATTGAACCTGAGCTTTTCGAGCTTCAGGATGAATTAGATAAGGTTCAAGCAACCGCGATTCACTACTTGAAACAGGCGAAGGCCTAGCGGGTACTTGTTACTCACTAGTATTCTTTAGAGGGTTTACCCGCCAATAAAAAAGCAGAGCTCATGAGCTCTGCTTTTTTCTGTCTAGAGCCAAGAGCACTAGATATAAAGTCGCGATAATCTGTTTACGATTCGAGTAACACCGTTGCCACAGCGTAGTGACGCTCATCCGAGATAGTCAGATGAATCGATGTTGTGCCATTCGCCTCTGCGATTTCACGCGCTTTCTTGTGTAAGCTCAATACTGGCTTACCATGCTCATCGTTTGAAATCTCAAAGTCGTGGAAGGTAACACCCAGCGCAATCCCCGTACCTAACGCCTTAGATGCAGCTTCTTTAGCAGCAAAACGTTTTGCAAGGTAACGGCCTTTTTGCTTCAACTGTTGGAATACTTCAAACTCAGAATCCGTCAAAATACGCTGAGCAAAAGCGTCGCCACTTCGCGACAGCGCCTTCTCGACACGTTCGATTTCTGCGATATCTGTACCTAATCCAACAACTGCCATGTTTCCTCTACTACTTAACTTCTGTCTAATGATTAACTGTACATCGCTTAGTGCCGACGACTTGCCGAACTAAGCGTTGTTACGTGCTGTTTCCATGATTGCTTTCATGTCTGCAACGGCTTTGTTTAAGCCATCAAACACTGCACGTCCCATGATCGAGTGACCGATGTTCAGCTCGTAGATCTCTGGAAGTGCCGCAATCGGTGCTACGTTGTGGTAAGTCAGACCATGACCCGCATTGACTGTGATACCTAAGTCATCTGCATAGCTTGCGCCTGCTGCGATCTTCTTAAGCTCGTCTTGTTGATCTTCTTCTGTCTTAGCATCAGCATAGTGACCCGTGTGCAGTTCAATGAACGGTGCGCCACACGCTTTTGCAGCATCGATTTGCTCACGGTCAGCATCGATAAACAGAGATACCTTGATACCTGCTGCAGACAGTTTTTGTGTCGCCGCTTTGATCTTCTCTAGTTGACCAACTACGTCCAAGCCACCTTCAGTGGTTAGCTCTTCACGTTTTTCAGGAACCAGACAAACAAACTCAGGATTAGTATCGAGTGCAATTTGAACCATCTCGTCCGTTACGGCCATCTCCAAGTTCATGCGAGTTTGAAGTGTTTCAGCCAGAATACGCACATCGCGATCAACGATGTGACGACGGTCTTCACGCAGGTGAATAGTAATGCCATCTGCACCAGCACGTTCAGCGATTTCAGCTGCGTGTACTGGATCTGGGTATTTAGTACCACGTGCATTACGTAGTGTTGCAATATGGTCGATATTAACGCCTAAAAGGATTGAGCTCATTTTCCAATACTCCGTGCTCTGGAGAGGGCTATTGTTGGCATAAATAGCTCTCTACTTTTTAATGGTTTGCCGCCAAGATACGGCTTTAAGGCTATGCGTGTAAAGCGTTTTGCCGCTTTTAACTGCTCTTTAGTGATAAACCTACGTTCGCTGATTGCAATAAGTTCATCGCCCATAAAAGTCAGGTTATCTCGACGTACTGAAGCGATGAAACCTTTCTGCTCTCGATAGCGATAAGTCATGCTCGGATCAATCGCTTCGCCAGTGCCCGCGCAGTGTAAAAAGTCGACGCCGTAACCCATAGCAGATAATAGAGCCAGCTCAAAGCGACGCAGTGCTGGCTCAGGATTATCATTATGCGCCAGCTCTGTTAAAGCATGAAGATAGTCGTGAAAAAGTGCAGGCATCGGTACTTCCGCCATCAATACCCGACCGATAAGCTCGTTCACGTACATGCCTGAATACAGATTAATACCGGCGAGAGGGAGCCCCAAGCTGATGGGTTCAGCTTGGCGTAAGGTTTTCATCGAACCATTACCAGACCACTTAAGCAATAGCGGCGTAAAAGGTTGTAATGCACCTTTCAAATTGGAACGCTTGCTGCGAGCGCCTTTAGACATCAACGTCACCCGACCGAACTCTTCGCTGAAGACGTCCAAGATCAGGCTCGACTCACTGTATGGTCGACGGTGCAACACAAAGCATCGCTGTAACCCTTCGCTCAATCACTTACCCTTATTACAGATACAAAAAGAGAGAGTTCGCACTCTCTCTTGGATTTATCTTCAGTTCAACTTTCTTAATCTCAGAAAGTGACGTTCAATATATTATAGATCGTCGATGTAGCCTAACGAGCGAAGTGCACGCTCATCATCAGCCCAGCCAGATTTAACCTTGACCCAAGTCTCTAGGTAAACCTTACGGCCGAATAGCTCTTCCATATCGATACGCGCTTCACGACCAATCGTTTTGATCTTCTCGCCCGCTTTACCAATCACCATTTTCTTCTGGCCTGTACGCTCAACAAGAATCAGTGCATTGATGTGGAAGCCATCGTTATCTGGGTTGTAATCGAAACGTTCGATTTCAACCGTTACCGAGTAAGGTAGCTCGTCACCCGTAAAGCGCATCAGCTTTTCACGGATAATTTCAGAGGCCATAAAACGTTGCGAGCGATCAGTCACGTATTCTTCAGGGAAGTGGTGTGTCGCTTTAGGTAAATGTTCACGTACGTGCTTACGCAGTACATCAATATTTTTACCTTGCTTCGCTGAGATTGGCACTACATCAATGAAGTCCATCTTCTTAGAGACTTCCATCATGTGCTGCATCACGTTAGTACGGTCTTGAACGTTATCTACTTTGTTGATGCAAAGTACAACTGGGAAGTCAGTCTTCTTCAGTTTGTTCAGAACCATCTCATCGTCGTCAGTCCAGTGAGTACCATCGACAAGGAAGAATACTAGGTTTACATCACTCAATGAGCTGTTCGCCGCACGGTTCATCAAGCGGTTGATGGCACGCTTTTCTTCAATATGAAGTCCAGGAGTATCAACAAAGATCGCTTGGTAATCACCCTCAGTTTCAACGCCCATAATACGGTGACGTGTCGTCTGTGGTTTACGTGATGTAATAGAAATCTTCTGACCCAGAATATGGTTCAGAAGCGTCGACTTACCTACATTTGGGCGACCGACAATAGCGATGAAGCCACAGTGTTGGTTTTCCGGTAGGCCTGTTTTTTTGCTATCAGATGAAAAGAATGCATCGATATCGAAATCTTGGTTGTTATCAGACATTGCTTAGTTGCTCTAATGCTGTTTCAGCAGCCGCTTGTTCTGCCTTGCGGCGGCTAGTGCCTTTACCGATAACAGGTTTATCCACACCTGCCACTTCACACTCAACCGTAAACTCTTGGTTGTGTGCTTCACCTTTAATATTAGTCACTGTGTAGACAGGTAGAGGATTTCTTCGACCTTGCAAAAACTCTTGTAGGCGAGTTTTCGGATCTTTTTGAGATACTCCAGGCTGAATAGCATCTAGGCGAGATTGGTACCAGCTTAAAATAATGCCGCGAACCGTCTCGGTATCACTATCTAAATAGACAGCGCCGATGACCGCTTCAACCGCATCCGCTAGAATAGAATCACGACGGAAACCGCCACTCTTCAACTCACCTGGACCTAATTTTAAGTAATCTCCTAGTTCGAATTCACGACCTAGTTCTGCCAATGTATGACCACGTACTAATGTTGCGCGCATGCGGCTCATATCACCTTCGTTTACCTTAGGAAAACGGTGGTAAAGATCATCAGCGATAACAAAACTTAAAATTGAATCGCCCAGAAACTCAAGACGTTCGTTATGTTTACCTGCGGCGCTGCGGTGAGTCAGCGCCAAGTGGATAAGATCGGCATCATTAAACTGATAGCCAATCTTTCTCTCTAGTTTATCAATTGGAGAATTCATGCTCTCTCGATGTGTTATGTGATCGATTAATGAATCCCACCGATGCGATTAAAACGCACACCAGTAGGAATCCATGTTGGAAGTACACTGTCTGAACCGCGTTCGAATTCGAAGCTGATCCAAATAGCAACGGCCTTACCAACAAGGTTTGCTTCAGGGACAAAGCCCCAGTAACGGCTATCGGCACTGTTGTCACGGTTATCACCCATCACAAAGTACTGGCCTTCTGGAACGACCCATTCGTTAACACCATTGCGAGGCTGATATGCTTGCACACGATCGCGGCGCAATGGGTTAACTAAAATCTGGTGTTCTACGTCTCCAAGCTGTTCGTTCAGCTGAATCAGAGGCACACCATCTTGAATAAATTGGCTCTCTTCAACATTACTTAGTTTCACTGGTTCACAGCTACTTGTACCCTTCGCCTGAATGCAGATCTCTTTACGACTGCTGTAGCGAATGGTGTCACCTGGCATACCAACAACACGCTTGATGTAGTCGATGTTAGGCTGAGGTGGGTACTTAAATACGATTGAATCACCACGCTCTGGCTTGCCCGTTTCTACCAGTTGAGTGCGCCATACTGGGTCTTTTAGACCGTACGCGTACTTCTCTACCAAGATGAAGTCACCAACCAAAAGCGTTGGCATCATCGAGCCAGAAGGGATTTGAAACGGTTCATAAATAAATGAACGCAGAACCAAAACAAATGCAATTACCGGGAAAATGGACACACTGTTCTCAACCCACCAAGGTTGAGCCGTAACTTTTGCGCTAGTTTCAGCGTCTAGGCCATTCGATTGTGCTTCAACGTCAGCAAGCTTTTGCTGGCGCTTCTTCGCCCACACAAACTTTTCCAACGCCCATACAATGCCGGTCACTAGAGTTACGATCACTAAGATAAGCGAAAATGTATTAGCCATTGATATCCCTTAAATTTCATTTCTTTAAAAATAACGAAAGTGAAAGAGTAGCGAGCTACTCTTTCACTTTCAATTATTCGTTTAATGCTGGATAAAGTTAATCTTTGCCAACATGAAGGATTGCAAGGAAAGCTTCTTGAGGCAGTTCAACGTTACCGATCTGCTTCATACGCTTCTTACCTTCTTTTTGTTTCTTAAGAAGTTTCTTCTTACGACTGATATCACCACCGTAACATTTTGCGATTACGTTCTTACGCAGTTGTTTCACTGTAGAACGAGCAATGATGTGGTTACCAATCGCTGCTTGAATCGCGATATCGAACATCTGACGAGGGATGAATTCTTTCATCTTCTCTACCAGTAGACGACCACGAGACTGAGCAATATCTTTGTGCGTAATGATAGCTAGTGCATCAACTGTTTCGCCATTCAGCAGTACGTCTACACGTACCATGTTTGATGGCTCGTAACGTTGGAAGTTGTAATCCAATGATGCATAGCCGCGAGACGTTGACTTCAGACGGTCGAAGAAGTCTAGAACTACTTCTGCCATAGGAAGATCGTACGTCACAGCAACTTGGTTACCGTGGTAGACCATGTCTACTTGTACGCCACGCTTCTCAACACACAGTGTGATTACGTTACCTAGGTAATCCGAAGGTACCAGAATATTACAGCGTGCAATTGGCTCACGAATTTCTTCTAGGTCATTAACCGCTGGCAGTTTAGCCGGGCTATCAACGTAAAGAACCGTTTTATCTGTTTTTACAACTTCATACACTACTGTTGGAGCAGTTGTGATTAGGTCTAGGTCGTATTCACGCTCTAGACGCTCTTGGATGATCTCCATGTGAAGCATTCCTAAGAAGCCACAACGGAAACCAAAACCAAGTGCTGCTGAACTTTCTGGTTCAAAGAACAGTGATGCATCGTTCAGGCTTAATTTGCCTAACGCGTCACGGAAGTTTTCGTAGTCATCAGATGATACAGGGAATAGACCAGCGTATACCTGAGGCTTCACTTTTTGGAAACCAGGTAGACGTTCAGTGCTGCCGCCTTTTGCAAGCGTCAACGTATCACCAACCGGTGCACCTAGGATGTCTTTAATACCACAAACAACCCAACCTACTTCGCCAGTATTTAGCTCTGTAGTATCGATTTGCTTAGGCGTGAAGATACCTAGACGGTCAACACCCCATACTTGGTCTGTCGACATTACTTTGATCTTATCGTTCTTCTTCAGCTTACCGTTTTTGATACGAACCAAAGAAACTACGCCAAGGTAGTTATCGAACCAAGAGTCAATGATCAACGCTTGTAGAGGCGCTTCAGGATCACCTTCCGGTGGCGGGATTGCCGTCACGATGTTTTCTAGAACATCATCAACACCCAAACCTGTTTTCGCAGAACAGCGAGTCGCTTCCATCGCATCGATGCCAACGATCTCTTCGATTTCTTCAGCAACACGTTCTGGTTCAGCAGCTGGTAGGTCAATCTTGTTCAAGATTGGCACTACTTCCAGTTCCATTTCGATTGCTGTGTAACAGTTTGCTAGAGTTTGTGCTTCAACACCTTGGCCAGCATCCACTACAAGTAGTGCGCCTTCACAAGCCGCTAGAGAACGAGATACTTCGTAAGAGAAGTCTACGTGTCCAGGAGTGTCGATAAAGTTAAGTTGGTAAGTTTCACCATCTTTAGCTTTGTAATCTAAAGTCACACTCTGCGCTTTAATTGTAATACCACGCTCGCGTTCTATATCCATAGAATCGAGGACTTGAGCTGCCATCTCACGTTCACTTAATCCTCCACAAACTTGGATTAAGCGGTCAGAAAGGGTCGACTTACCGTGGTCGATGTGGGCGATAATCGAAAAATTACGAATGTGCTTCATAGGCTTGGTGTGACTAAACTCTTTGAATAGGGATAATAAGAAAGCCGCGACGCGTCCAATCTACAGTCAGCATTGGTGGCGGCATTTCAATCAAGTTGGCAGATTCTACCCAATTTAAGGGCAAGAAGCATCATAAATTAGACGAGAGACTCACCTAGGATTCGAATCAAGACGACTTCTTGCTTGGATTTGTCTTCCATGGGTTTGGCTAACCGCTTCGCTAAGGCAATCCCACCAGCAGTAAACAGTGCTGCACTTAAGATAACAATGCCCTCGCCCCTCTGGAGTAAGGGTTGTAACAAGAGTTGCCCAAAACCAGCACCAATCATCAACATGAAAAGTGGGATGAGATAAACAATCGCCGCCGACTGAAGTAGGCTTTTTTCTGGAAAGCCAATTTCTACGATTTGTCCAGCTTTGACTAAGCTTTTGGTTTTAAGCTGCCAAAACAAAGATTTATTGCCAACAGCCTTGGTCACAATACCCGTACCGCAGTTTTTTTGAGAAGAACAGCTGCTACAACTGGTTTGTTGTTCGCAGCTCAATTGAACAAAGTATTGCTTACCTTTTTGTTCAACCGAGCTAACGGTCGCCAGCGCGGTCATCATTGCGCTTGTACCGATTTATTAAATGTAACTGACTGAGCAATACGTTTTGCAGTTGCCGGCGGAATGTCACCAACCACAGAGATCTCTTTATCGCCAATCACTAAGCTGTGCAAGGTTCTACGCCCTTGACGCACCAGCTGCCCTTTCAATGAATGCTCATCTTTTTCCGCGATATAAACCGAAAAGTTAAACAGTCCATCACTGAAAAGCTGACTTTCAACCATTTTATCGGTCGCAGCCATTTGATAGCGGCTAAGCTCTTTTGATTTAAACCCTTCAGGAATCCACGACGCTTGCCAGTTAGTTTCACTCACTAAGCCTTCCGGTAATGATAAAACTTTCGGCAATTGAGCTTGGCTCAAGCCACCCATAGCCTCAGCAATCTTATCGTTCACCACGTAAGAGATAGTGCGGTACTGTTCAAGCACTTCGCCATCACGATCCAAAAGGTCGGCACGCAAAGGAAGATTCGTTTTTTCGTCTACCCAAACCACGTAAGAGTAGCGAAGGCCATCTTTCGGCACGACACGCAGCACTTGAGTGGTGCTACCTGCTTCACGAGAGCGACCAACTTTCACAAAGTCGTAGTACTGATTCAGAGATTCGATATCTCGATTAATCATCGGAATAACAGGCGCAACCATGCTGCCTGACTGAATAGTAAATGGCTCTGTACCCGGCTCGATGTAGCTAACTTCGTTGCCACGTCGAATGACTTCACGAACAGGGCCGCTTAGATAAACAAGGTGTGCAAGTTGTTGGTCGTCGTTAACCGCATGGCGATAAACAAGAGGCTCAATACTGCTCTTCTTTATCAAAATGTAGGAGAGTTCGTAATTTAGATGCTGACTGGCCTCGTTCATTTGATGCAACAAGGCCTTTGCAGTGGTTTCCTCTGCAAAGGCTGTTGGAGACATCAAGCTGAACAGTGTCAGTGCACTGACCAGGATTTTCTTCATTCAATGTCCGATTCTAGATGTGCATCTTGCATTGGCGATGCATCACTGTTTAATCTTAGCTGCAGCTCATAATCTTCTAACAATGCATGAACGCGTTTGCGCTGCTCTTGCAAGTTAGCTTCAGATGCTGGTTTCTCAACAGAGTCACGCGTTAAACTTACTGGTTCCGCAGAACCGGCAAATGGAATCGTCTGGAGTACAGGCAACTGCTCTGGTGCTGCAGGGTCGCTACCACCATATTGTTGAACACCTAATACAACGGCTAATGAAACACACGCTGCCACGGCAACTTGTCCAAACTGTTGTAACCACGCCGGAAGCTGACGCTTCGCTTGCTGAGGTTTAGGTTGCTCTTCAATTGGAGCAACAGTAGGTTCAACATTCACTTGGTGCAGGTTCGACATTGAACCATGTGCAGGCTCGTTCTCAAGCGCTGCCGCTACACTATTAGCAATGTTCCACTCTGGAGTTTCTGGCGAATCCCCACGCATAACATCACCAATTAAATGGTAACTCTGCCAAGTATCCATGCTTTCTTGATCAGATTCTAGATCTACAATGAGAGCTTTATCGATCGTTTCACCATCCATGAGTGCCGAAAGCTTTTCTTTATCAGCCATTATTTTCACCATAATTATTACAAGTTCTAGCGTTGCAAAAGAGGTTTGATTTTCTTTTCCACCGCTTCACGAGCTCGGAAAATACGCGAACGTACGGTTCCTACAGGGCAATCCATTACTTCTGCAATCTCTTCGTAGCTCAAACCTTCGAGCTCTCGCAACGTCATTGCAGTTTTTAAGTCTTCTGGTAGCGCTTCAATCGCTCCAAAAACAACTTGTTTCAATTCTTTAGACAGCGTTAAGTTCTCAGGGTTCGATATTTCTTTTAACGCGCTGCCTGTTTCGTAATATTCTGCATCTTCTGCATCTACATCGGTTGCTGGCGGCCTACGGCTTTGGGCAACGATATGATTTTTAGCGGTGTTCACGGCAATTCGGTATAACCATGTATAGAAGGCACTCTCGCCACGAAAGTTAGGTATCGCGCGGTAAGCTTTAATAAAAGCTTCTTGTGCTACATCAGGTACATCACCGGAATTATTCACGTATCGAGAGATAAGATTACAAACTTTGTTTTGATACTTAACCACTAGTAAGTTAAATGCCTGCTTATCTCCACTCTGAACTCGCTCAATCAACACTTGATCGGTTAGCTGCTCGTTCATTCGAGCGGGTACTCCTATTGTTATAACCCTCACCTTCACAGATATGGGTACTAATTATGCGAAATGTAGTATTGACACCACCGTCTACAAGAGCACTATTGTGACTAAGCCAAATACCGAAAGTTCCAACTTTCTTAAAATTATTTGCCATTATTGTTTCACAATGTGATGTAATAAAAATAGCTATCCCTATCAATTTGGGGAAACTTGAGCAAAAGCAATGGTATTGAGCAATTAAATATTTCTAGATAGCTGTCTATATATTGATTTTGCATAGCGTTTAAGGATGACTCCGGAGAGATTATAACAGTCTTAGCCAAACTCCTAAAACAAGACAAAGTCAATTGAGAGTGGACAACTCGACTATAGCCCGGGATTTAATAAGTTTTATGAACGCAAACCGTGAACATCAGTGTGATGTATTAGTGGTAGGAAGTGGTGCGGCAGGCTTGTCATTAGCCTTACGCGTAGCAGAACATGCAAAAGTAATTGTATTAAGCAAAGGACCACGCAGCGAAGGATCGACGTATTACGCACAAGGTGGTATCGCCGCGGTGTTCGATGAGTCGGACAGTATTGAGTCTCATGTAGAGGATACTCAAATCGCTGGGGCTGGGTTATGCGAAGAAGATACAGTTCAATTCATTGCTGAAAATGCGAAAGAGTGTGTGCAATGGCTGATTGATGGTGGTGTTCCATTTGATAAAGATGAGAACAGCACAGAAGGCCAACCAAAATATCACCTCACTCGTGAGGGTGGCCACAGTCACCGCAGAATTCTGCACGCTGCCGATGCAACTGGCATGGCGATGCAAACCTCACTACAAGATAACGTCAACAACCACCCAAATATCGAGATCTTCGAGCGCCACAATGCGCTGGATTTGATCACGGAAGATAAGATTGGTGGTTCAAAAGACAAGGTGATCGGTGCCTACATTTGGAACCGTAACCAAGAACATGTTGAAACCGTGCGCGCTAAGTTTGTTGTATTAGCAACAGGCGGCGCTTCAAAGGTTTACCAATACACCTCTAACCCAGATGTTTCTTCAGGTGATGGTATTGCTATCGCTTGGCGTGCGGGTTGTCGTGTGGCAAACCTTGAGTTCAACCAGTTCCACCCAACTTGTTTATTCCACCCAGAAGCGCGTAACTTCCTACTAACGGAAGCACTGCGTGGTGAAGGTGCTTACTTGCGTCGTCCAGATGGTTCTCGCTTTATGAAGGACTTCGATGAGCGCGGTGAACTGGCGCCACGTGATGTGGTTGCTCGTGCAATTGACTTCGAAATGAAGCGCTTAGGTGCCGACTGTATGTATGTTGATATCAGCCACAAGCCTGAAGAATTCATCACAGCGCACTTCCCGATGATCCATACTCGCTTGATGGACTTGGGCATCGACATGACCAAAGAGCCGATCCCTATCGTACCAGCCGCTCACTACACGTGTGGTGGTGTCATGGTGAATAAGCAGGGTCAAACCGACCTAACGAACTTGTATGCGATTGGCGAAGTGAGCTACACCGGCTTACACGGTGCAAACCGAATGGCTTCTAACTCACTGCTTGAGTGTGTGGTTTACGCATGGGCAGCAGCAAAAGATATCGTTGAGAACATCGACCAATCTCAACTGTGCGCTGAACTGCCAGCATGGGATGAAAGCCAGGTCACCAACAGTGATGAAGAAGTTATCATTCAACACAACTGGCACGAACTGCGCCTATTCATGTGGGATTACATGGGCATTGTTCGAACGGATAAACGACTAGAGCGAGCATTGCGTCGCATTCAGATGCTGCAACAAGAAACTCATGAGTACTACAGCTACTTCAAGGTTTCGAATAACCTATTAGAACTGCGTAACTTGCTACAAGTGGCAGAGCTAATGGTTCGTTGTGCAATGCAACGTAAAGAGAGCCGCGGCCTCCACTACACGTTGGATTACCCTGAACTTGCAGAAGACAGTGGCCCAACGATTCTGACGCCAGAGAAACGCCAATCATAATAATTGGTTAAACGTGCTTAGCGAATTAGCCGTCAGCGGAAAATGATTAAACGAAAGGGAGCCGAGTGCTCCCTTTTCTTTTGTCTAACGCTTTCTTTTATCTAATACTTTCTTTCATCGAATAGTTTGGCTTCTCTAGCGCGCTCGTTGTAAGTTCGCCAGAAAATAGCGATATTCTCGCTCGCAACAGCTGTCCCGCCAAAGCAGTACCGAGTGCCCACATTCAAACTGCAATTTAACGAAGAACTGCGCCCAGATCTTATCAACGGACTTGAGTCGGTAAGTTCGGTCATTGAGTCGAATATCACCATCCTCTCTGTAATCAAAACGCCCATAGACACTATTTAGAATCACATGATTGTTTCTGAACAAGCGGATCATTAAAGCTAAGCAATAAAGGCTGGCGGCAAGTGGAATAGAAGACAGGACGATGAAAAACAAAAGGCACCCAAAAATAGTGCCTTTTGCAAATAATGCGGAATACGAAGGGTTAAGCTGAAGCTTAACGAACCTTGCTGAGGTTGTGTGCGACAATTTTATCAACCATTGATGCATGGCCTAGGTTTTCACTGCGTCCGTGGCCCATTACCCAAGTAAACAAATCTGGATCATCACACTCTAATAGAGAAACAAACTCGCGCTGTTCCTGCTCTTGCAATGAATCAAAACACTCTTCGAAAAATGGCATGATGACTACATCAAGTTCTAACATGCCGCGACGGCAACCCCATTTAATTCGTGCTTTCTGCTCTGCAGTGTACATTGGCTATCCTCACCTATAATTTTTCTTTCTCGGAGTGTAACAAGTCATACGCCCTGTAACTACTATGTGAGTCACAGTCCCTATCTAAGCTCACAAAAAAACCTAGGCTGACAAAGAAACAGAACCGGATTAACATAGAGCCAAGTAAAATTCTTAGGAAAGATAAAATGGATTGGAAAAACACATTTCAGCCACTCGCTCATACGCAAAATGAATCGCTTCCAGAACTGATGATGACACACGTGTCAGACTGGAGCGCAATCACCATGATAGGCGATGACAAAAAGTCGTACCTACAGGGTCAAGTAACGTGCGATGTCGTCACTCTTCCTAATGATGAATCCACGTTAGGCGCGCACTGTGATGCAAAAGGAAAGGTATGGAGCATCTTCCGCCTGTTCCATCACAATGGCGGTTACGCACTCATGCAGCCTAAATCTGCGATTGAAGTAGAGCTGGTCGAAATCAAAAAATACGCCGTGTTCTCTAAGGTTGATATCGAGCAAACGACAGATGTTGTTATCGGTGTGATGGGCGCGTCTGCGGATCAATATATTGATTCAATTTCAGAAGGCCAAGGTAACGTGCGTGCTATCTCTGGTGGCACAGCGGTTAAAGTCTCAGACAATCGCTGGGCGTTGCTTATTACGGAAGAAGTTGCTGCAACTTTAGTCTCAAGTAGTTCAGCAGAAAAAGTATCAGAAGCACTTTGGCAGTATTATGAAATTCTTGATGCTCAGCCTAACCTATCGAAAGCAGAGCAAAACGAGCACATCCCTCAAGCGCTTAACCTGCAAGCGATTGGCGGTATCAGCTTTTCAAAAGGCTGTTACACAGGTCAAGAAACGGTTGCTCGTGCTAAGTACCGTGGCATGAACAAGCGTGAGATGCGCATTGTGTCGGGCACAACTGCGGACGTGCTGTCGTTAGAAAACCCTATTGAACTGGAACGTAGTGTGGGTGAGAACTGGCGTGGCGCAGGCCGACTATTAAACGTCTATCAATTTGCTGATAACCGAGCGATTGGTTTGATGGTACTGCCAAACAACCTTGATGACGATGTTCAGCTGCGACTGACCGCGCAGCCTGATCAAACATGGAATATCCTGCCACTGCCGTACAGCCTTGACGACGAGTAACCACGTGGAAACGCAGATTACACAATGGCTGGATCAACAGCAGGTGAATTATCGCCTGCTGATGCAAAGCAAGCCAACCACCAGCATTGAAGAAACTGCACAAGAGCGAGGCATCGACGCCTCTCTAATGGTGAAGTGCATCCTGCTCAAGGATATGGGCAACCAGTATGCGTTAGCCTGTACTGCTGGCGATCGCTCTGTCGACCCCAAGAAAGTACGCTCGGTACTGAATTGCCGTCGAATGACCTGCGTGTCGCTCGCTGATGTTGAAGCGATCACCGGTTTTAAAGTGGGTTGTGTTGGTCCGCTCGCTCTCAAGAGACACATGCCGATCATTTTTGATCCTTCCATCCAAAACAACTCGACCGTAACCATTAGCTCCGGCGACCGAATGGCTGGCGTTGCGCTGGATCTCAATGATCTTATGGCGCTATGTGCACCGACCGTCGCGGACATCAGTCGATGATCGTTTAGATCATGCTTCGCAAACTTCATTTTAATATTTCATTGAGTACATTTTTAGTGTGAACCTCGTCATAAGAAGAACACACCATTAATAAATAGTTACTCAAAATAAAAGCATAAGTAGTCACAAAGTTAAATTTGCGTTATTGTAAATTTACTGACTAGCTATTAAGCAAATCAGTGCAAGTGAATCCACTGAGTAACATCAGTATCCACTTTTGTGTAATGCATCTGTGACTATTCGCCCGTTTTAGACGGGCTTTTTTTTGTCCGAAATTTACAATTTGATTACACAAACAAAAAAATCCCGCCTATTCTTATACTTGTAACATTATCACTGCTTAATACTGAACAGAAAAGTTCACGGCAGTTCACTACTCAGTATTATTTTGGGGAGGAGCTCACGTAAAAATAGATATTTACTGAAGAAAGTGCTTAGAACAGCACAAATATCTAATTAACGTCAACGCTACTGCATATAACTCCATGCTTATCACAATTATTATCTCGGAGTTTTTCTATAATATGCAGGCTAGGTAAATATAAGGATAATTAAGAATGAGACTGTTTAAGCGCTATACACCGAGTATGATTGCTAAACATGTAAGTCGACTTTTCAAAGGACGAATCTACATTTACGGCGTAGGAAAATTTGAGTTTGATAACGGTAAACTCGTGCTGCCAGACCGAGCAGAAAGGCGTCACTTTCAAACGGTAAAAGAAATAAATAGTGAAATCATGAAACTGCGCTGCGCATACGCATGACCTGATTATCTACAGAATTAAAAACAAAAAGGGTTGGCATTATGCCAACCCTTTTTTCGTACCAATTTTCGTATCAATGATGATTCGATATACCACCAGAACACTATGTCATTATCGATGAGTCACTGGACGCTTAGCTAAGTCAGGAAGATTGCCAGACAAACCCAGTGCGCGCTTCATGATCTCATCTTTCGCACCCGGTAATTGGCCCGCAAGCTTCATACCAATGCCACGAATCAGCTTCTTAGCTGGGTTATCGCCTTCAAACAGATCTTTAAAGCCCTGCATTGAAGCAATCATTTTCGCCGCCTCTGCTTTTCTCCAGCGCTCGTAGCCGCGAAGATTACGCTTGGTGCCAATGTCTTCACCCGCAGACCATAGCTTTAACAGCTCTTGCGCTAGGCTTGCTGCGTCTAATAGGCCAAGGTTCACGCCCTGCCCTGCTAATGGGTGAATGGTATGAGCAGCATCACCAACCAAAGCCACACGCTCTACCGCAAAGTCACGCGCATAACGCATGCGCAGTGGGAAGGCAAAACGGTCACCAACCACTTCACATAAGCCCAGCTTTGCATCGAACTCAGCTGTTAACTGCTTGTTGAATTCAGCATCCGACATTGATACGAGGTTCTCGGCACGATTTGGTTCCGTAGACCAAACAATCGAGCTCATGTTGCTTGGTTGCATTGGTAGGAATGCCAATGGGCCTTGAGGCGTGAAGATTTGACGAGCAACGCTGTGGTGCGGCTCTGTGGTTTTGATGTTCGCGACAATCGCACTGTGTCCGTAATCCCAATGTGTTAATGGGATATCTTGCTGCTTACGAACCCAAGAGTTTGCGCCGTCTGCTCCAACAACTAACTTAGCTGTCAGTGCTTGACCATTGTCCAATGTTAACCAAGCTTCACTTTCACCAATCGCCATCGTTTTACACGTTGCGGGCATATACAGGCTGACGTTGTCTTGTTTCTTAACCTGATCAAGCAGCGCTAATTGAATCACACGGTTTTCAACGATATGACCAAGATTAGGCTGAGCCAAGCGTGTCGAGTCAAACTCAATACGAGCGAAACTGTCTTGTTCCCACACTTCCATCGCTTGATACGGTGCAGCGCGTCTTTGTTCGATACCTTGCCATGCACCTAGGTTACGAAGAATCACTTCACTAGAACGACTCAACGCGGATACACGCACATCAGGCAGCTCACTCAGCCCTTCACTAGGCGCTCTGCCTTCAATGACAGCGATTCTTAGGTCACTGTCTTTTAGGGCAGCAGCAAGCGCTAGGCCAACCATGCCACCACCAACAATCGCGATATCAACACTTTGCATCATTATTTATTACCTTATCTTTCTACTAGGCCAAGCGTATGACGCAAAAGTGGACCTTTAAGTGGTGGAAGGTTATCTATTACGGCTAACCCAAGATTACGCCCAATGCGAGCGGTCATATAATCGTTTGAGAACAGGTGAACTAGGCTTGAAGTCAACGTGATCGTTGCGTCTCGGTCTTGTTCTCTACGCTTTCTAAAGTTAACAAGACCACGGTAACGACCTACATCATCTAACTGGGTACACAACTCTTCTGCCAAGGAAGCCACATCTCGGATGCCTAGGTTAAAGCCTTGCCCCGCAATTGGGTGAAGCGTTTGAGCAGCATTACCAACAATGGCAAATCGATGAGAGATATTTTGCTGTCGGTGACGAAGAATCAGAGGGTAACTCGCGCGCTTGCCGACCTTCTCTAATCGGCCAAGTCGCCAGCCAAAGTCATTCTGCAATTGCTCAAGAAATTCATTGTCGTTTAGCGTCATCACTTTTTGTGCTTGCTCTGGTGTTAAACACCAAACCAGCGATAAACGGTTGTCACTCATCGGTAATAGAGCAACTGGCCCATGATGGGTAAAACGCTCAAATGCGCGACCTTGGTGAGGTTCACTCGCCACAATATTGGCAATCACAGCGACTTGCTCAAAGTCATGCTCACTCAATGAGATATTGAGCTGTTGGCAACAGGTTGAGATTGCACCGTCAGCAGCAACCAGTAACTTAGTGGTTACTGTTTGCCCACTTGTCAGTTCAATCGTCGTCAACGCTTCTTCACGTTCAACTTTACTAACAGACTCAGGACAAAGCATGGTAATTGCCGCTTCTGATTCAAGTTTCTGCTGATAGATTCGACCCACATCTGCTAACTCGACCACGTAGCCAAGCGCATCTACAGCAAGCTCTTCACTGTAGATGTCTGTCATTCCGGCATGCCCGCGATCCGAAACATGGATATCTTTAATCGGGGTCGCGACCGGAGCGATAGATTGCCATAAGCGCAAAGAATCCAGGATCTGCACTGTGCCATAGGACAAAGCAATCGAACGAGAATCAAACCCAGGGTGAGCTTGATGATCAACCTGATAAGGCTCCACTACCGCAATCGACAGTGAACCTTGGCTTAGGTGATTCAAAGCAAGGGCTAAGGTTGCCCCTGCCATTGCGCCACCAGCAATTACAACATCATACTGAGCCATCATAACCTCAAACCGGCCAACGAATTAATGAATGGTAGGCGCCGCATCTTCAGATGGGCGAGCACCAAATTCAGCATGAATCGTTAGTGCACACGCTTTTACGTGCTCAATAACGTGCTCTAGAAGCTGCGCTTGCTCTTCCAGATCATCATCTTCGTCAATGCCTAGCTTGGCCATCTCTTCTAGATCAACTAATGCTTCTTTTGTACTGTCAGACGCTTTGTTCAATTGAGCGCCAACCAAGCCTAGACCAGAAATGAAATGGTTAATCCAATCAGACACACCATCAGCCAAGTCAAATAGGCTTGCGCTTGCGTCTTCGTCCGGCAGCAGCATAGACAGTTCCATGCCTGAGCCTGTGATTTCACTGGTTGTGACTTTCAGTGTTGCTTCCGCAAGCGTTAGCGCGCGATCTGGCCAGCCCATACCTTCATTGGTGTAATCGAAGATCAGTGGTTGCCAGCTTTTATCTGCAAGGTTTAAGCCTCCGCTTAACATACCCGTTAATAAACCATGCATCTCAGCAGGGGTTACGGCTAGACTTGCCGATTGAAGTTCAGTCGCAACCGTTAGGTAGTCAGGTAAAGTAGTTTCGCTCATCAGATAGCTCGCTCAGTTATTCTTTATATCGATAGTATAATCGTACCACTTCACCCCAATTCTGGTAAGCATCGATCCCCAGCAATTGAAGGATGACTGACTACCAATTGTTCAATTTGCTGAATTACTGTGTGCTCAAGCTCTCATTTACAAACAGTCACTCTGAAAAGCTTGAATCTTAATAGCGGTTTACCTATAGTTTCTCCCTCAGAGGAGATTGCTTCCTCATCGGTACTTGCACTTTTTCTTTCTCAAAAAATGGCGAAGGGCAACAGCCTTAAAATAGCGCGTTAAAGAGTTCATCCATCATGAGTAATCAAGCGGTAGACGTTGAAATATTAGGAAAACTGACTCGAGTGAATTGTCCACCAGGGCAAGAAGAGTCATTGATTGCAGCGGCGGCCGATCTTGATAATCGATTGAAAGAGATGGCTGAACGTACTAAGGTAACCAATGAAGTGAAGCTGCTGACTATCGCAGCTCTGAATATTTGCTACGAATTACAAACCAAGAAGTTTGAAGCAAATGATGAACAAAACGCACTGACCGAGCGAATGGAACAGCTCACGACATCACTTTCAGATGTCCTCAGTAAAGTTAAGCACGGACAGCAATAGCGTACACAAAATTTACCCTGGAGTGTTTGTCAGAGGATTCACGTCCCCGAGCCGATAAGCAATCCCTAAGGGTTAGTACTTGAGTGCTATTGAGCATGCTCGGCCCGACCGAGAAGCCTACGGTAATCATTGCTGATCCGCCTTGAACTCGCTGGTTCAAGGGCCATCTATTCTCAACGGCACTTTGGGGTATCCCTTCTTATGAAGACGCTCACACGCAGCGAATTTCGCAAACAGATCCGTATCAAACGCAATGCCTTATCTGGCGACCAACAAACTCAATCCGGTATCGACTTAGTTAAGCAGTGCATGCAGCTTGATGAAATTCAGTCTGCTCAGCATATTGCCCTCTATATCTCTATCGATGGCGAACTCGATACTCAGCCTTTAATCGAATGGTTATGGGCGCAAGGTAAGCAAACTTATTTACCAGTATTGCACCCCTTCTCTGCCGGGCACCTGCTGTTTTTACACTACTCGCCAACCACACCGACGGTCTTGAATAAGTACGGTATTGTCGAACCTCAGCTCAATCAAATGCTGGTTAAACCTTGTCAGCAACTCGACCTTATTCTTACGCCCCTTGTCGGCTTTGACTCCCATGGCCATCGTTTAGGTATGGGCGGCGGATATTACGATCGCACCTTGGCAAAGTGGTTCGAGACGGGCGAAGGTGCAGCTCCTATTGGTTTGGCTCATGATTGCCAACATGTTGATACGCTACCGATTGAAGAATGGGACATTCCGTTACCTAAAATCGTGACTCCGAGTAAAACTTGGCAATGGGAAAACAACCATTAAAGCGCTATAATCGCGCCGCAAACGTTAACCTCGATATAGAAACGTTAACTCAATATCTAAACGTTAACTTCATCATTACGCAAACGATCAATTCAAAGCGCAAGACCTTATTCAGGAGAATGGCATGACTCAAGATGAAATGAAAAAAGCAGCTGGCTGGGCAGCACTTCAATATGTTGAAGAAGGCAGCATTGTAGGTGTAGGTACTGGCTCTACAGTAAATCACTTCATCGACGCACTAGGCACAATGAAAGACAAAATCAAAGGTGCGGTTTCAAGCTCTGTTGCTTCAACGCAGCGACTAGAAGAGCTAGAGATCAAAGTGTATGAGTGTAACGATGTCGCTAAGCTAGACATCTATGTTGATGGCGCAGATGAAATCAACCCAACTCGCGATATGATCAAAGGCGGCGGCGCTGCTTTGACTCGTGAAAAAATCGTAGCGGCTATCTCTGATAAGTTTGTGTGTATTGTTGACGGTACTAAAGCAGTTGATGTGTTGGGTAAATTCCCACTGCCTGTTGAAGTAATCCCAATGGCACGTTCATACGTGGCACGTGAGTTGGTTAAGCTTGGTGGTGACCCAGTTTACCGCGAAGGCTGCACAACCGATAACGGCAACGTGATCCTAGATGTGTACGGCATGGCGATCGAAAACCCGAAACAACTAGAAGATATCATCAATGGTATAGCTGGTGTGGTGACGGTTGGTCTGTTCGCTCACCGTGGTGCTGATGTGGTTATCACCGGCACGCCTGAAGGTGCAAAAATCGAAGAATAAATAATAGAAGATTGAGTTTTTCTGTTACTTCATTACATACGGTGCCCTAGGGCGCCGTTTTTTTTGCTTTATTGCTGTAAAATTATGTCTTATTCCGTAATTTTCTTACCCAAAACATTTTTTTTTTGTTACTTTATTGTTCAGAAGACGCACAGGGAAAACGTTTGTCTCCTAACAAAGTGGTGAATTTGTTCCCCTTTCAGCCATTTTGTAGCACGTGCGCCGCATTTGCCCAACCTTTCCATTTTAAGGACGAGAACAATGGCCAAAGTTTCACTGGAAAAAGAAAAAATTAAAATTCTACTTCTAGAAGGTCTTCACCCTTCTTCTGTAGAAGTACTGCAAGCCGCTGGTTACACAAACATTGAGTACCACAAAGGCTCGCTACCGGAAGATGAACTTCTTGAAGCAGTAAAAGATGCTCATTTCATTGGTATTCGTTCTCGCACTAATATCTCCCAAGAAGTTATTGATGCAGCTGAAAAGCTGGTTGCCGTCGGTTGTTTCTGTATTGGTACTAACCAAGTCAACCTTCAAGCAGCAGCAAAACGCGGTATCCCTGTGTTCAACGCACCGTTCTCAAACACTCGAAGCGTTGCTGAGCTCGTTCTTGGTCAGGTTCTATTGCTACTACGTGGCATTCCAGAAAAGAACGCGCTTGCACACCGTGGCATCTGGAAAAAGAGTGCCGACAACTCTTACGAAGCCCGTGGTAAGCGTTTAGGTATTATTGGCTACGGTCACATCGGTACTCAACTGGGTATTATTGCTGAAAACCTTGGCATGCGTGTTTACTTCTACGACATTGAAAACAAACTGTCTCTGGGTAACGCAACGCAAGTTCATACCATGACGGAATTACTGAACAAGTGTGACGTAATCTCTTTGCATGTACCTGAAACCAACGAAACAAAAGACATGATGGGTAAAGAAGAGTTCGAGCGCATGAAGCCTGGTTCTATCTTTATCAACGCAGCTCGTGGCACGGTAGTCGATATTCCTGCTCTGTGTGGCGCTCTGGAGTCTGGACACCTTGCAGGTGCGGCTATTGATGTTTTCCCAACAGAACCAAAAACCAATGCAGACCCGTTTGAGTCTCCATTAATGCAGTTCGATAACGTGATCCTAACGCCTCACGTGGGTGGTTCAACTCAAGAAGCACAAGAGAACATTGGTGTTGAAGTTGCTGGTAAGCTAGCGAAATACTCTGATAACGGCTCTACGCTATCAAGTGTTAACTTCCCTGAGGTATCACTACCACTGCATACTGGAACGTCTCGTTTATTACACATTCACGAAAACCGCCCAGGCATCCTAACTCAGATCAACACCATCTTCGCTGAGGAAGGGATCAACATCGCGGGTCAATACCTACAGACTGCGGCTGATATGGGTTATGTCGTTATCGATGTAGAAGCCGATCGCTCTGAAGAAGCACTGCTTAAACTGAAAGAGATCGAAGGCACAATCCGTGCTCGTCTTCTTCACTAATCATCGCACTCAAAATGCATAAAAAAGGCTCTCATCATGAGAGCCTTTTTAGCATTTGGCCTATCGTAGGTAATTAGGTCGTCATGATCCAAAACCTTCTATAGCACTGTCATTACTCTTCGATCTGGTAGATCACATTCACGCGATCACGAATGGTGATCGTTGAGTCTTCATAAGAGTTCGATTCTGTTCTTGCATCCATCGCCATTGAACGCATGAGTACTGGCTGAGAAGATTGGGCGTTGTAATCCACGCGCCATACATCACCTAACTCGCGCTCAAAACCACTCGCCAATGATTTAGCTTTTGATGTCGCATCTTTAATGGCTTCTAAGCGCGCTTGCTCTTGATACTTAGCTTGGTCGCGAACTTGCAGTTGGATGTTGTCGATCTGATTAATGCCTTCTCCAATCGCAATATCCATGTACTCATTAAGATTAGCTAGCTCAGTCACTTGAACGGTCACATTACGTGAGGCGCGGTAGCCAACCAGTTCCGGTTTGCCATCTTTCGGGTAATGATATTGAGGAGATAAATACAGGTTAGAGCTGTGTACACTCGCCTCATCAACACCAGCTTGATGTAGCTTGTTTAGAAAGCCTGTCACGACTTTATCAACGGTATTTTTAGCCTGTTCAGCAGTCATCGTCGATTCCACGACTCTCACAGAGAATGTCGCCATATCAGGTGTAGCGATCACTTCACCATAGCCTGTCGTTGAAATATGAGGAAAGGATGGAGAGTCAGCCAATGATGGAAAACTCACAGCACTCAACGCCGCAGTAAGAGTAAGAGACGTTGCTAACATCTTTGGTACAAGCTTCATTAGGTATGACCTATGCTAAACAAATGTCCTTTCATCATAGAGCAATTTATCGTTTAGCCAATCCAGAGCACACACTTCTAACAGAACTTTGACGCTGAAAAAACCAACAGTTTACTGAGGTAAGTGATTGTGAGCAAAACTCAATATTGCTTGGGATACCTCTTTTAATACTCCGCTCTCAAGCTGCCAATGGTGCCAATAGATGCGATAAGAGAGCAGAAAGCCAGGGGTAATATCAATCAGAGCACCAGACTCGAGCTCATCGATAATCTGTAATCGGGGGATCAAGCAATAGGCTACACCCGATAATGCCAAGCGCACAAATGCTTCTGAACTGCCGACTGTATGATTGATCACACTGTCTCTCGGGACGTTAAAATGATCATGCAGAAACTTCTTATGCAGATCATCGTATTGATCATAGGAAACCGCAGGTGCTTTGCTTAAGGTGGCGTAGTTTACGCCCTCTGCAAAGTAACGCTGATGAAAGTCAGGGCTAGCCACGCACACATAATCCATCCTACCGAGATAGTCAGCACTGCAGCCAGGAATCGCTTGAGACTCCAAACTGATTGCACCGGCCACCTCGCCACTTTTAATCTTTTCAATGGTTCTCGACTCACCATGAATCGCGAGGTTCAACTCGACTTGGCGAGACTTAATCACATCCGACAAAGCTGGTAGCAACCATGTCGCCAAACTATCAGCGTTGGTGGCTATGGATATCGATAGTGGTTGATTACCCTCTTCATTCATCAACTCAGGCACAAGCTCGTGCTCTAACAAACGAACACGGCGATATAAGCCCAGTAGTTTTTTACCCGCAGGCGTTGGCCTAGGCGGGCTTTCTCTCACCAAGGCTGGCTGAGCCAACCACTTTTCCAGCTGTTTGATGCGTTGAGATACCGCCGACTGGGAGATATATAACTGCTCAGCAGCCCTTTCGAAGCTACGTTGTTTTACTACAGCATCCAGTGCTTCAATCCATTTATAATCCAATCCGCGCATCAATTTGCTTCCTTTTTAAGCTAACTCATCACCACATTAGCAACTCTAATAATGGATTAAAATCATTAATTATACTTATTTAAAGGGTCAGAGTATCTTCGCCATATAGCACGTAAATATCGTTAAATAAGTGGAGGTTAAAATGAGTTTTTGGGGTTTATTACAAGGTTTTGGTCTAGGGGCAAGTATGATTATCCCTATTGGCGCTCAGAATGCGTACGTCCTAAATCAAGGGATAAAACGCAATCATCATTTAACGACCGCAACGATTTGTAGCCTGCTCGATACTCTGTTTATCTCATTAGGCATTTTTGGCGGCGGAGCGATCTTGTCGCAAAATGAATTACTGCTTACCTCAGTGACACTAGGTGGCATCGCTTTTCTGACTGTGTATGGTTTGCTCTCACTACGCAGTGCATTCAAAGTGCGCACCAGTGATGAGTCGAAAGGTGAGATATTAGCGCGTGGCAAGCGCACCGTTATTTTAGGGGCATTGGCAGTAACAGTATTAAACCCACATCTCTATTTGGATACCGTGGTAATTCTTGGATCCATTGGTGGGCAATTTGAAGGCAACGACAGAATTGCATTTGCTATGGGGACTATATTGGCTTCGTTCGTCTGGTTCTATTCTTTGTCATTAGGCGCTGCAAAACTAGGCCCGACGCTATCTAAACCTAAGGTTAAGAAAGGCATTGATATCGCAGTCGCAACCATGATGTTCGCCATAGCAACGGTGCTTACCGATGGACTTATTGAGCAATACTGGTAAATCTATTTAGCTTCATGAAACCAACAAAAAAGGCGGATAACCTAAGTTATCCGCCTTTCCTTATAAAAGCTTATAGTTATAAAAACTAACTAGGAATTAAGCTTCTACTTTATTCATGTGTACATCCATTTGCGGGAATGGAATTTCGATACCCTCGTTATCCAAGCCTTCTTTGATTGCTTGCATCAGGTCGAAATAAACATTCCAGTAGTCAGCAGTGCTAACCCATGGACGAACAACGAAGTTAACTGAAGAATCAGCAAGCGTATGAACACCAACTTGAACGCCAGGTTCTTTCAGTACACGCTCATCAGATTCACAGATCTTAGTCAGTAGCGCTTTTGTCTTCTGAAGATCAGCGTTGTAAGAAACACCAATCATTAGATCAATACGGCGCGTCGCATGACGAGAATAGTTTGTGATTGGGCTGCCGATAACGCTACCGTTAGGTACTACAACCATTTTGTTGTCTGGCGTTGTTAGAACCGTTTGGAAGATTTGAATAGAATCAACTGAACCTGCCACACCACCAATTTCCACATAGTCACCAGACTTAAATGGACGGAATGCAACGATAAGTACACCAGCAGCAAAGTTAGATAGTGAGCCTTGTAGTGCAAGACCAACGGCTAAACCAGCCGCACCAATAACAGCAACTACAGATGCCGTTTGAACACCTAAACGACCAAGTGCAGCAATTAAAACAATCACAAACAACAAGTAACGAACTAAACCATGGACGAACTCCACAACTGCTCGGTCCATTTTCTTCTTCTGAAGAACCTTAGACACGCTATTCGCTACTGCTTTAACAATAAGGTTACCAATAAATAGAATTATCAGTGCTGAAATGATATTTACGCCATATTGGATAAATAAATCTGAATTATTTGTTAACCACTGCTCTGCTTGAGACAAACCATCCACAAGTGGAGTCTCAATCGCTGTCGAACTATCAGCCATAATGTGCATCCTCTATATAATATGCTATGGGCTAAACTGCCTTAAGCCTCATTTACTCTGCAATATAATAAACAGTGTAATTACCGTTAAGTCATTGTGTTAAAAGTAAATTAAAGCCAAGTCCTTTTTATAAACTGAACCAAGTTCAGTTTTTCGGCACGATATCCTATCTTTGACAGATTGCAAAGTCATATTTATGTAAGCTTTTGAATTATTAAAACTTACCGATAAACACAAATACCGATAACTAAAAGACTACGAAATTTATTCACCGCACGCTAGGTTTTTCACATATTTAGTACAAGTTTTTATCAGATATAAAAAAACCCGCTCAATGAGCGGGTTTTTAAAACTTAAAGAGTACTTAATTCAAAGAATTATAGTACGTCTACAGCGTTAAGGTCAGCAAATGCTTTCTCTAGACGAGCAACCATTGAAGCTTGACCAGCACGTAGCCATACGCGTGGATCGTAGTACTTCTTGTTTGGAGCAGCTTCGCCAGTTGGGTTGCCGATTTGACCTTGTAGGAAATCGAAGTTGTCAGCAGAGTACTGACGGATACCGTCCCAAGTTGCCCACTGTGTATCAGTATCGATGTTCATTTTGATAACACCGTAGCCGATAGACTCTTGGATTTCTGCTTCAGAAGAACCAGAACCACCGTGGAATACGAAGTTTAGAGCGTTAGGTGCGATACCGAACTTCTCTGCACAGTATGCTTGAGAGTCACGTAGGATAGTTGGAGTAAGTACAACGTTACCAGCTTGGTAAACACCGTGTACGTTACCGAAAGATGCAGCGATAGTGAAACGTGGGCTAACAGCCATTAGTTTCTCGTAAGCGTATGCTACGTCTTCTGGAGAAGTGTAAAGCTCAGATGCGTCCATATCAGAGTTATCAACGCCGTCTTCTTCACCACCAGTACAACCAAGTTCGATCTCGATTGTCATGTTCATTTTAGCCATGCGCTCTAGGTACTTAGCACATGTTTCGATGTTCTCTTCTAGAGACTCTTCAGAAAGGTCTAGCATGTGAGAAGAGAATAGAGGCTTACCAGTTTGTGCGAAGAACTCTTCACCAGCGTCTAGTAGACCGTCGATCCATGGAAGAAGTTTCTTAGCAGCGTGGTCAGTGTGCAGGATAACTGGAACACCGTAAGCTTCAGCTACAGCGTGTACGTATTTTGCACCAGCTACAGCGCCAAGAACTTGTGCGCCTTGACCTTCAAGTTTAACGCCTTTACCTGCGAAGAATGCAGCGCCGCCGTTAGAGAACTGAACAACTACTGGAGCTTTAACTTTAGCAGCTGCTTCTAGTACTGCGTTTACAGAGTCAGTACCAACAACGTTTACAGCAGGAAGAGCAAATTTGTTTTCTTTTGCTACTTCAAATACTTTCTGTACGTCATCGCCAGAAATCACACCAGGTTTTACAAAATCGAAGATCTTAGACATGGAAATAGTCCTATTTATTCTATCGTTTTAAGATTAAAAAACTTAAGTTTAAAAACTTGCAATCGTTTGCTCACAACTTATGCCATTCTAGCAAAAAAGTGTGATATGCAGCAAACGTTAAAAGGCGAGATTCACATCTCGCCTTTCTAAATCAATTATGCTTTAGCACGCTCTTCAAGCATTGCTACTGCAGGAAGTACTTTACCTTCAACGAATTCAAGGAAAGCGCCACCGCCAGTAGAGATGTAAGAAACGTCAGCTTTGATACCGAACTTATCGATAGCTGCTAGCGTGTCACCACCACCTGCTACAGAGAAACCTGCAGACTCAGCGATTGCTTTAGAGATACCAGCTGTACCCGCTTCGAAGTTCTTGAATTCGAATACGCCTACAGGGCCGTTCCAAAGGATTGTTTTCGCGTTGCCGATGATTTCAGCTAGTGCCGCAGTTGAATCTGGACCAAGGTCGAAGATCATGTCGTCGTCTTGAACTTCAGAAACGTGCTTGATTTCAGCTTCTGCGTTTTCGTCGAATGCTTTAGCACATGCAACGTCAGTTGCTACTGGGATAGCACACTCTTTCATTAGCTTTTGAGCCGTTTCAACTAGGTCAGCTTCGTATAGAGACTTACCTACGTTGTGGCCTTCAGCAGCGATGAATGTGTTCGCGATACCACCACCAACAACAAGCTGGTCAGCAATTTTAGAAAGAGATTCTAGAACGGTTAGTTTAGTAGAAACTTTAGAACCACCAACAATAGCCACTAGTGGGCGAGCTGGGTTGTCCATTGCTTTACCAAGCGCTTCAAGCTCAGCAGCTAGAAGAGGGCCAGCACATGCTACAGGAGCGTAAGTACCAACGCCGTGTGTAGAAGCTTGAGCACGGTGAGCTGTACCGAATGCATCCATTACAAAGATGTCACATAGTGCAGCGTATTGCTTAGAAAGTGCTTCTTCGTTCTTCTTCTCGCCTTTGTTGAAACGAACGTTTTCAAGAACAACAAGTTCACCAGCGTTTAGCTCTAGGCCGTTTACGTAATCTTTAGCTAGTTTAACTTCGCAGTCTAGTGCGTCGTTTAGGTAGTTAACTACAGGAGCTAGAGAGAACTCTTCGTTGTATTCGCCTTCAGTAGGACGACCAAGGTGAGAAGTAACCATTACCTTTGCGCCAGCTTCTAGGCAAAGTTTGATAGTTGGTAGAGATGCAAGGATACGTGCATCTGAAGTTACTTTACCGTCTTTTACTGGTACGTTTAGGTCAGCACGGATAAATACGCGTTTACCTGCAAGTTCCAGGTCAGTCATCTTGATCACAGACATGATTTGTCCTCTCAAATTTAAATAAATATAAAGTTTTGGAAACTCAGCAACCCTGCTAAGCCTATAAATTATTCAACTGGTAATTCTTTCACTACTAATAATATGTGGACTCTTAGTATTTATTTCAAGCTAAAAAATAAATAATCCGCACATTTGCTTCTAGGTCTTACTTCTTGCCTTCAGAAGCTTGCATTGCAAGAACCGTATCCAGCATTCGGTTCGCAAAGCCCCATTCATTATCACACCACACTAGCATTTTAACTAAGTGGCCGTTGCTCACTCGCGTTTGTGAACCATCAACGATTGCGCTATGGGGATCGTGATTAAAGTCGATGGAAACGAGCGGCGCTTCAGTATAGTCAACTATATTGTGTAATGTACACTGGGATGCATTAACAATGGTTTGATTTACGTCATTAACTTTCACATTTGCATTAATTGTGACACTTAAATCCATCGCTGTTACGTTTACCGTCGGCACACGCACAGATATAGCTTCAAATTTGTTGGAAAATTTCGGGAAGATTCTTTCAATACCTTTATGCAACTTGGTATCGACAGGAATGATCGATTGGCTTGCTGCTCGAGTACGACGCAAATCGCTGTGGTACGCATCGATAACTTGTTGATCATTCATTGAAGAGTGAATAGTCGTAATCGTACCGGACTCGATACCAAAGGCGTCATCAAGAACCTTAATGATAGGGACAATACAGTTGGTGGTGCACGAACCATTGGAAACGATTTGGTGGTCCGCTTCGATGGTATCGTGGTTCACACCATAGATAATGGTGTTATCGAGGTCATTGGCACCGGGGTGAGAAAACAGTACCTTTTTCGCCCCTGCAGCAATGTGCGCGAGGCCGTCATCTCGGCAACCATAAACACCGGTACAATCGAGAACGATATCCACCTCAAGGTCACGCCAAGGCAACAGCTCAATATCAGCAAGATGTAAGATACGAATGGTATCAAACTCACCCTTGTCTTCAGCACCAATGCCATGATGGACATAAATGTGCTCTTGATCGTTAGAGATTTTCTTACCGAAGCGGCCGTGACTGGTGTCGTACTGCAATAGGTGAGCCATAGCGTCAGGCTGAGCAAGCTCATTGACCGCTACTACTTTGATTTGTTGGCTTTTGCCACTTTCATAGACAGCGCGCAATACATTACGCCCTATTCGTCCAAATCCATTTATCGCGACTTTTAGCATAGTTCCGTACATCTAACCAAAATTTCGTGCAACAGATGATAACTGAATCCTACCCAAAAGGCATTACTTGAATAACCCCGTTTAGTTAGGACAGATTGATCTGTTGCTTATAGAGATGAGTCTAGGAGAAACAAATCCCAGAGACAAAAAACCGAGCTCAGCGCTCGGTTTTTTTATTCATTTCATTGTTAGCACTAAGCTAGCAATCAATGATTAAGCAAGAAGCTCTTTCGCGGTGTTTACTACGTTTTCAGTAGTGAAACCGAACATCTTGAATAGCTCGCCTGCTGGTGCAGATTCGCCGAACGTTGTCATACCGATGATCTTGCCACCGAAACCAACGTACTTGTACCAGAAGTCAGCGATGCCAGCTTCTACTGCGATACGAGCAGTAACGTCAGATGGAAGTACAGACTCACGGTATTCAGCATCTTGCTTGTCGAACGCGTCAGTTGCAGGCATAGATACTACGCGTACTGCTTTACCTTCAGCGGTTAACTGTGCAGCAGCTTCAACAGCAAGCTCAACTTCAGAACCTGTTGCAATGATGATTAGCTCAGGCTTGCCTTCACAATCTTTCAGGATGTAACCACCCTTAGCGATGTTAGCTACTTGCTCAGCATTACGATCTTGTTGTGCAAGGTTTTGACGAGAGAAGATTAAAGATGAAGGACCATCTTTACGCTCAATAGCCAGTTTCCAAGCAACAGCAGACTCAACTTGGTCACATGGGCGCCATGTGCTCATGTTTGGCGTTAGACGTAGAGAAGCGATCTGTTCAACCGGTTGGTGAGTAGGACCATCTTCGCCTAAGCCGATAGAGTCGTGCGTGTAAACTTGGATGTTCTGAACTTTCATCAGAGCAGCCATACGCATTGCGTTACGCGCGTATTCCATGAACATTAGGAACGTTGCGCCGTATGGTACGAAACCACCGTGCAGAGCGATGCCGTTCATGATAGCCGTCATACCGAATTCACGTACACCGTAATGGATGTAGTTACCAGAAAAGTCAGTTGCTTCAAGAGACTTAGAACCAGACCACATAGTCAGGTTAGAAGGCGCAAGGTCAGCAGAGCCGCCCATGAATTCTGGAAGCATTTGACCAAACGCTTCTAGTGCGTTTTGAGATGCTTTACGTGAAGCGATGTTTGCTGGGTTAGCTTGAAGATCAGCAATGATTGCGTTTGCTTTCTCTTCCCACTCAGCGGGTAGCTCGCCGTTAGTACGACGTTTGAATTCAGCTGCTAGCTCTGGGTAAGCCGCTGCGTATGCGTCAAACTTCGCGTTCCACGCTGCTTCTTTCGCTGCGCCTGCTTCTTTCGCATTCCACTCAGCTGCGATATCTGCTGGGATTTCGAAAGGACCGTGTTCCCAACCCAATGCTGCTTTAGTTGCTGTGATTTCATCAGCGCCTAGTGGAGCGCCATGGCAGTCGTGCGTACCCGCTTTGTTTGGAGAACCAAAACCGATGATAGTTTTAGTACAGATAAGCGTTGGACGAGGATCCGCTTTAGCCGCTTCAATCGCTGCGTTGATAGCATCAGAGTCGTGACCATCTACTGCTGGGATTACGTGCCAACCGTATGCTTCAAAACGCTTAGGTGTATCGTCAGAGAACCAACCTTCAACTTCACCATCGATAGAGATGCCGTTGTCATCCCAGAAAGCAACCAGCTTACCAAGACCTAGCGTACCTGCTAGAGAACATGCTTCGTGAGAGATACCTTCCATCAGACAGCCATCACCCATGAATGCATAAGTGTAGTGGTCTACGATGTCGTGGCCTTCTTTGTTGAACTGTGCCGCCAGTGCTTTCTCAGCCATTGCCATACCAACAGCGTTAGTGATGCCTTGACCTAGAGGACCAGTCGTTGTCTCGATACCAGGAGCGTAACCGTACTCAGGGTGACCTGGAGTCTTAGAGTGCAGTTGACGGAAGTTTTTCAGGTCTTCAATTGAAAGCTCGTAACCTGCAAGGTGAAGCAGAGAATAAATCAACATTGAACCATGGCCGTTAGACAGGATAAAACGGTCGCGGTCAGCCCATTCTGGGTTTGCTGGGTTGTGGTTCAAGTGGCCACGCCAAAGAACCTCAGCGATGTCAGCCATGCCCATAGGTGCGCCTGGGTGGCCTGAATTTGCTTGTTGAACACCGTCCATGCTAAGTGCGCGGATTGCATTGGCTAGATCTTTACGAGAAGGCATGTCTGCTCCTGGATACATAAGCGATTTAAAAAAGAGATAATTGCTAAAGTTTTCATTTTTATTAGCGCGGGTATTCTCTCAAACGACTATTGCGACTGCAAACGTTTTACTGGCATTTTAACGGTCATTTTTCGCAATTTTCGAACATTTACATCACTTGGCAGTGGCTTATCTCGATCGATACGCAAACGATTAGTTATGACATATCATAAAAAAGAGCTTGTAATTCGACCGCTGGAATTTAGAATAGCCGTCTAGATGTAGAAACACCTACAAAATATACTGTATTTAATGGCGGCGCTTCCTAGCTTGCGACGCCATAAACTATTTACACCAAAAACTAAAAGTGGAGCTCTCATGGCTAAGCACCTATTCACTTCTGAATCTGTTTCAGAAGGCCATCCAGATAAAATTGCAGACCAAATCTCTGATGCTGTTCTTGATGCCATCTTGGAACAAGATCCAAAAGCACGTGTTGCTTGTGAGACTTACGTTAAAACCGGCATGGTTATGGTTGGCGGTGAAGTAACAACGTCTGCATGGGTTGATATCGAAGAAATCACTCGTGAAACAGTACGTGAAATTGGTTACGTTCATTCTGACATGGGCTTTGACGCTGACTCTTGTGCTGTTTTAAACACAATTGGTAAGCAGTCTCCAGACATCAACCAAGGTGTTGATAAAGAAGACCCTAAAGAGCAAGGCGCAGGCGACCAAGGCATCATGTTTGGTTACGCGACTAACGAAACACCAATCCTAATGCCGGCTCCAATTACTTACTCTCACCTTCTTGTTAAGAAGCAAGCTGAAGTACGTAAGAGCGGTAAACTTGACTTCCTTCGCCCTGATGCGAAATCTCAAGTTACGTTCCAATACGACCAAGGTAAAATCGTTGGTATCGACGCTGTTGTTCTTTCGACTCAACACTGCGATTCAGTAACAACACCGGATCTACGTGAAGCAGTAATGGAAGAGATCATCAAACCAGTACTTCCTGCTGAGTGGATCAACAAAGACACTAACTTCTTCATCAACCCAACAGGCCGTTTCGTAATCGGTGGCCCAATGGGTGACTGTGGTCTAACAGGTCGTAAGATCATCGTTGATACCTACGGCGGCGCAGCTCGTCACGGTGGCGGTGCATTCTCTGGTAAAGATCCATCAAAAGTTGACCGTTCTGCAGCTTACGCGGCTCGTTACGTTGCGAAAAACATCGTTGCTGCTGGCATGGCTGACCGTTGTGAGATTCAACTGTCTTACGCTATCGGTGTTGCTGATCCAACATCTATCATGGTTGAAACGTTTGGTACTGAAAAAGTAGCTCACGAAATTATCATTGAAGCAGTTCGTCAAAACTTCGACCTACGTCCATACGGTCTTCAAGAGATGTTGAACCTTCTTCAGCCTATCTACAAGCAGACTGCTGCATACGGCCACTTCGGTCGTGAAGAGTTCCCTTGGGAAGCGACTGACAAAGCAGCAATCCTTGCGGACTTCGCTGGCCTAAAATAATTTAGCCACTGCGATTTGTTTCTTTAAAGCCCTTACTTCTTAGTAAGGGCTTTATTTTTATGTACTTACCTTACTTTCACTCGCCATTCTCTTCTCTAATGCCCTTCTTTACCGTTAACCACTTAGTATAAAAAACCGCTGATAATTTGTGTTTTCTAACACTACTGACAATAGTTAAGGTAACTCCTAAGAGATCAAGCTCACATTTAACTTAAATTAATTCAGCCTGATAACGCTCGTTAAATGCACGCTAGAACAAAAACTGGGATGACAAAGAGCAATTTAGCTCAACACCATAACTCTCACACAAGCCACATCGATGAGCCTTATGGAATTATAACTAGGACGTTATTTAACTAGGGGGATCTATGCCTCGTACCGCGCACCCATCCGAACTGAACGATAAAAAACACAAGGTCAGCGATAAGGATTACGCTCGCACCATTCCTTGTAACCAAATCAGTATTTCCGCACCCTTTCATTGGTTGTCGCTTGCTCTGCATGACTTAGTAAGAATGCCATTAATCAGCGCATTCTACGGTTTGTGCTTTATGGGAGCGGCAATCGCCATTGTTCAGCTTGTCCAATGGCAAGGAACACACTTGGTCGTAATGCCAAGCCTGATCGTGTACATGCTAATAGGGCCGTTTCTTGCTCTGGGCTTGTATGACGCAGCTTGGGAAAGAGAAAAAGGCCATAACGCAAGCCTACTGCACTCGATGAAAGCCATCACTCGCAACTCCACCCACCAATGGGCCTTTGCGATCGTATTGATGGTTGCGATGATATTCTGGATGCGTATCGCTGCGTTATTGCACGCGCTCTACCCTTCAGTGCAAGGCGCACCACTGGCTGAGTTCGCTCCCTTCTTAATTACGGGTTCTGTGATTGGTTTTGTCATCGCAAGCCTCATATTTAGCATCTCAGCATTTTCAATTCCGTTAATGATGGAGAGACGCGTTGATGTGATGAGTGCAATTTTCACTAGCTTTAATGCCGTGAAATCGAACATTCCTGCAATGGTGGTTTGGGCAAGTATTATTTGTGCCGGTATTCTGGTGGGTTTTGCCACCTACGGCATCGGAATGATCGTCACCATGCCGCTACTTGGCTATGCTACATGGCACGCTTATCACGAGATCATTAAGAAAAAACATCACGTGTAAAGCATCGCTAGATCAACAAGCAATGTTATGATTAGGCCTTGGTTTAAACGCTGAGGCCTTTTATTTGGAGTTAACAACGTTTGTCTTACACCCCGCAACAACACCGAGCAAATAAGAAATTGGCCGAATGCCTAGCTATCGCAAATCAACATTTCTCTCGTGAATTTCCACACCCAACTATCACCTTCAAGTTAAGAGGCAAAGCGGCGGGAAAGGCCTACCTTCAGCTCAACGAAATTAAGCTCAACCACGTACTATTTTCTGAAAATGAAGATGCCTTCATCAACGAGGTTGTGCCACATGAACTCGCACACCTGATCACGCATCAGGTTTTCGGACGTGTTAGGCCTCACGGAAACGAGTGGAAATACGTGATGGAAAAAGTATTCAACGTGCCAGCCAGAACAACTCACAGCTTTGAAATCGCGTCAGTTCAAGGGAAAACCTTTGAATATCGATGTGAGTGCACCACTTACCCATTATCAATCAGACGACACAACAAAGTACTTCGGAATCAATCGACCTACCGCTGCCAATTGTGCCAGCAAACCTTAGCTTTCACGGGAACTCAACTAAGCTAGTGACAGGTTGATTTACTCGGTAGAACAAATCTAATAGAGAGATCTAACATTTGAGTGCTAGACTGATGTTTATCATACTTTTATCAGTCTTTTTCTATGCAAAAACTCACCTTCAAAGCATTTGGCCTACCTGTATCTTTTTACTTAACAATAGTATTTGGCCTACTGGTAACCCAAAGCGTTCTCGCCGCACCACCGAGCTCATTTTCCAAAGCAAAAAGAGAAGCGGTGAAGATTTACCTCGACCATCCGACTTCATTTTATTGCGGCTGTGACATTACTTGGAAGGACAAAAAGAAAGGCATTCCCGACCTTGATGGCTGTGGCTATCAAGTCCGAAAACAACAAAAGCGGGCGAGTCGAATTGAGTGGGAACACGTGGTTCCAGCTTGGCAATTTGGCCACCAGCGTCAGTGTTGGCAAGATGGTGGGCGCAAGAACTGCACTCGCAATGACAAAATATTCAAATCCATGGAAGCCGACCTTCACAACCTAACGCCAGCTATCGGTGAAGTAAATGGTGACCGTTCGAACTACAACTTCAGCCAGTGGAATGGAATGGATGGCGTGAGCTATGGTCAGTGCGAAATGCAGGTCAACTTCAAGCAGCGTAAAGTTATGCCGCCAGACAGAGCAAAAGGCTCTATCGCGCGTACTTACCTTTACATGAGCCAAGAGTATGGTTTCAAACTATCTAAGCAACAAACCAACCTAATGATGGCGTGGAACAAGCAATTTCCTGTCGACAAGTGGGAATGTACTCGTGATGAGCGAATCTATGCCATCCAAGGTAATCACAACCCATTTGTTTACCCTGCTTGTAAATAACGTCGCTCGTACAATCAACATTCCTAACTATCTCAAACAAGAGTTTCAGAATTGCCCCTGAAACTCTTGCTCTACCCTTGTTTTTTCAACTAAAAGCATCCATGTTAAGCAGAGACAAAATACCCAAATGAACATATTTATAGGTTTACCAGCATGAGAATCCCTCGTATTCATCACCCAGAACGCATTCATCAGTTAGGTTCACTCGCTTTAGGCGAAGATGCCGCGGGTCATGTTGGTCGTGTCCTTCGCATGAAAGAAGGCCAAGAAGTCCTTCTATTTGATGGCAGTGGCGCTGAATTCCCTGCGACGATAGCCGAAGTATCAAAGAAAAATGTCACCGTTAATGTTTCTGAACGCATCGAACGCAGCAGCGAATCTCCGTTAGACTTACATTTAGGCCAAGTGATTTCACGTGGCGACAAAATGGAGTTCACGATTCAGAAATCGGTTGAGCTTGGTGTGAACACCATTACCCCTTTAATTTCAGAGCGCTGTGGCGTTAAGCTTGATACAAAACGCTTCGAGAAAAAACTCGCACAGTGGCAAAAGATTGCTATCGCGGCGTGTGAACAGTGTGGCCGCAATACGGTTCCAGTCATTCGCCCTATCATGCAACTTGAAGAGTGGTGTAGCGAACCGAGTGAAGCATTAAAGCTGAACTTACATCCTCGTGCAAAATACTCAATTAATACCCTTCCAGAACCTATCAGTAAGGTACGCCTATTGATCGGCCCTGAAGGTGGCTTGTCGGCTGAAGAAATCGGCATGACAGAACAATACAAATTTGAAGAGACGCTACTCGGCCCACGTGTACTTCGTACCGAAACAGCAGCTCTAACCGCAATTACTGCCTTACAAGTCCGTTTTGGCGATCTAGGCTAGGAGAAAAAAATGATCAAACTTGGCATCGTAATGGATCCAATTTCATCCATTAACATCAAAAAAGACTCTAGCTTTGCCATGATGCTTGAAGCTCAGCGTCGTGGTTACGAAATCCATTACATGGAAATGGATGATCTACATTTAGATCAAGGCGTAGCCATTGCTGACACTAAGGTTGTTGAACTAAAAGAAGATCCAAACGGTTGGTACGAGTTCAAATCAGAACAGACTATCGCGCTATCCGATTTAGATGCGGTACTAATGCGTAAAGATCCTCCGTTTGATACTGAGTACATCTACGCAACTTACATTCTTGAGCGTGCTGAAGAGAACGGCGCACTGATCGTCAACAAACCACAAAGCCTACGTGACTGTAACGAGAAGTTGTTCACGGCATGGTTCCCTGAACTGACACCGACCACCATCGTGACTCGTAAAGCTGAAAAAATTAAAGCGTTCCGAGAAGAACACGGCGACGTGATTCTAAAACCACTTGATGGCATGGGCGGCGCGTCTATCTTCCGTGTGAAAGAAGGCGATCCAAACGTATCAGTTATTATTGAAACCTTGACCAACCACGGTCAGAACTACGCAATGGCACAAACTTTTGTTCCAGACATCAGCAATGGTGATAAGCGTATTCTTGTGGTTGACGGTGAGCCAATGCCTTACTGTCTAGCGCGTATTCCTGCAAAAGGGGAAACTCGAGGTAACCTTGCTGCTGGCGGTACAGGTGAAGCTCGTCCTCTAAGTGAAACAGACTGGGCTATCGCAAGAGCAGTTGCTCCAGCACTGAAAGAGAAAGGCTTAATCTTTGTTGGGCTTGATGTTATCGGCGACAAGCTGACTGAAATTAACGTGACTAGCCCTACTTGTATCCGTGAAATTGAAGCCGCTTTTGATATTTCAGTTACAGGTAAATTAATGGATGCAATTGAGCGTCGCGTTAACGCTAAATAGCCTAAACTAAAGAAAGCCTTAGCTATTCGAAAACACAGAAATATCTAGGCAAAGAACAATGAGCGGCTTTACGCCGCTCTTTTTCCTTTACTGGGAACACACTGGCAGGAGGCTCTATGAATTTAACGAACCACTTTCTGGTTGCTATGCCCGGAATGAAAGACCCATACTTTCAAAATTCGGTGATTTACCTTTGTGAGCACAATGACGAAGGCGCGATGGGTTTGATGATCAACGCCCCTATTGATGTCACTGTCGGTAGCATGCTTAAGCAAGTTGAGGTTGATTCTGATCAGCCAAAACCCAACCAAGCAAGTCTTGATAAGCCTGTATTGAATGGTGGACCGGTCGCAGAAGACCGTGGGTTTATTTTGCACAAACCTAAAGGCAACTATCAATCCAGTATCAGCATGACGGATCAAATCTCAGTGACAACCTCAAAAGATATCTTGATGGTGTTGGGCACAGAAGATGAGCCGATGAATTATTTAGTCGCACTTGGGTATGCAGGATGGGAACCCGGACAACTGGAAACAGAACTGACCGAGAACTCATGGTTAACCGTTGAAGCCGATCCGAAGGTCATCTTCGATACACCGATTTCTGACCGCTGGAAAGTCGCTGTACAGATGTTAGGCATTAATGCAGCTCAGCTTTCAGCAGACGCTGGTCACGCCTAGCTCAAATCAACTAAGTAAAATAAACAGACACTCTCAAACACAGATAAATTTGGAAACCCCATGTCACGAACAATTATGGCATTTGACTACGGTACAAAAAGTATCGGTAGTGCGATAGGACAAGAAATCACGGGCACCGCAAGCCCTCTAAAAGCTTTTAAAGCCAAAGATGGCATCCCAAATTGGGACGATATCGAAAAGCAAATTAAGGAGTGGCAGCCGAATCTTATCGTGGTTGGTCTTCCTACCGATCTTCATGGTAAAGATCTAGCCGCGATTACACCAAGGGCGAAGAAGTTTGCCAATCGCCTAAAAGGGCGCTTTGGTGTCGATGTTGAACTGCATGATGAAAGACTTTCTACGACAGAAGCAAGGGCCGACCTTTTTGAAATGGGCGGCTATAAAGCGCTAAGCAAAGGCAATGTCGATAACCAGTCTGCAGTCGTCATTTTAGAGAGCTGGTTTGAAGCACAATATTCATAACGAAAATTAAGAGCTCAAAGATTAAACTCCTTTGTGATCCTATAATGATATTACGACGTAATGTCGAAGCAATTCATTATTAGGTAAGTGGGAGTTCACATGAAAATTTTTCTAGCAATCTTCGTAGCTCTAGCAATATCAGCATGCAGTTCGACAAGCTCCAATAATGCAGGTTATATGAATCATACTTCGACTGACGCAGACGTAATCAGCGAGCCTAAGAACAAGAAGCGTTGATAATACAGACGCAGTCGAACGATGAATATGATGAACGCCTGATTTTAACCTAGAATCAAATCAGGCGTTTTTTATCACCCCATATCTATCTTCACACCAGCCAACGCCCCAGTTCCGTAGTCGTCATCACCACGTCTAGTTTTGAGCATTAAGCGCAAGTCATTAGCAGAATCGGCACTGTGGAACGCATCCTCTTCGCTGATCTTGCCTGCTATCACTAAATCATACAAAGCTTGGTCAAAGGTCTGCATACCTATCTCTTTCGATTTAGCCATGGTTGCTTTCAGTTCGTGCAGTTCACCACGACGAATCAAGTCAGAAACACGAGGGCTATTCAGCAGAATCTCGAATACACCATGACGCCCGCTGCCATTCTTGTCGCGAATGAGTTGCTGAGCGACGACACCACGCAGGTTCATCGATAGGTCAAACAAGAACTGTTCTTTCTGCTCTTTCGGCACCAAATGAAGAATACGCTCTAGCGCTTGGTTAGCGTTATTGGCGTGCAAGGTTGCCATACACAAGTGACCCGTTTCAGCAAAGGTCATCGCGTATTCCATGGTCTCACGGCTACGGATTTCGCCAATCAAGATCATGTCTGGTGCTTGGCGTAGCGAGTTCTTAAGCGCGACTTCATAGCTCTCGGTGTCGAGTCCAACTTCACGCTGTGTCATGATGCACTTTTTATGTTCATGCACAAATTCAATCGGGTCTTCAACCGTCAAGATATGTCCCGAGCGATTGGTGTTGCGATAGCCTGTCATTGCAGCCATTGAGGTCGACTTACCAGAGCCTGTCGCACCAACCACCAGCACAAGTCCGCGCTTAGCTATTGATAGGTCCTGTAGTACATCAGGAAGCTTTAGTTGCTCAAAGGTTGGGATGTTAGTCTCGATACGTCGAATGACCGCTCCAGGTAGCTCTCGCTGAAAGAATGCACTGACACGAAAACGACCAAAGTCACGCACAATCGCAAAATTAGCCTCACGCGTTTGCTGATATTCATCACGTCGGTCTTGTTCCATCATCGCATCAAGTAATTGAGCAACTTGAGCCGCATTCAGCTTCTCTCCTTGGGGGCGTAATTCACCATCCACACGAAACAGGATTGTCGCATCGACAGTGATATAGAGATCCGATGCCTTTTGAGAAAGCATTCCCTCAAGGATTTGATTCAATTCCATTATGTACACCTTAATTAAAACATTGAGGTTTCAATTTCGATCTTTTTCTCGACCTCTTCCGAATCAACCAAGCCCTGCGCCATCAGCTGCTTCGCATTTTGTTCCATGGTCTGCATGCCGTGCGCTGCGCCCGTTTGAATGATCGAGTACATCTGCGCAACCTTATCTTCACGAATCAAGTTTCTGATCGCAGGTGTTGCCATCATGATTTCATGACACGCCACACGACCACCACCAACACGCTTTAGCAGCTTCTGGGCTATCACCGAGCGCAGTGATTCAGACAACATCGAACGAACCATATCTTTATCGCTACCTGGGAACACATCGATAATACGGTCGATCGTTTTAGCCGCAGAACTGGTGTGCAGAGTACCAAAGACCAAGTGACCCGTTTCTGCTGCGGTTAACGCTAAGCTAATCGTCTCTTGGTCACGAAGTTCACCAACCAGAATCACGTCTGGGTCTTCACGTAAGGCACTGCGCAGTGCCGCTTTAAAACTGTGAGTATCACGGTGAACTTCACGCTGGTTGACTAGGCATTTATTATTGGTGTGAACGAATTCAATCGGGTCTTCAATCGTCAGAATATGCTTATTGTGGTTGCGATTTACGTAATCAACCATCGCCGCAAGAGTCGTTGATTTACCAGAGCCAGTTGGACCAGTGACGAGCACTAACCCTTTTTCGTAGTTAGCAATCCTTTCGAAGATCTCAGGTGCACCTAACTGATCTAAAGTCGGGATTTCGACAGGGATAGTTCGAAAGACAGCTGAGCAGCCACGGGCTTGGTTAAACGCATTAACACGAAAGCGACCAACATTGGGTAATTCAAAAGAGAAGTCGACTTCCAGTTTTTCTTCAAACTCGCCGCGTTGTGAATCGCTCATGATCTCAAAAACCAAACGATGCACATCAGCATGACTCAAAGCTGGGATTCCAAGCTTCCTTACTTCACCATCTATACGTACCATTGGAGATACACCCGCAGAAAGATGTAGATCTGACGCGTTATGCTTTACACTAAAATCTAGTAACTCAGTGATATCCATTTATTTTCCCTTAAGTAAAGTCAGCTATGAGTAGTATTCAACAAAATATCGAACAAATCACCTCACAGATTCGTAGTGCTGAGCAAAAGTGCGGACGAGCTCCAGAGTCCGTGCAACTTTTAGCCGTCAGCAAAACTAAACCTATTGATGCGATTCTAGAAGCCGCACTCGGAGGCCAAGTTGCCTTTGGTGAAAACTATGTTCAAGAAGGTGTAGATAAAGTAAAACACTTTTCAGAACAACATTCTAACCTAAATTTAGAGTGGCATTTTATTGGTCCAATTCAATCCAATAAAACCCGCCCAATCGCGGAAAGCTTTCAATGGGTGCATTCCGTCGATCGCGATAAGATCGCACAAAGGCTTAATGATCAACGACCAAGCGAACTTCCACCTTTACAAGTGTTGATTCAGGTAAACACCAGTGGTGAAGAGTCCAAATCTGGAACCTCAGAAGAGACAGTTTTTGCACTCGCGGAGTTGATTTCATCGCTCCCCAACCTCACCTTAAGAGGATTGATGTCGATTCCTGCAAACGTATCTGACTATCAATCTCAGCTTAATGCATTTTCTCAACTGGCAGAGCTTAAAGACAAGCTAGCCGCGAAGTATTCAGACATTGATACCCTTTCGATGGGGATGAGTGGTGATATGGATGCAGCAGTTGAGGCTGGCAGCACAATGGTTCGTATTGGAACAGCTATTTTCGGCGCTCGTGATTACGCGAAATAGCCGTAGTAAGTAACGACAAGTACAAGTATTGATACCGCTTCGCCTTATCCGCGCAGCGACACGCTCAGGATTTTATATATGGTACATAAGAACATCGCCTTTATTGGGGCGGGAAACATGGTTCGCTCAATTGTAGCTGGCTTAGTTGCTAGTGGTTACCCAGCGCAAAAGATTACTGCGACAGCACCTTCAGAAACCAGAAGGCTGCCGTTAGAACAAGAATACGGCATCAATACCACCAGCGATAATATTGCAGCAGCTGAAAAAGCAGACGTTGTTGTGTTATCCGTGAAGCCACAAATGATGGCTGATGTATGTAAACCCTTACAAGATATCGACTTCAGCAACAAACTGGTTATCTCAATTGCCGCGGGTATTAATGCGAATCGACTTAATGAGATGTTAAACTGCCAACTGAACCTTGTTCGTGTGATGCCAAACACGCCATCACTGCTTGGTAAAGGGATGAGTGGTCTTTATGCCGATGCAACTGTCAGCCAAGATGATAAAGACTTTGCTTCTCAGCTGATGCAAGCTGTTGGTGAAGTAAGTTGGGTTGAACAAGAGTCTGGAATCAACAACATCATTGCGGCGGCGGGTAGCGCTCCGGCTTACTTCTTCCTGTTTATGGAAGCGATGCAAGCTGAAGCAATCAAGCAAGGTTTTGACCAAGAAACCGCTCGTAAGCTAGTGCAGCAGTCTGCATTAGGCGCGGCAGAGATGGTGGTAGCAAACCAAGATACTGAATTATCAACACTGCGTGAACAAGTGACATCCAAAGGCGGCACGACCGCAGAAGCACTACGCACGTTTAACGAACATCAACTATCAGACATCGTAGCAAAAGCCATGCAAGCGGCGGTTGCTCGAGCTGAAGAGATGGAAAAACTGTTTTAGTACCAATCAAGGTAAACAAGCATTTTGCCGCTCTGGTTATATCTAAGCGACAAGTAAATCCGAAAAAGGAAACAATATGAACTCGATGAGCTTTCTGATCTCGACCGTTTTTGATCTTTACATCATGGTTGTGATCTTGCGTATCTGGCTACAAGCATCACGTGCAGATTTCTACAACCCATTCTCACAATTCATCGTAAAAGCGACACAACCGGTTGTTGCCCCACTACGCCGAGTTATTCCATCAATCGGCAGCCTAGATCTTGCGACCGTTGTTTTCGCTTATGTGCTGTGTGTACTTAAGTTCGTTGCTCTAAACCTGATTATCTCTGGCGGCGCTGCCGTTTTCGATATTAGCTTCCTTATCTTTGGTGCACTGTCTCTGCTCAAAGCGGCTGGTGGTTTGATCTTCTGGGTTCTACTTATCCGTGCAATCCTAAGCTGGGTAAGCCAAGGTCGTAGTCCAATCGAGTACGTATTCCATCAACTGACTGAACCAATGCTAGTGCCTATCCGCCGTATCCTTCCGGACATGGGTGGTTTCGACCTAAGCGTACTGGTTCTGTTCATTGTTCTGCAATTTGCGAACTTCCTAATGGGCGACATGATTGGCCCTATTTGGTATCAGCTATAATTCAAGTACAAACATCAGGTACTTTGACGATGCCAAAAGCGGTTTGGGCCGAGGAAGACGATATTCTTCTTAGGCTCTATATCCAACCCAAAGCAAGCCGAGACAAGATTGTTGGCTTGCATGGTGAGGAACTCAAAATTGCCATAACTGCTCCACCAGTAGATGGCAAAGCCAACGCCCACTTAGCGAAATACCTTGCGAAACAGTTTAAGGTCGCAAAAGGGCAAATTAAGATAGAAAAGGGAGATCTCGGTAGGCACAAGCAAGTTCGAATATGCTCGCCAAGCCAAATCCCAACTGAAGTCAAAGCCATCCTATGATGGCTTTTTGCTATTTATTGGAGTCATTATGCGTTTATGGATAACAGCACTACTCACCGCTCTTGTTGCCTTACCAAGCTCAGCAGGGCAATTTAAGAACATTAAGGATGTCGAGGTTCATTACTCGGCTTTTAATTCCACGTTCTTAACTTCGCAAGTCGCTAAGCAATACAAACTTAAGCGAAATGGATACTCAGCAATCCTCAACATCAGCGTGTTAGACAAGGCTTCTCTAGGCAAGCCTGCGACAACGGCTAAAATTACGGGAACAGCGAAGAACCTCGTTGGAAACACCCGTACTTTGAAGTTTCGAGAAATCAAAGAAGGCGATGCGATTTATTACCTTGCTGAGTTCCCCGTAACTCACGAAGAAAACATCACCTTCGACATCGATGTGAACGCAGGCCTAAAAGGCACTGGTCCACTGCGTTTCACACAGAAATTCTATATAGAAGAGTAAGCTCAAACCTTACTTTTCATTTATTAACTTATTTAGAGCTACATTCCCATGAGTAAGATTGTTTTAGCAACAGGCAACCAAGGTAAAGTTCGCGAGATGGCAGATATTCTGTCTGAGTTTGGTTTTGACGTTGTCGCGCAAAGTGAATTTAACGTTTCAGAAGTCGCTGAAACAGGAACGACTTTCATTGAAAATGCCATCATCAAAGCTCGCCACGCAGCGAAAGAAACAGGGCTGCCAGCCATTGCTGACGACTCAGGTTTAGAGGTTGATTACTTAAATGGTGCGCCAGGTATCTATTCAGCGCGTTACTCAGGTGAAGGGGCAACCGATAAGCAGAACATCAAAAAACTATTAGATGCGATGCAAGGTGTCGAAACTGAAAAGCGTACTGCGCGTTTCCACTGTGTGTTGGTGCTAATGCGTCACGAGAATGATCCAACACCTCTAGTGTGTCACGGTAAATGGGAAGGTCGTATTCTTACTGAAGAACACGGTGAGAATGGCTTTGGCTACGATCCTGTGTTCTTTGTACCAGAAGATAACTGCGCCTCAGCAGAGCTTGAATCTTCGCGTAAGAAGCAACTATCACACCGTGGTAAAGCGCTTGCGTCACTATTCAAGACTCTCAAGGAGCAAGCTCTGTAATGCACAATGCAGCGCTAATACCACCCGCACTTAGCCTCTATGTACACATCCCATGGTGTGTACAAAAGTGTCCGTATTGTGATTTTAACTCTCACGCTCTGAAAGCCGAGATCCCTGAAAAAGAGTACATCGATGCACTGCTTGAGGATCTCGATACTGATATCGAAAAATATCAGCTCAATGGTATGCCTCGCCCACTGCATTCGATCTTTATTGGTGGCGGTACCCCAAGCCTGTTTTCTCCTGAAGGAATTGGCCGATTGTTACAAGGCATTGAACAGCGCATCCCGTTCAAACCTGAAATAGAAATCACCATGGAAGCCAACCCGGGAACTATCGAAGCTGAGCGTTTTGCAGGTTACCAAAAGGCAGGCATTACTCGAATCTCGGTGGGTGTGCAAAGTTTTGAGCAAGAGAAACTGGAAAGACTTGGGCGTATTCATGGTCAAGATGAAGCGGTAAATGCCGCTCATTTAGCGCATAAGATTGGATTGAATAGTTTCAACTTAGACTTAATGCACGGCTTACCCGATCAGAGTATTGAACAAGCGTTGGCTGATTTGGATAAAGCGATAGAACTCGACCCTCCGCACTTATCTTGGTATCAGCTAACAATAGAACCTAACACCATGTTCTATTACAAAACACCAACGCTGCCTGATGATGATGACCTTTGGGATATCTTCGACCTAGGCCATAAGAAGCTCGCAGACGCAGGGTATGTGCAGTACGAAATTTCAGGCTACAGCAAGCCGGGATATCAGTGCCAACATAACCTCAACTACTGGCGCTTTGGTGACTATCTAGGTATTGGCTGTGGCTCTCATGGCAAGCTGAGCTTTACAGATGGACGCATTGTTCGTACCACTAAGGTTAAGCACCCTAGAGGCTATCTAGCTGCGTACCAAAACATGGTAAAACCTTATCTATCAGATGAATTTGAAGTGCCGAATGAAGACCGCCCTTTTGAATTTTTCATGAACCGTTTTAGGTTAATGGAAGCATGTCCAAAGCAGGATTTCATTGATACGACAGGGCTTGGTTTTGACTCGATTCAAAAAACGATTGAATGGGCAAAAGAGCTAGGCTACTTGAAGGAAACCGACACTCACTGGCAGATCACTGAAAAAGGAAAGCTGTTTCTCAATGATCTGTTAGAAGCCTTTATGGCAGAAGAAGACGAGTAGTTCGAGATTCGAGAAGCATTGCGTAAGGGTTGGCTTTAGGGTCAACCCTTTTTGTTTTATAGCCCTCTCTCGGAGCGAAGCGTTCTATAGGACAACGTCCGTGCTCGAATCTTTCTCTTAGAAAATAGAACGACCAATTCGCTCTGAAAGCAACTCTAGAGCCTTAGTACCTGCGAGCGAGTTGCCAGAAGGATCAAGCTCTGGAGACCACACCGCAATCGTCATTTCGCCAGGAACGATAGCAATAATACCGCCACCAACGCCCGATTTTCCTGGCATACCAACACGGTAGGCAAACTCACCAGCCCCATCGTACAAGCCACACGTCGCAAGCAAAGCATTCAACTGCTTGGTTTGAACTGGCGTGATGATCTCTTTCTTGGTTTGAACCGACACGCCTTTGTTTGCTAAATAGCTAAAGGTTTTTGCCAAATCCACACACGTCATTTTAAGCGCACAAGCGTGGAAGTAGTTATTCAGAACTGGGATAACATCATTCTCAAAATTACCAAATGAACGCATCAAATAAGCAATGGCAGCATTACGATCGCTGTGCATCATTTCTGAAGCCGCTACCACCTTGTCATACACAATATGAGTATCACCCGATAACTGACGCACAAACTCTAACAAGCGGTGCCTAGGCGCAGACAAGCGGCTTTGTAGTAGGTCTGCAACGACAATTGCCCCCGCATTGATGAACGGGTTGCGGGGAATACCATACTCCATCTCAAGCTGAATCATCGAGTTAAAGGCTTGACCAGAAGGCTCTTTGCCTACTCTTTGCCAAATCTCTTCCGGCTTATAGAGCACCATTGCTAACGTCAAACTCAAAGCCTTAGAGATAGATTGTACAGAGAAGGCTTCCTCTGCATCACCAGCTTGAATCACTTCTCCTTCATTGGTGTACACCGCAATCGCCAGTTTCTGGTTCGATATACGCGCTAATGCAGGAATATAATCAGCGACCTTTCCCTGACCAATTAAAGGGCTAACTTCTTCTAAGATCTCGGCCAAAATAGCTTGAGTTGGTTTCATGTGTGCTTACTTCTATATTGTTATTTTTGTAGGGATGTAACATATACCAATCGTAGTAAATAACAGCTCACTCTAGCTTGTTAAAATGCTCGATAACTGCGTTAGAGTTTTTGATTGTAGAGTAACTACTTATCGAAAAATGCTGCCTTGTTCTCAAGCCTTTTTCCTACGCTATTTCTGATCACTTACTTACTGTGATTGGTATTACTTTCTGTCGTTAAGCCTTTACTGAAATAAAAGCCTAAGGACAAAAAAGCCAACACTACAATAATGTTGGCTTTTATCAATCCCACAAAGTGTAAGGTTAAGATCCTAATCAAACCTCACCTTCATTTGTTTAGGTTCAGAATTACTTAGTACGCTTGTACTTAATATCCCAAACGCCGTGACCTAAACGATGGCCACGAGCTTCAAACTTAGTTAGCGGGCGCTCATCCGGGCGAGGAATGTAATCACCATCTTCAGCGATATTCTCAAAACCTGGAGCAACGTTCATTACTTCAATCATGTGCTCTGCGTAGTTTTCCCAGTCAGTTGCCATGTGGAAAATACCAGTTTCAAGGTGTAGCTTAGCACGAACCATTTCAGCGAATTCAGCTTTAACGATACGACGCTTGTGGTGGCGAGCCTTGTGCCATGGGTCAGGGAAAAACAGTTGCAGTGTATGCAGGCTGCTATCTGGAATCATGTGTTCAAATACTTCTACAGCATCGTGACACATTACACGCAGGTTAGTTACGCCAGCATCGCGCGCAGTACCCAAACAAGCACCAACACCTGGGCTGTGAACTTCAATACCTAAGAAGTTCTTCTCAGGTGCGTTCTTTGCCATTTCAACCAGTGATGCACCCATACCGAAGCCAATCTCTAGTACAACTGGGTTATCGTTGCCAAATACTTCTTTCCAGTTAAGAAGCTCTGGGTTGTAGTCGATACCCATTGTTGGCCAACATTCATTCATCGCGTTCTCTTGGCCTTTTGTTAAGCGGCCTTCGCGGCGAACAAAACTACGGATCTTACGAACCAGTTTGCCGTCTTCAGTATATTCGTTAGTGGTCACTTCACTCATTGATTTTTGCCTGCACATTGATTAATCAAAGCGGGGATTATCCAAAGAATTGCCTTCGGTGCAAGTCTTTCCGTGGATAAATTCCCACACAATTTGTCTGTTTTACATCCAACGTTAAGTGTGGTGCAATTTCGCTTCTAATAATAGCAAAGCATAGAGCATGTCGTGACTCCTTTCGCAACCGCCATATTAAAGTGGTATGACGCCTACGGGCGTAAAGAATTACCTTGGCAACAAAACAAAACCGCCTACACCGTTTGGCTATCTGAAATCATGCTTCAGCAGACTCAGGTCACCACGGTGATTCCATACTACCAACGCTTCTTGGAACGTTTTCCAACAGTTATCGATCTAGCAAACGCCGAGCAAGATGAAGTGCTCCATCTATGGACAGGGCTTGGTTACTACGCACGAGCTCGTAACCTACACAAAGCTGCCAAGATCGTCGCAGAGCAATATGGTGGGGAGTTTCCACTTTCCCTCGAAGAAATGAATGCGCTTCCAGGCATTGGCCGCTCAACAGCGGCAGCCGTTCTGTCCTCTGTTTACAAGCTCCCCCATGCGATCCTTGATGGTAACGTGAAGCGAACGCTTGCAAGAAGCTTTGCTGTCGAGGGCTGGCCTGGTCAAAAGAAGGTTGAAAACCAACTCTGGGAACACGCAGAGGCACACACCCCAAAGCAAGATGTCGATAAATACAATCAAGCTATGATGGATATGGGAGCAATGGTTTGTACTCGTAGCAAGCCTAAATGTACTCTGTGCCCAATTGAAAACATGTGTGAAGCTAAAAAACTCGATAGACAACTCGACTTCCCTGGCAAAAAGCCAAAGAAAGAGAAACCAGTAAAAGAGACATGGTTTGTAATCCTGTATCACGATAACCAAGTGTGGCTTGAGCAGCGCCCTCAATCAGGTATCTGGGGAGGCTTATTCTGTTTCCCTCAAAATGAGAACGCAGAAATCGAACACCAATTGGATCTTCGTTCAATCACAAACACAGATTCAATCAAGACCATGATTGCGTTTAGACACACTTTCAGCCACTACCACTTAGATATCACGCCAGTATTAGTGAAATTAGATAAACAACCAGATTTGATAATGGAAGGGGCTAAAGGTCTCTGGTATAACTTATCAAAACCGGAAGAAATTGGCCTAGCCGCTCCTGTAAAGCAGCTTATTGAGAGCCTACCCTTTGAACTGAACGACGACGTTTGAATCAACGAACGCGATAAGAGGAACCACTATGAGCCGCACTGTATTTTGTACTCGCCTTCAAAAAGATGCTGAAGGCCTAGATTTTCAACTTTACCCAGGTGACTTAGGTAAGCGTATCTTTGACAACGTGTCTAAAGAAGCTTGGGGACAATGGCAAAGCAAGCAAACTATGCTTATCAATGAAAAGAAGCTAAACATGATGGATCCTGAGCATCGTAAACTTCTTGAAACTGAGATGGTTAACTTCCTTTTTGAAGGTAAAGATGTCGTAATTGATGGCTATACTCCACCAAGCGAATAAGACATTTATTTAAGCAATTTTTAATGACATCATGGTTAACGCTGCGATGTCATTTTTGTATGAGGAACTATGAAAAAGCTAAGTTACTTCCTAACAGCCATGTTATTAACTGGCTGCAGCCGTGAATTTGTCGAAAGCATTTATGATGTCAATTACGAGCCAACCAACCGGTTTGTGAAGAATTTAGCTGAGCTACCCGGACAATTTGAAAAAGATACCGGGGCGCTAGATTCATTAATAGATAGCTTTTCAGGCAACATTCAAAAACGTTGGGGTAGCAGTGAAATCAAGATGGCAGGTAAGAGTAACTATGTGAAATACATAGATAATTACTTAAGTCGTTCAGAAGTGAATTTTAGCCAAGGCCTGGTAACGGTGGAAACGGTTTCCTCTACCGAACCGAAAAAACACCTCAAAAATGCGATCATGACGACCCTTTTGACGCCAGATGATCCGGCGCATGTCGATCTATTCTCTTCTAAAAGCATCAAGCTAGAAGGCAAACCTTTCCTCTATAATCAGGTCGTAGACCAAGAAAAAAAGCCCATTCAATGGACTTGGCGAGCGAACCAGTTTGCGGATTACCTGATCGCGAATAACCTAAAAACCAAAGAAGTCGACTTTAAAAAAGCCTACTACGTTGAAATCCCAATGGTGGCCGACCACGCTAGCCAGCGTAGTTATCAATATGCCGACATCGTTCGACGAGCGTCTCAGCGTTATGACATCCCTGAAGATTTAATCTACGCTATCATCAAGACAGAGAGTAGCTTCAACCCGTACGCCGTAAGCTGGGCTAATGCTTATGGTCTTATGCAGGTGGTACCTAAAACCGCTGGTCGAGATGTATTTGAACACGTCAAAAAGAAACCTGGTGAACCAAGCCCTGAGTACTTATTCAATCCAGAAAACAACATTGATGCTGGCACCGCATACTTTTACATCCTTAAAAATCGTTATTTGAAAGACGTAAAAAACCCATTAACGCTTGAATACAGTATGATTTCAGCCTATAACGGCGGTACTGGTGGCGTACTCAATACCTTCAGTAAGGACAGAAAGCGAGCAATGCAAGACTTAAACTCGCTGCAACCGAGCCAAGCCTACTGGGCGCTTACCAAGAAGCATCCAAATAAAGAGTCGCGCCGATACCTCGAAAAAGTAACGCAATTCAAAAAAGAATTTAACCAAGGTAAAACATAACCCTCACTTTTGAATAAAAAAACAACGAACGAACGGTTTTTTTAGTTATTTTCAAAAAAGGAGTTGACGGTTATGCAGAAAATCCGTTTAATAGCGCTCCGTTGCCCGGATAGCTCAGTCGGTAGAGCAGAGGATTGAAAATCCTCGTGTCGGTGGTTCGATTCCGCCTCCGGGCACCACAATTTGATTTGTTGGTGTCAACACTCTTTAACAGGGAGTAACAACACGGACAAAAGCATAAAGAATTTAGTGTGCCGACTTAGCTCAGTAGGTAGAGCAACTGACTTGTAATCAGTAGGTCACCAGTTCGACTCCGGTAGTCGGCACCATTCTTTTGCCTCGATAGCTCAGTCGGTAGAGCAGCGGATTGAAAATCCGCGTGTCGGTGGTTCGATTCCGCCTCGAGGCACCATTATTTGGTGCTTAACAAATAATGGTCTTTATAGACCTGATGTTGACACAAATAATTCCCCTTTAGTTCAGTTGGTAGAACGGCGGACTGTTAATCCGTATGTCGCAAGTTCAAGTCTTGCAAGGGGAGCCACATTCAAGAAAGCCAAGTCGAAAGACTTGGCTTTTTTTCGTTTGAACAAAAACAAACTCTATTCAATATACACATCAGCTCCTCACTAACTCTTAATCAGTCTCGATAAATTGAGTTATCTCCTTTTAGTACTCTTACTACAGCAGTTGATTCTAAGTTCTATAAAGCATATCCACTACAACAGAACCAACGCCTTATAAAGTTCATGACCCGCTAATATTCACATTAAAACAAATAGAACCAAGTCCTGTTACTTTTTTTTCTTCGAAAATTTAATCTCTATCATACTTTGATGTCTTTCTAATATCTGCCTTACACCACTTAGATTAAGATTCGATGAATTATACCTAATACTAATTATTGAATCGCTGCGCGGGGAAATATGAAACTAAAAACGCAAGCTTACTTATTATCGGGCATCATCTTGATCGCCCTGCTAGCACTGACGGCTACAGGCTTATGGACCTTAAGAGTTGCTAGCAACATGGACAACAAAGCTCGCGTAACAGAGCTGTTTAAGAGCGCATACAGCATTCTTACTGAAGTCGAAAAAATGGCGATTGATGGCACACTAGAAGAAGAGCAAGCCAAGCAACTAGCTACTCGCCTTCTACGCAACAACATCTATAAAGATAATGAATATGTTTACGTAGCCGATGAGAACATGACGTTTATCGCGACACCATTAGATCCTCAACTGCACGGAACCAGTTTTAACGACTTTAAAGATGGCGACGGCAATAGTGTTGGGCAGCTAATCCAAAGAGTACTTGGTAATCGCATTGGCGAGATCATTGAGTACACCTGGACACAAAAACTGCCAGATGGAACGATTGAAGAAAAACTGTCTATTGCAGAGAAAACGCCACATTGGGGTTGGGTTGTCGGCACTGGTATCGGGTTCAATGAAGTTAACGCTCGTTTTTGGTCTACTGCTCAATGGCAGCTATTCCTTTGTGTCGTGATTGCTGGTCTTATTCTGGCGAGCCTAATTGTATCCATTAAACGCATGCTAGCGCTTCTTGGCGGCGAACCTAAAGACGTACGAGAAGCAGTACAAGCCGTAGCACAAGGTCGAATTCAAACCTCTTTCGAAACTCAGGCAATTGACGGCAGTATCTATCACGCCGTACAACAAATGAGTAAGTCATTGGCTGAGCTAGTATCAAACCTTGACGCTTCAATGCTGGCATTAAGAGGCGAACTGCAGCGCGTAGAAGATCGCGCTGGGTCAATTGGTCAACTGACAGACACCCAACAGCAATCAACAGAGATGATCGCGACAGCAATGACCGAGATGGCCTCTTCAGCCAATAACGTAGCTGCTTCAGCTAGCGATACCGCGCGCAACACCGACGAGGCCGACAAACAGAGCCAGCATACCCAACAACTCATTCACAACACAGTAGATAACATTCAAGGCTTAGCAGGCCAACTAGGCACAGCAAGCGAAGCTGTCGCTAACCTAGATAACGATGTAAACAACATTGCAAAAGTATTAGATGTGATTGGTGATATAGCGGAGCAAACTAACCTATTGGCACTAAATGCAGCCATTGAAGCAGCTCGAGCTGGCGAACAAGGTCGTGGATTTGCTGTTGTAGCAGATGAGGTTCGTAACCTTGCAGGCAGAACACAATCGAGCACAAAAGAAATCCAATTAATGATTAATAACCTTCAAGAGGGATCTCGCAACGCAATTCAAACCATGGAAGTGTGTGCCGCGACCAGTGAAAGCACCGTAACAGAGTCTCAAAACGCCTCTGAAGCACTACAACAGATTGTTGTCGCATTAGAGTCCATTTCATCAATGAGTCATCAAATCGCAACAGCGGCCGCTGAGCAGACTCAGGTGAGCGATGATATATCGAAGCGTATCAATATGATCGAAGAGAGCGGTAACCAACTGAGCAATGTCGTAACAGAAAGTCATAACAGCACCCAAACTCTTGCCTCTCTTTCCAACGAATTAGAAGCTTGGGTTAATAGGTTTGAAGTAAAACACTAAACTCCCTAGAAAATTTTCAAATAAAAAAGCACGTTTTCATACGTGCTTTTTTTATTTCGGCGCCCATTCAGTGTAGTTAACCGTAGTTTTACTATCTTTTAGGGCATGCTAGACCTAGGTTTTTCACCCCAAATGAGCAAAAACAACCCACTAAGTATAGAAAAACATCAAACGATACTTTTTTTGCAATTTAATGTTGACCCAGAACGCGAAAACACGTTTAATACACCTCGTCGCCCGGATAGCTCAGTCGGTAGAGCAGAGGATTGAAAATCCTCGTGTCGGTGGTTCGATTCCGCCTCCGGGCACCACAATTTATTTGTTGGTGTCTTAGACAACAACAGTAAAGCACAAAGAAATATTATGTGCCGACTTAGCTCAGTAGGTAGAGCAACTGACTTGTAATCAGTAGGTCACCAGTTCGACTCCGGTAGTCGGCACCATTTCTTTAAAGCTTTAAGAATAATTCCCCTTTAGTTCAGTTGGTAGAACGGCGGACTGTTAATCCGTATGTCGCAAGTTCAAGTCTTGCAAGGGGAGCCAAGTTAATCATCAAGCATAAGCTTTTTGATTCATGATGCCGACTTAGCTCAGTAGGTAGAGCAACTGACTTGTAATCAGTAGGTCACCAGTTCGATTCCGGTAGTCGGCACCATTCTCTTGATTAGAGACTAAACAATCAATTCCCCTTTAGTTCAGTTGGTAGAACGGCGGACTGTTAATCCGTATGTCGCAAGTTCAAGTCTTGCAAGGGGAGCCAATTAAAAGAAGCCGCATCATTGATGCGGCTTTTTTGCATCTAAAGATCCTAACTTATTAATACAACTACCCTCACCTTTCAAATACCATATTCAATTCAGAAACCAACCGTTTTTATATCCTTCCAAAGCTACAAATCTTCGCTACTTAATGCTCTTCAAAATCTCCCAACAACAAACGACACATTCACGTAAGAGTCAGTCACAGTACGTTGCTACTCATTTTATTGACTAGGAGATCGGTTGAAAAAATCAATACTAAGTTTGGAGGTAAGAAAGCTAAATAACGAATCAAGTAAGCGCTGAAAAGCTCTGTAAGACACTTCAATCCAAATTGATACACAGATTACTCTTTATCAAAACTATCCACTACAATAGCACCCATAGAGGCTGGCATTGAAATAACAATCACTCTTTTGATCGATACGACGGGATCACTCAATAGAGGTAATTTGTCCAGGCAAGTCAGTACCAAAGCAACGACCAATGCCGTCATAACATAAGCAATCACTATTCTGAAAATAAACACCGGCAACCGAGCAACAACATCTTTTTGAAAGACACTCTCATACGTATAGAAGCCTAAGAACACCGCAGACAGTAAAAATAGCAGCAATAGATTAGCGGTAGGTAAAGTCTCCCCTAACTTCCAAGCCTCTTCAGAAAAAGAAATCGGCACGGCCAAGGCAAAAGATCCCACAAAGATCTGGCTCGCATCTTCAAAGTTAAAACTCAATTTCATAATTCGACCCATTAGGTTTAAGGCTTTATCTAATTCTGAAAAGAATCACAAAACTATCCGCCGATGATTTGGGGGATTTTTATTTCTACTAAGCAAACAGTAGTGACCTTCTAGCTTCATCTTAGTCGCAATAACCAAAACATAGCTTGAACTAACCAGCAAGAAATCAATATGCTCAGAGCAAAACGGTCAACACGACTGATTAATATCGAGTCAACAAACACATCAAAATCGAAGACAGAGTGGTAACCCCTAATATACCAGCACCTAGAACCAAAGAATCTAAATCCGCAGGGTGATAAACGTCACTGTGTAGTGGTACGCTG
>NZ_JBFRKI010000037.1:15016-87645 GCF_041469245.1 Vibrio sp. 10N.286.51.B11 | reverse complement strand
AGGCGGCATTATAGAGATGCCGCTCATATTGGCAAGCAATAAATGCGTTTTTTATTAAAAAAAGAGGTTAAGCGAAGACATTTCAACCAAGGGCTTATTTATACCACTTTCACCCCAAGTTTCGAACAAATTACCCACAACGACCTGTGGATAACTACTCTCCACTATCAAAAAAGTAAGATAAACGAGCCCTAGGGTTTAGATACTCTCGAACTTGTTCAGGTAATTTGCTTGGATGAACGGCATTAACGATTTTGATCTCTTTAATAAAGAGGTCAATGATCGGAGCTTGGGTTCTTGGCACGCTAGGATCATAGATAAGTACATTTGGATAAAGCATATGTTTAGCGTTAACGGATATCACAATCCCAATCGAGTCATTTGAAAGCTGTACTACAGTTCCTGGTGGATAGACTCCCATGAACTTAACTAACAGCCCCAAGTTATCTTGGCTATATAGATGCTTGCAGCTCTTATATAGGTGGGACAGTGCCAAATACGGGATCATTTGTTGAGATTGCGTTTTACCATGGCAAAGGTTATCAAATGCATTAGCCACGGCGACTATCTTGGCAAATTCATCAATCTCATGTTCTTTTAAGCCCTCGGGGTAGCCAGAACCATCATTCATCTCATGATGTTGAGCGATCACCTTTTTAGCACTTTCAGGAAAGTCATCAATTGCCGATACAATATCCGCACCGTATTTAGTATGAAGCTTCAGGTAGTTCTCTTCTGGCACCGTTAGTGCACTCTGCTTTCTTAGTATCGCGACTGGTATTTTGATCTTGCCTACATCGTGAAACAACGCTGCGAATGAGAGGTCTTTCAATTGCTGTGTGTTATAGCCTTTGGCCTTTCCTATCATCAGTGCAACAACCGAAACATTTAGAGTATGAAAGTAAATATCTTCGAAATCTGCTTTAGCATTCATAAGGTGCAAGGTGACGTTATCATCGCTCACTAGAGTTTCAACGATATCATCAACAAGAGCCTTAACCTCCCCTACCGCATCTAAAGGTCTGTTACGGATCTTGGTCATCACAGATCGCATTCGAGCAAGCGAACGTTCAAACTCTCTCTCACAATGACTCACCCTGCGGCGGTAAGAGCTAAGGGTTTCGATACGCTCATGCTTATCTTTCCACATTCTTTCCGTTTCAAGGCTTACCTGTGAATCAATATCGACTTCTTGTTCACCTACGTGATTAACAGGTAAAGGTGAGGTATCACTTTGACTCAGGTTTATATAGACGTGCTTAATCCCAAGATGTCGAATTACTTTTACTTGAGCGTCATCTTTGATTTTAAAGCTGTTGAATAAAAATGGGTGTTCATTCCATTTTACGGGGAGTCGTATATGCAGACCGGGCTGAATGCGATCTACGGTAATCTTTATGCTGCCCATTTTTATATATAATATTGATGATTAATCTCTATTTATAATTCTAATAAAACCAAGCAGCAATTTCACTATCCAATTTCACAGGCTCAACTTAAAGAGTCGCAGTGCACCATCCAGCGTATACCGAATTTATCTTCTACTTTGCCAAATCGAGCCCCCCAAAAAGTATCTGCGAGTGGAGTCATTATCCGCCCTCCCTTCTTGAGCTTTTCAAAGATTTGTTCTTGAGTCGCGGTATCTTCAGTCACAAGAGAGAGAGCGAGATTGTTGCCTTCAAGTTCTTTTGCCTTAACACCATCAGACATCATCAGCTTCATACCAAACGCTTCGAACTCAGCATGCATAACCCAATCAGGTTGAGCGCCCTCGATTACCTGTGGTGCATCACTGAAAAGTTGTTTCGATAAAACCACACCACCAAAACACTTATGATAAAAATCCAACGCTTCACTACAACGACCATCAAAAAATAAGTAAGGGGTTACTGTCAGCATATTTCTCTCCTCTGTTAATCCTTTAAACATAGACAATAGAATAGAGAATGACAGGTAACATCATGATTTAAGATGATTAATTCATTATCAGATCGAATAGCGAAGGGAAATTATGGGATTTAGGAATGAAACATCAAGATCTGTCTAATTAAAGAAGCCTTCTTGTCGCCACCGCGAAGGCAACGTTATCAGCTCTCCAGATACAACAAAGCCCCGACTTGAGTCGAGGCTTTGTCATTTAAATATGGTACCGGTAGGCGGACTTGAACCGCCACGCCCGAAGGCAACGGATTTTGAATCCGTCGTGTATACCAATTTCACCATACCGGCATTATCTTGGGGCATTGCCCTTTCGATGTTTGGCATTATACGTATGCGAACTGATGTGGCAAGTATAAAAACTTGAATTCATGTGTGTTTGCCGATAATTTCGCCACTAAGTCATAAGCTGTGCGTCATGTCTCTTTTCAGGCTAAGCCTTAAACTATATTCTGACGCCTCAATTTTTAAAGAAGTAATAACACATGACATCAACAAATACTCTGCCACCAGCAGGAGTCATGCGCCGATTTGGTGCCTTGTTCTACGACGCTCTGATCGTAATCGCTATTGAAATGTTGGCGGCTGGCGTCATTGTCGCTCTACTGCACGCGCTCATGGCTCTCGGCATTTTTAACCACAGCGGTTATGCCGATGTTAGTGACTTCTTAACCAACCATCCGATTTGGAGCCCTGCATATACCTTTTACTTAGTCGCCGTTTGGGTATATTTCTTCGTGTTCTTCTGGACTAGAGCTGGTCAAACTCTCGGCATGAGAGCTTGGAAGCTGCGCGTTCAAAACAAAGATGGCTCAGCGATCACAGTAACTCAGGCGCTGATTCGTTTAGGTACTTCAGGTTTTGGACTGGCAAACCTATGTGTTCCATTCGATCCTGAAAAACGTGGCTTTCACGATATCTGGGCAAAGACCGAAGTCGTTGTGTTACCACAAGCACGATAATGTGATTTAAGTTAGCTCCAATCAAGATCAAAAAAGGAAGGCGTTATGCCTTCCTTTTTACTATTTACAGTTTCCGCCTCAAGAGCATGATGGCAATTCCAAGGAACACCACGCTCGGGGCTATTGCGCCAAAGGCGGGTGGTATTTGATAAACCAAACTCACTGGGCCAAAGAACTCACTGGATATATAGAAGGTAAAGCCAGCAATAACACCTGACAAAATCCTCGCACCCATGGTCACACTACGCAAAGGACCAAAGATAAACGACAGTGCCATCAACATCATAACCGCGATCGAAATTGGCTGGGTTATCTTTCTCCACAGCGCCAATTCATAGCGTGATGCATCTTGCTCTGACGCCTTCAGATAAGAAACATAATCATACAACCCACTTAACGATAGCTCTTCTGGTTTAACCGTTACTATCGCCAACTTATCTGGAGCTAATGACGTTTCCCAAGAGTAAGTCGGTAAACTTTCTTTAGTAATTTGAAGTTCGTTTTCAAAAGACGTGATCTCTACATCCTTCATCGTCCACACGTTGTCTCCAACGTAATCAACTTCGTCAGAATAAATAGCGGTTTTAAGTGCCTTGTTTTCATCAAAGCGCCACATGTTCATTCCATATAGCTTCTGGTCATCGATTTTGACAATGAAGATGAAGTCATTGGCATCACGAGCCCAGACACCACTTTGCGTCGAAATAATATTACCACCAGCAATCGAGATAGTTCTTAAATCACGAGCCATTTTCTGCGCTTGCGGTGCTCCCCATTGACCAAGCAATGTCACCACGATCATCAGTGGAATAGCTGTTTTAAGTACTGATAGGCCGATATCTAACTTAGAGAAACCAGCTGCCTGCATAACGACAAGCTCAGAACTTGCAGCAAGCATACCAAGCCCTATCAATGCGCCAAGCAATGCAGCCATTGGAAAGAACATTTCGATATCACGAGGGATACTCAATAAAACGAAATACAGCGCTTGTAATAGATCGTATGTACCACGGCCAACTTTTCTTAGCTGTTCTACATATTTGATGATCCCAGAGAGACCAACAAACGTCACCAATACCAGTGACGTCGTTGCGATGATGGTTCTGCCTATATATAAATCGAGAATCTTAAACACGGCTTAAGCCAACCTCTTATTCTTGAATTTTTCTTTCAAACGCCTTACTGGCACGCTATCCATAAAGTTGGCACCAATCGCGACAAATAACAATAACGCATTGATTGGCCACATGCCGATTACCGCAGGAATGCTCCCCTCTTCGATTGAAGACTTGGTTGCACTGATTGCTAAGAAATAGGTGAGATAAATCAGTATTGCTGGGCCGATTTTCGCAAAACGACCTTGTCGAGGGTTTACCGCAGACAGTGGCACGACAAGCATGGTCAACAATGGAATACAAAGTACCAAAGAAATACGCCACTGCAACTCTGCTTTCGCACTATTATTTGAGTTACCAATCAGTTCAAGCGTAGGGATCGCTTCCCAGTCTCGACCTTTCTTCTCAACTTCACGCTGACCAATCAGGCCTTCGTATTCTTCAAAGTGCGTCACCCTGTAGTCGAGGCGAGTCGGAATGCCTTCATGACGAGTACCATCGTACATTACGATCACTTGGCGACCATCACTGAGCTCTTTTACATCACCTGACTTCGAGAACATCACACTTGGCAGTACAGAATCACGCGGACGCATTTGAGCTACGAACACGTTTTCTAACTTATTACCGTCGATATCATCAATAAACACGACAGAAGAGCCATCCGGCGTACCTTCAAACTTACCTTTTGGTAGCAAATCAACGCTGTTCTCTGCAGCTACTTCTTCATACATTTGTTCAACTTTGTCTTGTGACCAAGGAGATAACCAAAATGAGTTAAAGGCTGCAACAGATGCCGTAATTAAAGCGAGGTAAAGCGCAGATTGGATCAGGAATTTATTACCGATACCGGTGGCGTTCATGACCACTATTTCACTTTCAGCGTAAAGGCGGCCAAAAGTAAGCAAAATACCAATATAGATACTGAGTGGAAGCATCAATAGGCCCATCGCTGGCATATTTAAGCCAACAATCGACAATATAAGACTCGCAGGGATATCACCATCAGAGGCATCCGCTAAAACACTGATGAATTTTTGGCTGAGAAACACGAGAAAGAGAACAAAAAAGATCGCAAATTGGCTCTTGATTGTCTCGCGGATCAAATATCTAACAATAATCACGCTCAAATTACCTATACAAAACTTGTTTTTTTGATTGAATCACTATAATTTCCCGTTGAACCTTTTATTTTTTTAAATTTTTAGCTAAGTGTTAGCGTTCTTCTTTAAGGTTAGTTCCATTATAGGATCCAACAAGTAAGAACCCATTATCTAACATTTAGTTCGATTTGTCTTCAGGATGTAGGAGTACGCATGGAGTTCAGTGTAAAAAGTGGCAGCCCAGAGAAACAGCGCAGCGCATGTATCGTTGTCGGTGTATTCGAACCGCGCCGCCTTTCTCCAGTAGCCGAGCAATTAGATAAGATTAGCGATGGCTACATTAGTTCACTGCTTCGTCGCGGTGATCTAGAGGGTAAACCTGGCCAGATGCTACTACTGCATCAAGTACCTGGTGTACTTTCAGAACGTGTTCTACTGGTAGGCTGTGGTAAAGAACGTGAGCTAGGCGAGCGTCAATACAAAGAAATTATCCAAAAAACCATCAGTACACTAAACGAAACAGGTTCTATGGAAGCTGTATGTTTCCTTACAGAACTTCACGTTAAAGGTCGCGACACTTATTGGAAAGTTCGCCAAGCGGTAGAAGCGACTAAAGATGGTCTTTACACATTTGACCAATTCAAGAGCAACAAGCCAGAGACTCGTCGCCCACTACGTAAATTGGTATTCAATGTACCAACACGTCGCGAATTGAGCCTGGGTGAGAAAGCAATCTCTCACGGCCTTGCTATTGCTTCAGGTGTAAAAGCGTCTAAAGATCTAGGCAACATGCCACCAAACATCGCAAACCCTGCTTACCTTGCTTCTCAAGCTCGTCGTTTAGCCGACGATTACGAGACAGTGAAGACTAAGATCATTGGCGAAGAAGAGATGGAAAAACTGGGTATGACATCATACCTAGCAGTTGGCCGTGGCTCTAAAAATGAATCGATGATGTCTATCATGGAATACAAAGGCGCTCCGGATCCAGATGCGAAGCCGATTGTATTAGTAGGTAAAGGTCTGACTTTCGATTCAGGCGGTATCTCGCTTAAGCCTGGTGAAGGCATGGATGAGATGAAGTACGACATGTGTGGTGCGGCGTCTGTATTCGGTACAATGAAAGCACTGGCTAAGCTGAACCTGCCTATTAACGTGGTTGGTATCCTAGCCGGTTGTGAAAACATGCCGGGCAGCAATGCTTACCGTCCAGGTGATATCCTAACGACAATGTCAGGCCAAACGGTTGAAGTACTCAACACTGATGCTGAAGGTCGCTTGGTTCTATGTGATGCTCTAACTTACGTTGAGCGTTTTGAACCTGACTGTGTTGTCGATGTTGCTACGCTAACTGGCGCATGTGTTATCGCTCTAGGTCACCACATCAGTGGCGTTCTATCGAACCACAACCCACTTTCTCACGAACTTGTTAATGCTTCAGAGCAAGCAAGTGACCGTGCATGGCGTCTACCTATGGCAGACGAGTACCATGAGCAGCTAAACAGCCCGTTCGCTGATATGGCGAACATCGGTGGCCGTCCTGGCGGCACAATCACTGCTGGTTGTTTCCTGTCTAAATTCACTAAGAAGTACCACTGGGCACACATCGACAGTGCTGGTACAGCTTGGAAGTCAGGCGCAGCGAAAGGCTCGACAGGTCGTCCTGTCTCAATGCTAGTCCAATTCTTATTGAACCGCAGCGGCCAAGAGACTGAAGAGCAATCTTCAAAATAATAAAAAGGGCCTACGGGCCCTTTTTTAATAAGCGCTATTTGTTAGACCCTGTTAACCAAGTAACATTGATATCCACGATTTTCAGTTCGAGTATTAAGTATGCAGACTGCTACATTTTACATTGTGCCTTCAGACAGCCCGCAAGCCAGCGAAGATGGTTTTGCTCACTATGTGCTGTTTCTTGCTCAGCACTTTGCAAAACAAGGCGCTAAACTTTATCTCAACTGTAATGACAAAGAGCATGCCGAGCGTATTGCTGAAGTTTTCTGGCAAGTCGAACCCTGTGATTTTATTGCGCACAACTTGGTTGGCGAAGGCCCGAAGTATTCAACCAACATCGAAATTGGCTATCAAGGCGTAAAACATAATTGGAATCGTCAGCTAGTAATTAATCTGGCCGATAATCATACAACCTTTGCGAACGCCTTTGCTCAGGTGATAGACTTCGTCCCTTGCGAAGAAAAAGCTAAGCAACTCGCTCGAGAAAGGTATAAAATTTACCGTCAAGCTAGATATCAGCTACAAACTATCGAGATTCAACATCCATAGTCAAACCTCATAGTTAAAGCTATCTTTGGATTTAGATTCAAGAAGCTTCACTTATGAAGTTTGACCACGATTAACCATTCACAGTATCCGTTTAAGAGCACTATGGAAAAGACATACAACCCAACATCAATCGAACAAGCTCTGTATAAGACTTGGGAAGAGAAAGGCTACTTTAAGCCACACGGTGACACATCAAAAGAAGCTTACAGCATCATGATCCCGCCACCGAACGTCACTGGCAGCCTACACATGGGTCACGCGTTCCAAGATACGATCATGGATACGCTTATCCGTGCTCAACGTATGAAAGGCAAAAACACGCTTTGGCAAGTGGGTACTGACCACGCTGGTATCGCAACTCAAATGGTTGTTGAGCGTAAGATTGCTGCTGAAGAAGGCAAAACAAAACACGACTACGGGCGTGAAGCTTTCATCGACAAGATCTGGGAATGGAAAGGTGAATCAGGTGGCACGATCACTCAACAACTTCGTCGTCTTGGTGCGTCTGTAGATTGGGATCGTGAACGATTCACTATGGATGACGGCCTATCGGCTGCGACTCAAGAAGTGTTTGTTCGTCTATACGAAGAAGACCTAATCTACCGTGGTAAGCGTCTAGTAAACTGGGATCCTAAACTGCACACTGCAATCTCGGATCTTGAAGTTGAAAACAAAGACAAAAAAGGTTTCATGTGGCACTTCCGCTACCCGCTAGCGAACGGTGTTAAAACGGCTGATGGTAAAGACTACATCGTTGTTGCGACTACACGTCCAGAAACCATGCTTGGCGATACTGGTGTTGCTGTTAACCCAGAAGATCCTCGTTACAAAGATCTTATCGGCAAAGAAATCCTACTTCCTGTTGTAAACCGTCTTATCCCTATCGTAGGCGATGAGCACGCAGACATGGAAAAAGGCACGGGTTGTGTGAAGATCACTCCAGCTCATGACTTTAACGATTACGAAGTGGGTAAGCGCAACAACCTACCGATGATCAACATCCTAACGTTCAACGCTGATATCCGTGATGCTGCGGAAGTCTTCACAACGAACGGCGAAGAATGCGATGTTTACTCAACAGATATCCCTGCTAAGTACCAAGGCATGGAGCGTTTTGCTGCACGTAAAGCTATCGTTGCTGAATTCGATGAGCTTGGTCTTCTTGAAGAGATCAAAGATCACGACCTAACTGTCCCTTACGGCGACCGTGGTGGTGTGGTTATCGAACCAATGCTGACTGACCAATGGTACGTGCGCACAGCTCCTCTTGCAGAGCCAGCAGTTAAAGCCGTTGAAGATGGTCAAATCCAATTCGTACCTAAACAGTACGAAAACATGTACTTCGCGTGGATGCGTGACGTACAAGACTGGTGTATCTCTCGTCAACTTTGGTGGGGCCACCGTATCCCAGCATGGTACGACAACGATGGTAAAGTTTACGTAGGTCGCACTGAAGAAGAAGTTCGTGAAAAGAACAACCTAGCGCCTGTTGTTGTGCTTAAGCAAGACGACGACGTACTGGATACTTGGTTCTCTTCTGCACTTTGGACGTTCGGCACACAAGGCTGGCCTGAAGATACTGAAGCACTGAAAACATTCCACCCATCTGAAGTTCTAGTATCTGGCTTTGATATTATCTTCTTCTGGGTTGCTCGTATGATCATGATGACCATGCACTTCGTGAAAGACGAAGATGGCAAGGCTCAAGTACCTTTCAAAACTGTTTACATGACGGGTCTTATCCGTGATGAAAACGGCGACAAAATGTCTAAGTCGAAAGGTAACGTACTTGACCCAATCGACATGATTGATGGCATCGGCCTTGAAGAGCTAGTAGAGAAGCGTTGTGGCAACATGATGCAACCAAAACTGGCTGCTAAGATCGAAAAAGCGACACGTAAGACTTTCGAAAATGGTATCGAACCATACGGTACTGACGCACTGCGTTTCACTCTTGCTGCTATGGCTTCAACTGGCCGTGACATCAACTGGGATATGAAGCGTCTTGAAGGTTACCGTAACTTCTGTAACAAGCTATGGAACGCAAGCCGTTACGTACTGATGAACACAGAAGAGCACGACTGTGGCATGTCACTGTCTGTAGAAGACCGTGCAAACATGGAATTCTCTCTAGCCGATAAGTGGATTGAGTCTCAGTTTGAAGTTGCAGCGAAAGAGTTTAATGCTCACCTAGACAACTACCGTCTAGACATGGCAGCAAACACGCTTTACGAATTCATCTGGAACCAATTCTGTGACTGGTACCTAGAGCTAACGAAACCTGTTCTTTGGAAAGGTACTGAAGCTCAACAACAAGCGACTCGTTACACGCTTATTACGGTTCTTGAGAAGACTCTACGTCTTGCTCATCCTGTTCTTCCTTACATCACTGAATCTATCTGGCAGAGCGTTAAGCCGCTAGTAGACGGCGTTGAAGGCGAGACCATCATGACTCAAGCACTTCCTCAGTTTAATGAAGATAACTTCAATGCTGAGATCGTTGACGACATCGAATGGGTTAAAACTTTCATCACTGCTATCCGTAACCTACGTGCGGAATACGACATTGCACCAAGCCAAGGCTTAGAAGTAATGATCAAGGTTGCTGATGAGAAAGATGCCGCTCGTATCGAAGCGAACAAGATCGTTCTTACTTCTCTAGCTAAGCTAGACGATATTAAAGTTCTAGCTGATGGTGAAGAGACTCCTGCTTGTGCAACTAAACTGGTTGGCAAATCTGAGTTGATGATCCCAATGGCGGGTCTTATCGACAAAGATGCAGAGCTTGCTCGTCTAGATAAAGAAGTCGCTAAGACTCACGGCGAGATTAAACGTATCGAAGGTAAGCTAGGTAACGAAGGTTTCGTTGCTAAAGCACCAGAAGCAGTTATCGCGAAAGAGCGTGAAAAGCTTGAAGGCTACAAGGAAACTCTTGTTAAGCTTGAAGAGCAAAAAGCGACAATCGCTGCGCTTTAAAACCGAGTGAACGAGAAGGCTTCAAACTTCTCGGTCTAAATAGAAAGGTTGGTCTTGGTGACCAGCCTTTTTTTATACCTCTGATTCCAATATTCCAATGCTTCTCACTCTATTCTCACTCTAGCCGCACTGATTGATAGGTTTCATCTATCAAATTAATCTCTACTTCCCATTATACTTAATGATAATAATTCTCAATAATAGACCTATCGAAACAACACAACGATTGAGTAATTATCATGAAAAAGACACTAACCTTTGCTGCATTACATTTTACTATCGCATTTAGTGTCGCTTATGTACTAACAGGCGACATCTTAATTGGTAGCTTAATCGCTATGATTGAGCCCTCTGTCAATACTGTTGCCTTCTATTTTCATGAAAAGGCGTGGGCTCAAGTTCCAGCGCTTAAAGCTCGTCAGTGGATGACCAAATTAAAAACAGCAAGCTTTGCTAGCATCCATTTTAGTGTTGCCTTTACCGTGGTCTACTTGTTGACTGGAGATGCTTTCATCGGCGGTGTGATGGCCTTGCTAGAGCCAACTTTAAATACCGTTGCTTACTACTTCCACGAGAAAGTCTGGTTACGTAAATCAGGCGACCAAATGGCACAACAACAATTCTGTTTGCACCAACATGCTTAGTCACCATATATTGGGTCACATATTAGTGACCCTTTCATAGGCAGATCATGGAACAAATTGCTGAGTTCACCCTTAGACCCATTACACCGCAAGACAACCCAAGCATCGCACAAATCATTCGCCAAGTTTCGGCTGAGCATGGACTCACAGAAGATAAAGGTTATGGCGTAGCCGACCCAACACTCGATGATATGTACTCTGTCTATAGCCAAGCGAATGCAATGTACTGGGTTATCGAACACAACGGAAAGATCGTCGGAGGCGGTGGCTTTGCCCCTCTAGCAGGTAAACCCAATGTGTGTGAGCTACAAAAGATGTACTTCTTACCGCAAACTCGAGGGCATGGCCTAGCCAAGCGAATTGTCGCTTTGAGCTTAAAGCAAGCCAAGCAACTTGGGTATCAATACATGTATTTAGAAACGACGAAGTGCTTGGGTGCTGCGGTCAAACTCTATGAGAAGCTTGGGTTTGAGCATCTTGAGTCAGCTTGGGGAGAAACAGGCCACGACGCTTGTGAGGTTGTCATGGCCAAGTCGTTATAAGCAGAATGCGCCGCTATAGCGAAAGAAGATAACGCTAAAATATACGGAGTTAACGTAGAAAGTTACTGACGCAAGAAGTTGGGTTCAAGGCAACAAAAGAACTCTCTTCTTGCCCATCAAGTACCACTTCTAATGGGTATAGATACTTGGGGTTAGGATTCTCAATATCAAAAATGATAGGAGCTTCGACCTGGAACACGACGCCAGTATGTTCAGCGCGTACATCAATCGGCATCACGAGAGTCATACCATTAAACTTGATGGATGCCGATACTAACCCCGCCTTTAGCGTTTGATAGATAACATCCACTTTAAACTCACAGCCACCACCGTGGTGCCAGATCTGCTCTGTGACAACTTGCTCTAGCTTGACGTTTCGAACGAACTGCAGGTATGGCGCTTGCCAAATCCCGATGCGTGAATCAGATTTAGCGATAGCCTGTGAAGATACAGAGTCATCCATGTCTTCTTCAAGCAATAGGCTCTCCTCTTCTTCAAGGAAAAGGATCTCGAAACGGTTTCGGCCGGACTGCATATAAGGACGGATATCTTTACGGTATTCAGCTTGGCTACCATCACAATCAAAAACAGCCACACCATTAAGTCGAACTTCAGCAAAATAATCGACTCCAGCCATCACTAACTCAACAAATGGACACGCTAACATAGCGTCATCCACTTCGATGTCGTGCATCAGGTGCCACTCTTGCTCTGCAATTTGACTTTCACTCAAGCTATCAGGGAGCTTTGAGCTTAACGGAGCCGGAAAGGTGATGTCATCTTGTGGGATAGAGAGATCCGTCAGTGGCGAAATTTGCCAAAGACCATCGAGAAGCAACCGCATATCATTCCTTGAGCTAGATCAATTTTGACCGCATTATAATGAATGAATGCATATAAAGACATTTATTTTTCTGAGGGTAAAAAAATGCCAGCTCGAGGCTGGCATTTTTTAAAATTGGGAAAGAATTACTCTTCGCCTTCATCATCTTCGTCTGGGTAGATAGCATCTTCACCTTCGTAGTAAGTGCCCCAACCGTCGTAGATAATGTCAAACTTCTCTGCAAGGTTTACAAGCTTCTCAACTTGCTCATCAATCGCTTCTGCATTCAGAGTACATTGCATCGTTGCATCACAACAAAGTAGCTTATTGCCATCTTCGTCTTCTGTCTCTTCAGCTTCAAGCACTTCAAAGCCCATTTTGAATGCTTCAACAACCGCTTTCTCAAGCACATCGAAATCTTCAGCAAATAGGTGATGCTCGATATCGTATAGAGCTTCAGGATCGCTACCATCTTCAATTAATGCTGTAATGATGTCGCGAGTCTCTTCCTTTTGAAATTCAATTAATTCCGCTACTGATAGATATTCATCTTCGTGAGACATGTGTCTGCTCCAGAGTGTTGACTATGAAAAGATCAAATTTGATTGCCACGAAATATGGCACGGATCGTCCAGAAAAGCCACCCAGATCAGGCCTAGAAAGGTAAGTTTATCGCGAGATCGCAGCGCCAATATCAATTCAAAAGTGAAATCAAAATCACAGAAACAAATTTTCAACATTTTATTAACTGCGCCGTATTTTAGCATTTCGTTTTTGTGGCCACTTTAGGGCTTATTGAATAAAACTTGCGTGATTAGTCACGTTAGGTGCATACGCTAAACCGCTTTTGGGGTGCATAAATCCTCAGCTTGTTATCAAAAAGTGCATAATAGTGAATAAAAAATCACGATTAATAAGCAAAATTCAATTCTAACAAGCCACGAATTGAGCATAGATCCTCAAAAACGTTGTTCCGTTCGATAGCCAGTTAGTTGGAATTTAATCTGTATAAACTTAAAAATCACAGGTTTTATGACCAATTATTACCCAAATACCTTGTATTAACTCAATCTACAAAACTTGCATATTACGGACAAGCTTGTCATAAATAGACGCTGGATTAATAGTAAGGATGCAAAATGAGTAAGCTGTACGTTGGCTCCGAAGTCGGTCAATTGAGACGAGTTCTCCTAAATAGACCTGAAAGAGCACTCACCCACCTCACCCCTTCAAACTGTCATGATCTTCTATTTGATGATGTACTTGCCGTTGAAGCCGCTGGTGAAGAACATGATGCCTTTGCAGAAACGCTGCGCAGCCAAGACGTAGAAGTACTACTGCTGCATGACCTGCTAGTAGAAACGCTTGCCGTATCTCAGGCTCGTGAGTGGTTGCTGAATACTCAAATCTCAGATTTCCGTTATGGGCCGACTTTCGCCCGTGACTTAAGAAACTACCTTGCTCAAATGGATAATGAGCATCTAGCAACGATCTTACTCGGTGGCTTGGCCTACTCTGAGCTTCCTATCAAATCATCATCGATGCTGCCTAAAATGCATCGACCACTCGATTTCGTTATCGAGCCACTGCCTAACCACCTATTTACGCGAGATACTTCTTGCTGGGTTTACGGTGGTGTATCGCTTAACCCAATGATGAAGCCTGCACGTCAACGTGAAACGAACCACCTGCGTGCTATCTACCGCTGGCACCCAGTGTTCGCAGGCCAAGATTTCATTAAGTACTTTGGTGACGAAGACCTTCACTACGACAACGCTAACATTGAAGGCGGTGACGTACTGGTTATCGGTAAAGGTGCGGTACTGGTTGGTATTTCAGAGCGTACGAAACCACAAGGTGTCGAAAACCTAGCGGCTAGCCTATTTAGATCAGGCCAAGCGAGCGAAGTGATTGCGATCGATCTACCAAAACACCGCTCTTGTATGCACCTTGATACGGTGATGACACACATGGATATCGACACGTTCTCTGTCTATCCAGAGATCGTTCGTAAAGACCTCGACACTTGGCGCTTAACGCCAAAAGAAAACGGCGAAATGCGTGTCGAGAAAGCTGAAAACTACCTGTCAGCGATTGAAGGCGCACTAGGCCTTGATCAACTGAAGATCATCACTACCGGCGGTGATAACTACGAAGCTGAGCGTGAACAGTGGAATGACGCTAACAACGTACTGACAGTGAAACCTGGTACCGTGATTGGTTATGAGCGTAATGTTTACACCAATGAGAAATACGACAAAGCGGGTATCGAAGTTCTAACGATTCCTGGCAACGAGCTAGGCCGTGGTCGTGGCGGCGCGCGCTGTATGAGTTGCCCTATCGAAAGAGACGGTATCTAAGTCAAAGAGCTCAGTTAAACAGACTCAATAATCTTATCTAGGCCAGTATTCATTTACTGGCCTTTTTTATCAAATTAATAAAATAAATATTCACAAATATAACATTTTTATGTTTAACTAAGTTCTTCATTGATTCTATATACGCAAGGAGCGAGAGATGGCCTTTAATCTTCGCAATCGTAACTTTCTAAAACTTCTCGACTTTACTCCTAAAGAGATTCAGTTTTTACTCGACCTGTCTGCTGACCTAAAAAAAGCTAAGTATGCAGGCACTGAGCAGAAGAAACTCAACGGCAAAAACATTGCTTTGATCTTCGAGAAAGCATCAACTCGAACACGATGTGCGTTTGAAGTGGCCGCCTTTGATCAAGGTGCTCAAGTCTCTTACCTTGGCCCTTCTGGTTCTCAGATTGGTCAAAAAGAATCAATGAAAGATACGGCGCGTGTATTGGGACGCATGTACGATGGCATCGAGTATCGTGGCTTTGGTCAGAGTATCGTTGAAGACTTAGGCGCTTATGCGGGCGTGCCGGTTTGGAATGGCTTAACCGATGAGTTCCACCCTACTCAGATCTTGGCTGATTTCCTCACTATACTTGAGCATGGCCGCGGGAAGCATCTACACCAAATCAGCTTTGCTTATCTAGGCGATGCACGCAATAACATGGGTAACTCTCTGTTAGTCGGAGCCGCGAAGATGGGCATGGATATTCGCCTTGTCGCGCCTAAAGCATTCTGGCCAGAAGAGCAGCTTGTTGAAGAGTGCCAAGCTATCGCGCAAAGCACAGGTGCCAACATCACGCTGACAGAAGACGTTGCTGAAGGTGTTCAAGGCTGTGATTTCCTTTATACCGATGTTTGGGTTTCAATGGGCGAGGCCCCTGAAGCTTGGGACGAACGTGTAGCGGTAATGAGACCATACCAAGTGAATATGGATGTCATTAAGCTCACTGGCAATCCTCAAGTGAAATTCATGCACTGCCTACCCGCTTTCCATAACAATGAAACCGTGATCGGCCAGCAAGTCGCAGATAAGTATGGAATGAACGGTTTAGAAGTTACTGATGAAGTCTTTGAATCGGATTACTCAATTGTGTTTGATGAAGCTGAGAATCGCATGCATACCATCAAAGCGGTGATGGTTGCGACACTGGGTCAATAGCGAATACTGAAAGTAAACAAAAGCTTGATGTAATCGCTTGCGCTCACAAATTGAAAGCGTATAATTCTCGGCAATTTGTCTGAGAGTAGTGAAAATGACGCCAACCAATATTGTGATAACACATAGTAATATTGTGAAAACACCAAATATTGCTCGTAAGCTAAGATGCTTACCAGGCCGTCTATTCTGCTTTTCAGCACTTTTTTAAAGCCTCCCATTATGGGGGGCTTTTTTATGGCCAAAACATTATTGTGGGGAAGAAGATCATGGCGAACTCGCTCTATCAAAAGCACATCATCTCAATTCCAGAGCTTTCTCGTGAAGAGCTAGAATTAATTGTTCAAACGGCAGGTCAGCTAAAGGCTGAACCAAACCCAGAACTCATCAAGAACAAAGTTGTTGCCAGCTGCTTCTTCGAACCTTCTACACGAACTCGTCTCTCTTTTGAAACTGCGATTCAACGCATCGGTGGTGATGTGATTGGTTTCGACAGTGGTGGTAACACTTCTTTGGCAAAGAAAGGCGAAACGCTAGCGGACTCGGTACAGGTTATCTCTTCATACGTTGACGCTTACGTGATGCGTCACCCTCAAGAAGGCGCAGCGCGTCTGGCTTCTGAGTTCTCAAACGGTGTTCCTGTTATTAACGCAGGTGACGGCGCAAACCAACACCCAACACAAACGTTATTAGACCTATTCTCTATCGCTGAGACACAAGGCCGCCTCGACAACCTAAACGTTGCATTCGTTGGTGACCTTAAGTACGGCCGTACGGTTCACTCATTGACTCAAGCACTAGCGAAGTTCGACAACATCTGTTTCTACTTCGTGGCTCCAGAAGCTCTAGCGATGCCAGACTACATTTGCGAAGAGCTTGATGAAGCGGGCATCAAGTACCAACTATTGACGGACATGGAAGATGTGATTCCTGAGCTCGATGTCTTGTACATGACTCGAGTTCAAAAAGAGCGCTTCGATGAGTCAGAATACGCGCACATAAAATCCGCATACATCCTGACCGCTTCGATGCTGGAAAATGCACGCGATAACCTGAAGGTTCTGCACCCTCTTCCTCGCGTTGATGAAATTACTGTCGATGTCGATAAAACACCTTACGCTTACTACTTCCAGCAAGCAGAGAATGGTGTTTACGCCCGTGAAGCATTGCTAGCCCTTGTTCTTAACGAAACGCTGTAGAGGAGAGATATCATGTCTAAAGAGACTCAATTAAAAGTTGAAGCAATCAGAAACGGTACTGTTATCGACCATATCCCAGCCAATATCGGGATCAAGGTTCTAAAACTGTTCGACATGCACAATTCTCATCAGCGCGTGACGATTGGCCTGAATCTACCGTCTTCTGCACTAGGCGGAAAAGACCTGCTCAAGATTGAGAATGTGTTTATCACAGAAGAACAGGCGAGCAAGCTGGCACTTTATGCGCCTCACGCAACAGTGAATCAAATCGAAGATTACGAAGTGGTTAAGAAACTACCACTAGAACTTCCTGAGCAAATCAACGATGTGTTCGAGTGTCCAAACACCAACTGTATTACTCACAATGAACCGGTTGAAAGTAGCTTTAAGATCTTTGAAAAGAAAGAAGATATTCGATTGAAGTGTAAGTATTGCGAAAAAGTCTTCTCTCGCGAGATCGTAACAGAAAGATAACGTCATACGGCAAAGCAGACCGAATGTAAAAACTATCAAATACCTCGCCTGTGCGGGGTATTTTGCGCTTTACCTATCCAAAGTTTGAAGGCACACTGAAAATTGATTTTTATCTAATAACTGATGGAATAAACCAATGACTAAAGTACTTCACACAGAATCTGCTCCAGCTGCAATCGGCCCATACGTACAAGGCGTTGACCTTGGCAACATGGTACTGACTTCTGGTCAAATCCCAGTAAATCCAGCAACTGGTGAAGTATCTGCTGATATCGCAGAGCAAGCTCGCCAATCTCTAGACAACGTTCAAGCGGTTGTTGAAGCTTCAGGCCTGACTGTAAAAGACATCGTAAAGCTAACAGTATTCGTCAAAGACCTAAACGACTTCGGCACAGTAAACGAAGTTTACGGTAAGTTCTTCGATGAGCACGGCGTTGCAAACTACCCTGCACGCTCATGTGTTGAAGTAGCTCGTCTGCCAAAAGATGTAGGTATCGAGATCGAAGCTATTGCGGTTCGCAAATAGGTTTTAATCTTTAGATTAAACACCTTCTAATAAACGACTTAGCGTAATACTGGGTGTTTATTAGATACAAAAAAAGGTTGCCCAGTTGGCAACCTTTTTTATTGTTCATCGTTTCGCTTAGATAATTACTTTTTATTAAGCTCAACCACTTCTTTGTCTAACTCTTCAAGTTTCGCAGCCATCTGCTCACGAGCTAGGTTAGCCAGTTCACGAACATTAGACTTGTCGTAGCCTTCAGTGCTGATTGGTGGCAGCATTTCAACAATCACGTGACCATTGTTCCAACGGTTTAGCTTCACGCCACCGGTTGAGCTACACACGATAGGGATGATAGGCAAGCCAGCACCAATCGCAGCATGGAATGCACCTGTTTTGAATGGCAGCAGACCACGGCCACGAGAACGAGTGCCTTCAGGGAACATCCAAACTGAAACATCGCTCTCTTTTAGACTCGTCACGACCTGATCAATCGTACCTACCGCTTTGCTACGGTTAGCACGGTCAATTAGGATGTTACCCGTCAACCAGTAAAGCTGACCAAATAGAGGCATCCACACTAGGCTTTTCTTACCAACAGTTACCACTTTTGGCGTTACCGCTGATGAAATCGTGAATAGATCCCAGCTGTTTTGGTGGTTCGCCACATAAACATGTTGGCCGCGAGAGTAGGCATCTTCTGGGATGCGAAGCTCTAACTTCATGCCGAAGATCTTCGACATGCGACCGAAATAACGGCCAAAGGTAAATACGTGTTTCGGGTTGCGTGGACTTAATAGGCAGTAACCACAACCAAATACAAACATAAGAATCGCAAATATCGCCACTGCGAAAATACGTAATATTGCTATCATTTTGTTCCTCACCGACCGCCAAGTTGATTCATCTATTCGCGCAAAAATGAGCAATAGATTTACTCGCGGTAAATACAACTATAAAAAAGCCGAAACCAAGGTTCCGACTTTTATGTTTTCATCTTACTGATTCATGAATCCACTAACCTAGGTTAGTTCGACTCACTAAATCGTGTAATGTTTGCGCCTAAGGCTGACAATTTATCTTCAATCTTATCGTAGCCACGATCGATGTGATAAATACGGTCAACGATGGTTTCACCTTGAGCAATACAGCCAGCAATAACAAGGCTCGCAGATGCGCGAAGGTCCGTTGCCATTACTTGAGCGCCGCTCAGTTTTTCCGTTTCACCACAGATAGCCGTGTTACCTTCGATTTCCGCTTTTGCACCCATTCGCTGTAACTCAGGAATGTGCATAAAACGGTTTTCAAAGATAGTCTCAGTGATAACACCACTGCCCTTCGCCATCATGTTAAGCAGAGTAAACTGTGCTTGCATGTCGGTTGGGAAACCAGGGTGAGGTGCCGTTACGATTTTCACCGCTTTCAGTTCACGACCCGTCATATCAAGACTGATCCAGTCTTCGCCCGTTTCAACCTTCGCACCCGCTTCTTCAAGCTTCGCTAAGGCAGCTTCAAGAAGATGAGCGTTGGTGTTGCGACAAACCACTTTACCGCCAGAAACAGCAGCAGCAACCAGGAAAGTACCTGTTTCAATACGGTCAGCAACCACAGAGTGTTGGCCACCACCAAGACGTTCAACGCCTTCGATAGTAATCGTATCTGTACCTGCGCCAGAAATTTTAGCACCCAGTTTGTTTAGGAAGTCAGCCGTATCAACAATCTCAGGCTCACGCGCTGAGTTATCGAGTACTGTTGTTCCTTCCGCTAGCGTTGCTGCACACATGATAGTAATGGTGGCACCCACACTTACTTTATCCATCACGATGTGCGCGCCTTTCAGACGGCCATCAACACTTGCTTTCACATAACCATCTTCCAACTTAATGGTCGCACCTAGTTGCTCTAGGCCGTGGATATGCAGATCAACAGGTCGAGCACCAATTGCACAACCGCCTGGAAGTGACACTTGGCCTTCACCAAAACGAGCGACTAGAGGACCTAAAGCCCAGATAGAAGCACGCATTGTTTTCACTAAATCGTAAGGCGCACAAAATTCATTAATTTCGCTGCCATCAACATGAACACTACCATTACGCGATACTTTTGCGCCTAAACGCTTAAGCAGTTCCATCGTAGTATCGATGTCACGTAGGTGAGGAACGTTACTTACTTCCACTGGCTCTTCAGCAAGAATTGAAGCAAATAAGATAGGTAGCGCTGCATTTTTTGCGCCTGAGATCGTCACTTCACCGCTTAGCGGCTTATCCGATCCAATAACTCGAAACTTTTCCATCATAAACCTTAAAGTGACATCAGTTTCTTATCACGTTCCCACTCTTCCGGCGTGAAAGCCTTAATAGAAAGAGCATGGATGTCATTGCGTTGAATGTATTCCATTAGTGGGCCGTAGATTAGTTGCTGCTTCTTAACTCGATTCATGCCGTCAAAACATGGATCAACCGCAACAACTTCGTAATGACTGCCTTCCCCTTTCACGAAAATTTCCTGAAGGTTCAGTGCTTCTGCTAATAATTCTTGTACTTTTGTGCTGTCCACAAATAGCTCCTGCCTAATTTTTTATGTGTTCTGCCATCATTGGCTGGATATTGCTCAATTGGAACAACGTTCGTAATTGTTCTGGCACGAAACTGAGCATTATATGACAGTTTTGATTTTTTGCATGCTCTAATAAGTGAATTAGCATCACCATTCCTGCTGAATCGACTCGATTTATATGGCTAAGGTCAATTTCAACGCTCGATTCCGTCGTTTGCCACTTTTCCAATATACGCCAGATTGCAGGGACACTGTCTCGGTCTAAATCACCGAACAGTTGATACTCTTTAGAGCTTAGTGCTTGCCATTGAGAATGGCTCATTATTTGTTACTCTCAAAACGAATCGGTTGTGCGGCTAATTTCTCTAGTTCGTCTGCAACTTGTAAGATGCCTTCTTGACGAATCTTAGTATTCCACTCCGATTGCTTGCTCGACAACAAGCTAATACCTTCGGCAACCATATCAAATGCTTTCCACTCGCCAGATTTCTTGTCTTTGCGAAGCTTAAATTCAAGCTTAATGTTTGGTCGCGGCGTATCGATGATGTCGACCTTGATACTGGTAATGCGGCTATCCGCTTTGATTTTTGGTTCTGGACCAAATTCAATCGTCTGATCTGTGTATTGAGTCAGCACTTGGGCATAAGAAGAAACAAGGTATTTACGGAATGAATCGATAAACACGCCCACGTCTTTTCTATCCGCGCCTTTCAAGTTTGGTCCAAGTAACTTAAGAGCTGCATATTGTGCATTCACATAAGGCATCAACTCTTCTTCCACGATGACCTTCAATAACTCTGGATCTTGGTGGATGTTGTCTTGTTCACTCTTCAAACGCTCAAATGCCACTTCGGCAACTTGAGTCATCATCTGGTAAGGCTGAGTACGGTCAATCGATTCTGCAGCAAAGGCTTGGGTAGAAATAAGCAACGCCATTGCCGCCATAAACATTGATTTCAAGTAACCAATAGCTTTTAAATAACTAATAGTTTTCAACATTATCTTATTCCTTAGCTTCGCTGTCATTAGAACCACCAACGCTATACAGCACTTGGCCAATCAAATCTTCTAGTACCAATGCTGACTTAGTGTCTTCAATTGAATCACCATCGACCAACATCTCTTCATCATCAAAAATGAAGCCTGGAACCAGACTAATGTACTGCTCACCAATTAAGCCAGATGTTAAAATTTGAGCACTAGAGGTATCTGGAAATTGTGAGTACTTCCCGTCAATAGACAGTTCAACGACAGGAAGGTAGCTCTCGGTATCAAGCTCAATGCTTTTAACTCGTCCAACAACGACGCCACCCACTTTCACTGGAGAACGAACTTTTAGGCTGCCAATGTTGTCAAAGGTCGCTTTTAGATTGTAAGTATGGTTCGAACCTATGCCTTTTACGTCAGCGACTTGAAAGATCATGATTAAGATTGCGCAAATTCCGGCAATAACAAAGGTGCCGACCCATAATTCTAATTTTCGAGTTTGTTGCATGATTAATTCCCAAACATCAATGCGGTAAGAACAAAATCTAGCCCTAGTACCGCTAGAGAAGAGTGCACTACAGTGCGTGTGGTTGCCTGACTGATACCTTCTGAAGTCGGTACTGCGTCATAACCATTGAAAAGTGCGATCCAAGTTACGGTGATAGCGAAGACCATACATTTGATCATGCTGTTACCAATATCTCGGCCAAGTTCTACTGAAGACTGCATCGCAGACCAGAAACTGCCGTGATCAATGCCTTTCCAATCAACACCAACCAGTTGACCGCCCCAAATACCTACCGCCATAAAAATCATAGCAAGCAATGGCATTGAGATAAGCCCGGCCCAAAGACGTGGTGCAATAATGCGTTTAAGAGGGTCAACGGCCATCATCTCAAGGCTTGAGATCTGCTCTGTTGCCTTCATTAACCCAATCTCTGCCGTGAGTGCTGAACCGGCTCGACCTGCAAATAATAACGCAGTCACCACAGGCCCCAACTCACGCAACAGTGAAAGCGCGACCATTTGACCAAGGTTTCCCTCAGCGCCGTAGTCAATTAACACAACATAGCCCTGCAGGCTGAGCACCATGCCGATAAACAGACCCGAAACTAAAATAATAGCCAATGACTGAACGCCAACGCTATAAAGTTGTTTTACTAATAAGGGGAAGTTTTTTAGTCGCGGGATGCCAAACAAAGCCCCAAATAACATCAGGCTTGCTCGACCAAATGACTCACAGCTCGCAAGTGTACGCTTACCGACACCCGCAATAGTTTTAACAATCATATTAAAACAAATCCTTTTCTAAGCTCTTCGCAGGGAATCTAAATGGTACTGGACCATCGGCTTCGCCTTGCAAAAATTGCTGCACTCTCGGATCGCTATTGTTGTACAACTCATCAGGTGTTCCAGCGGCAATAATCTTGCTATCTGCCATGAGGTAAACCCAATCAGCAATACTCATCACCTCTGGCACATCGTGAGAAACAACAATCGAGGTTAAGCCCAAGGCTTGATTGAGATTTCGTATCAATTCAACCAATACGCCCATGGTGATGGGATCTTGGCCAACAAACGGCTCATCGTACATGATAAGTTCTGGATCCAGTGCGATTGCGCGCGCCAGTGCGGCACGCCTAGCCATACCCCCAGACAACTCACTCGGCATTAATTGCGCTGCCCCTCGTAATCCTACCGCTTCAAGCTTAAGTAATACGATGGTACGAATGAATTTTTCATTAAGTTCAGTGTGCTCTCGCAGCGGAAACGCCACATTATCAAAGACATTGAGATCCGTAAAAAGCGCACCCGATTGGAATAGCATGCTCATTTTCTTACGTGCTTGATATAGCTTTCGACGTGATAATGCAGGGATATTGTCACCATCAAACCAAACTTCGCCTTCATCTGGCGGCAGTTGCCCACCGATCAAACGCAGTAAAGTCGTTTTGCCGATCCCAGACGGCCCCATGATGGCGGTTATCTTGCCTTGAGGCACCTCTAAACTGATGTCATCAAAGATAACGCGGTCACCGCGTGAGAAGCTGAGGTTCTTAACTTTCACAAGCTCAGTGTTCAACATATTTTTGTTGTTTCCTTGCTTTAAAAAACGCCAATTATGGCTGCAATAATAATGAGTCTACTTTAGAATTAAAAGCACTGTTCAATTAATTCATATTAAACAGGAATCTATGCAGGGATTTGAAAGCATTAGGAAATTATCTATTGATCTCTCTTTCTTGCCTGCTAACTGGTAATTAATTTGCCGAGTGACTTCCCTTTTATCTAGCAACAGGTCAAAATTAGCGGTTAATTCTCCGTTTTTATTAATTTTTTAGGAATCATCATGCTTGAAGCGATTGCGTTTCTTATTATCGGTCTAGGTTTTTTGGTGTGGAGTGCAGATAAGCTGGTTTACGGTGCCGCTGCTCTTGCTCGCAACTTCGGTATTTCACCACTAGTTATCGGTATGACGATCTTAGCAATGGGGTCTTCGGCTCCTGAAATGATGGTTTCTGCGACAGCAGCCCTTGATGGCAAAACAGATACAGCTGTAGGCAACGTACTGGGCTCTAACATCGCCAACATCGCGCTGATTTTAGGTATTACAGCCCTTATCAAGCCGTTATCGATTAGCTCAGGCGTGATTCGTCGTGAACTACCATTAATGATCGGTGTCACTCTGCTAGCGGGCGCCCTATTGTGGGATAACCATTTAGGCTTCTATGAAGGCGTGTTGTTGTTTGTTCTTTTTGCCGCGTTTTTGTTTGCTATGTTGCAAATCAGCCGCAGCGAGAAAAAGAACGGCGATGCTTTCCTTGATGAGCAAGAATCAGAGATCCCTGAAGGCGTAAGTAACCCTAAGGCTGCAATGTGGGTCGTGATTGGTCTAATCGTCCTACCTTTAGCTGCTGATATGCTGGTAGATAACGCTGTGATCATCGCGAAGTTCTTCGGCATGAGCGACCTTGTCATTGGTTTAACCATCATTGCTGTTGGTACTAGCCTTCCTGAACTTGCAGCATCACTAGCCGGCGTTATGAAGGGTGAAGATGATATGGCTGTAGGTAATATCATTGGTTCAAACGTATTCAACATCCTTGCTGTTATGGGTATCCCGGGCATCCTAAACCCTTCGATCTTGAGCGAGTTCGCTATGGGTCGTGACTTCTGGGTAATGCTAGGCGTATCGCTACTACTTGTTGTGATGGCACTAGGAAAATCTCGTAGTGTGAATCGTATTGAAGGCGGCGTGTTAATTGTGACGTTCGTGGCCTACCAAAGTTACCTATTAATGAACATGTCGGCTTAATTGTTGATTTAACTTCCCGTACTTGGAGTATTTGATGTCTCAGCCATTTGATTACCGCAGCGTTGCAAAACAAGTTTTGGAAACCGAAGTTGCAGGTCTCACTCAATTAGACCAATATTTTAATGATGATTTTTGTAAAGCTTGCGACCTTATCCTGAACAACAAAGGCAAAGTCGTTGTGATGGGCATGGGTAAATCAGGCCACATTGGCAACAAAATCGCAGCAACATTGGCAAGTACCGGGACATCGGCTTTCTTTGTTCACCCAGGCGAAGCGGCGCATGGCGACTTAGGCATGATCGAACCTGGTGATATTGTGATTGCAATATCCAACTCCGGCGAATCGGGAGAAATCCTCAGCCTATTTCCTGTGTTAAAGCGTCTGAGCATCAAGATCATCAGCATGACAGGCAAGCCAGCATCAAACATGGCAACCCTGTCTGATATCCATTTACAAATTTCTGTGCCGAAAGAAGCGTGCCCGCTAGGTTTAGCACCAACAACCAGCACAACAGCTACCTTAGTAATGGGTGATGCATTAGCCGTCGCACTTTTACAAGCTCGAGGCTTCACCGCTCAAGACTTTGCCCTGTCTCATCCTGGTGGCGCTTTAGGTCGTCAGCTGCTGTTGAAGCTCGACGACATCATGCACACAGGCGATTCACTTCCTGTTGTAGCACCCGACGCACTAGTAAGAGACGCTCTACTAGAGATATCTCAGAAAGGCTTAGGCATGACAGCAATCGTTGGTGAAGATGGCCAAATGGCCGGTATTTTTACCGATGGTGATTTACGCCGTATCTTAGACAAACGCGTTGATATCCATAACACGCAGATCGGTGATGTGATGACGCTAAACCCGACGGTAGCCGAGCCAAACATGCTCGCGGTTGAGGGCTTAAACTTGATGCAAGCGAAGAGCATCAATGGCCTGATGTTATGCCAAGAAGGTAAATTAGTCGGAGCGTTAAACATGCATGACTTACTGAAAGCAGGAGTAATGTAATGACACAGACAGTCGAAACTCTATACGGCACTGTTAATTCAGATGTATTTGCAATTGCAAAAGAGATCAAACTGCTGATTTGCGATGTCGATGGTGTCTTCTCTGATGGTCGCATCTACATGGGCAACAACGGTGAAGAGCTGAAAACCTTCCACACTCGTGACGGTTACGGTATCAAATCACTGATGAACGCAGGCATTGAAATCGCGATCATCACGGGTCGCAAATCTCAAATTGTTGAGAATCGTATGACCGCTCTAGGCATTAAGCTGATTTATCAAGGTCAAGACGATAAAGTTAAGGCATACCAAGATATTTGCGATAAGCTTTCTGTAAACCCTGAAAATACAGGTTACATCGGAGACGATCTGATTGACTGGCCTGTAATGGAAAAAGTTGGCTTGAAGGTCTGTGTGGCAGATGGGCACCCGCTACTTGCAAAGCGTGCAAACTACGTGACAACCATTAACGGTGGTCATGGCGCGGTACGTGAAGTCTGTGACCTTATTTTACAAGCAAGAAATGAACTCGACGTGCATAAAGGTTTAAGCATATGAGTTTTACTCGTATTATCTATTTAATACTCATATTTATTGCCTCTTGGTCGACCTATTACTTGTACGACAAAGAGCAAACATCAACGATACAAGTGGCTCCAAATTTGGAGCTGCCCGCGTTTAGTGGCAAAAGCCTGAACAACATTAGCTACGACGAAAGCGGTATTCGCAGCTATCAGGTTGAATCGACGTATTTAGAACACTACTCAGTAGTTGGCGATACGCACTTTCAAAACCCAGTTCTTTCGGTATTCCGTGAAGGGCACACGATTGAATGGCAAGTCACCGCTGATCGCGCGATTATGGATGAGAATCAAGTTGTCACGTTTTATGACAACGTCGTGGCAAAGAACCTGTTGCCAGAAGCCAGCTTCGATACAATGACCACAGATAAAATGGTTGTTGAGCTGCCTAGCCGAGATTTTTATTCAGAGACTCCGGTCCATATGATCGGTACATTTTTTGAAACTGAGGGACAAGCAATGAAAGGTAACTTCGGTACCAACAATGCAATCCTCTTTAATTCTGTTCAAGGTAGATATGAAACTCTTACACCTTAGTTTATTCGCTTTGACCCTTGCGGCACCTAATGTCTATGCTCTGTCTTCGGATAGTGAGCAACCTGTCTACATTGACTCAGACAGCCAGCAATTGGATATGAAAAGTAACCAAGTGACTTTCCTTGGTGATGTGAACCTTAAACAAGGCAGCATCAATATCAATGCCGATAAGGTTATTGTTACTCGTAACGCCGTAAACGGTGAGATTGAAGAAATTCAAGGCTTCGGTAAGCCAGCAACCTTCTCTCAGCTTACTGACGACGGTAAGACACTCTACGGTGAAGCTGACGACCTGCACTACCAGCTTGTTGCCGACCGACTGATCATGACTAAGAATGCGATGTTATCTCAAGATGGCAGCATCATTCGCGGTTCTAAGATCACTTACCAGATCGGTTCTCAGAAATTAGTCGCTGACAGTGGTGAAAACAAACGAGTGTCAACGGTTTTACAACCAACGGAAGTGAATAAGTAACGATGGCTGTTCTTAAAGCAAAAAACCTAGCGAAAACCTACAGTAAACGTAAGGTTGTTACCGATGTAAGCTTACAGGTAGAGTCAGGCCAGATCGTCGGTCTGCTTGGGCCTAACGGTGCAGGTAAAACCACATCTTTCTATATGATTGTTGGTTTGGTGGCGCGTGATGAAGGTACCATCAGCATTGATGACCGAGACATCAGTATCTTACCAATGCACAGCCGCTCTCGTCTTGGTATCGGTTACCTGCCTCAAGAAGCATCGATTTTCCGTAAGTTGTCCGTAGAGAACAACATCATGGCGGTTTTACAAACCCGTGATGAAATGACCAACGAACAACGCCAAGATAAGCTGGAAGACCTGCTAGAAGAGTTCCACATCCAACATATCCGCACCAGCAATGGTATGGCTCTGTCGGGTGGTGAGCGTCGTCGTGTAGAGATTGCTCGTGCACTAGCAGCAAACCCGCAGTTCATTCTATTGGATGAACCATTCGCCGGTGTTGACCCGATCTCAGTAATCGATATCAAAAAAATCATTGTTCACCTGCGTGATCGCGGCTTGGGCGTTTTGATTACCGACCACAACGTTCGTGAAACATTAGACGTGTGTGAAAAAGCTTACATCGTAAGCCAAGGACACCTGATCGCTGAGGGTACTCCTGAAGATGTTCTCAATAACGAACAAGTTAAACAAGTTTATCTAGGCGAACAATTCCGTCTATGATTATATAGAGAGTATCGAGAGTTCTAAGAATAATAACTAGGTAAGTCACACTGAATGAAACCCTCATTACAACTTAAGCTAGGCCAACAGTTAGCAATGACTCCTCAATTGCAGCAAGCGATTCGTTTGTTGCAATTGTCTACTTTAGATTTGCAGCAAGAGATTCAAGAAGCACTTGAATCTAACCCACTACTCGATGTCGAAGAAGGCAATGAAGATACGCCAACATCGGAAGAAAAACCTAGCAGTGACGAAAAAGAAACTGTTGAAGCCACAGAGCAAGACTTACCTGATAGCTCAGACTTAATCGAAAAATCAGAGATTGGCAACGAACTAGAAATCGACACAACTTGGGAAGACGTCTACAGCGCGAACACCGGTAACACGGGTATTGCGATTGATGACGACATGCCGGTTTATCAAGGCGAAACCACTCAAAGCCTGCACGATTACCTACTTTGGCAACTCGACTTAACGCCATTCACTGACACCGACCGAAGCATCGCTTTTGCATTAATCGATGCCATCGACGACTACGGCTACCTCACTGTAACTTGTGAAGACATCCTTGAAAACTTCGACAATGAAGAGATCGAGCTTGATGAAATTGAAGCGGTACGTAAACGAATTCAGCAGTTTGATCCGCTAGGTGTCGGTTCTGTCAACCTGCAAGATTGCTTGTTACTGCAACTGGCAACCTTTCCCCAAGATACGCCTTGGCTTAACGAAGCTAAGTTAGTACTTACTAGCCATATCGACCAACTCGGCAATCGCGATTACAAACTGGTTATCAAAGAGACCAAGTTGAAAGAAGCAGAACTACGTGAAGTTTTGCAACTGATTCAACAGCTGGACCCTCGTCCTGGCAGTAAGATTACTCCGGATGAAACTGAGTATGTGGTTCCAGATGTATCTGTCTTCAAAGACCTTGGCAAATGGTTAGTGACCATTAACCCTGATAGCGTGCCTAAGTTGAAAGTGAATCAGCAGTACGCTGATCTGGGCAGTAAAGGCAACAGCGCCGACAATCAATACATCCGCTCAAATTTGCAAGAAGCAAAGTGGTTAATTAAAAGCCTAGAGAGCCGAAATGAGACGCTACTCAAAGTTGCGCGATGCATTGTTGAACATCAGCGTGATTTCTTCGAACATGGCGAAGAAGCGATGAAGCCAATGGTTCTTAATGATGTTGCGTTAGCTGTTGATATGCACGAATCCACGATCTCTCGTGTGACGACTCAAAAATTCATGCATACGCCACGTGGCATCTTCGAGCTCAAATACTTTTTCTCAAGCCATGTCAGCACTGACAATGGCGGTGAATGTTCATCTACAGCAATTCGCGCACTCATCAAGAAGCTTGTCGCAGCGGAAAATACCGCGAAGCCTCTAAGTGATAGTAAGATTGCTGCTTTACTGGCTGACCAAGGAATTCAGGTAGCTAGACGTACCATAGCGAAATACCGTGAGTCTCTGGGCATTGCCCCATCGAGTCAGCGTAAACGCCTGCTATAAGCTCATTTAGTCGCTAGTTACTTAGCAACTATGATCAGGCAACCAACTGAAAAGGAAAGTCTATGCAAATCAATATTCAAGGCCATCACGTTGATCTTACCGATTCAATGCAAGACTATGTTCACACCAAATTCGACAAACTTGAGCGCTTCTTTGATCATATCAATAGCGTTCAGGTTGTTTTAAAAGTTGAGAAAATCAATCAAATCGCAGAAGCTACCCTGCATATAAATCAGGGGGAAATCCATGCGACAGCAACAGATGAAAGCATGTATGCCGCGATTGATTCATTGGTTGATAAACTCGTCCGCCAACTCAACAAGCACAAAGAAAAGCTAAGTAGTCACTAACATGCAATTAAGCGAAGTACTTTCATTGGACTGCACCAAAAGTGCAGTCCAATGCACAAGCAAAAAAAGAGCCCTTGAGCTCATCAGCCAGATAGCAGCTGAGAGCTGCGGTCAAGATTCAACAGAGCTATTTGAGTGTATGTTGAGCCGTGAGAAGATGGGCAGTACCGGTATTGGTAATGGTATCGCGATTCCCCATGCTCGTATGAATGTCAGTGATAAAGCGATAGCTGTATTACTGCAATGCCAAGATCCTATCGAATTTGATGCGATTGATAATCGTCCTGTCGACCTACTATTTGCCCTGCTTGTTCCTAGCGAACAATGCAAAGAGCATCTAAAAACCCTTTCTTGTATGGCAGAACGACTAAACGACAAGCAGACTCTTAAACAGCTGCGTAATGCTCAGAGCGATCAAGAGCTTTACGACATCATGATTCAAGTGCCAACTTGCGAGCAATAACATGCGATTAATCGTGGTTAGTGGCCAATCAGGGGCCGGTAAAAGTGTTGCGTTACGAGTCCTAGAAGACTTGGGGTATTACTGTGTCGATAATCTACCAGTAAACCTGCTCAACAACTTTGTCGAATCGGTACGCGAAAGCAACCAAAACGTTGCGGTAAGTATTGATATACGTAACCTACCGAAAGAGCCTCAGTTAGTCACCGACACGCTCGAGCAACTCGAGTCAGCTACAAACATCGATGTTGATGTATTGTTCCTCGATGCCAGCAAGCAGACACTCCTTAAGCGCTACAGCGAAACCCGCAGAATCCACCCTTTATCAATTGGCCAAGAAAAGCTCTCTCTTGAGCAAGCGATTGATTTAGAGAAGACACTTCTGACACCTCTCGCAGAGCACGCCAGCATTGTGATCGACAGCAGTGACTGCAACCTCTACGAATTGAGTGAAAAGGTTCGATTTAAAGTTGAAGGCAAAGAGAAGCAAGAGCTGATCATCGTCTTTCACTCTTTCGGTTTTAAGTATGGCTTGCCAAGTGATGCCGACTACGTGTTTGATGTTCGCTTTTTGCCGAACCCTCACTGGGAACCTGCACTACGACCACTAACCGGGCTAGATGCACCAATTCACTCCTTTCTAGAAGAACACTCAGAAGTTCTGGAACTCAAGCAACAGATCCAAGGCTTTGTTGAACAGTGGTTACCAATGTTAGAGAAGAACAATCGCAGTTACCTAACGGTCGCGATTGGCTGTACTGGCGGCAAACACCGCTCGGTTTATCTAACCCAGAAAATTGGTGAGTACTTTGAGCAACTTGGCCATCAAGTTCAAATCAGACACGCCTCCCTAGAGAAGCACCAACAGGGCTAACCATGGAATTAACTCGAACTGTACTGATCCAAAATCGCTTGGGTCTTCACGCTAGAGCAGCCGTAAAGTTGGTTGAGCTTGCACAAAGCTTTGATGCAACCATCACTATCCATAGCGAAGAAGATAAAACAGCAACAGCAGACAGCGTAATGGGGTTACTTATGCTGGAATCAGCGCAAGGGCAACATATTACGATTCAAGCTGCAGGTACCGATTCACAGCAAGCACTGGATGCCGTCTGTCATCTCATTGAAGACAAGTTTGATGAGGGTGAGTAGCGAAAACGCTTCACTCACAACGCCTAAGACTCAAACAACGAACCAACCAATATTAAATCTTAGTTCTATCTAAGTTTATGATTTAAATAAGCCCCAGAATTAAGTTACTATTCCAACCATTGTTAGAATAATGAGATAGGAGGAAAATATGGCAGAGCAATTAGAATTCGACCAAGCTCACCAAACCCTCCAAGAAGTCAGCGAAGCCCTAGAAAACGGCCGATTTGTTCACGTACGCCGACAACTTCAGGACATGGAGCCTGAAGATATTGCACACCTTTTAGAAGCCTCCCCTCGCAAAAGTCGTGACGTACTCTGGCAACTCACCGATCCTGAAGACTACGGTGAAATTCTTGATGAACTAAACGAAGACGTCAAAGATGCTCTTGTGTCGAAAATGGCACCTGAGACCTTGGCAGAAGCAACCGAAGGTATGGAAACCGATGACGTCGCGTACGTACTTCGAAGCCTACCCGACGATGTTTCTCGCGAAGTCCTTTCTCAAATGGACTCCGTCGATCGTGCATTAGTTGAAACTGCCCTGTCGTACCCTGAAGATTCAGCGGGTGCGATCATGAACACCGACGTAATCACGATTCGTGGTGATGTCGATGTTGACGTTGTATTGCGCTACATGCGTATGCGTGGCGAACTGCCGGATGCAACTGATGCTCTGTATGTTATTGATGAAGAAGAACGTCTTATCGGTAACCTATCACTTACCACGCTAGTAACGACTCAACCTGATGTCCCTGTTTCAGAAGTGATGGATGATGCCGACGAAGCGATCGCGGTAGAAACCAGTGCGTCAGATATCGCGAGCCTGTTTGAACGTCGTAACTGGGTTTCTGCGCCTGTCATCGATAGTAACCAGCACCTTGTTGGTCGTATCACCATCGATGACGTGGTTGATGTTATCCGTGAAGATGCCGAACACTCAATGATGAGTATGGCGGGTATGGACGATGACGAAGATACCTTCGCACCGGTCGTAAAATCTGCTCGTCGTCGTAGTGTGTGGCTTGGTGCTAACGTACTCGCAGCACTGGCGGCAGCATCTGTATCAAACATGTTTGAAGCAACGCTCGATCAAATGGCAGCGATTGCGGTTCTGATGACTATCGTGCCTTCGATGGGGGGTGTTGCGGGTAACCAAACCGTTGCTCTGGTGATTCGTGGTTTGGCACTCGGTCATATCGGTGACAGTAACAAACGCGAACTGCTACTCAAAGAGGCAGCCATCGGCTTCCTAAACGGCGTTCTATGGGCCGTTATCATTGGTGGTATCGTGGTGGCTTGGAAAGGTAACTGGATACTGGGAGGCATCATCTCAGCGGCGATGATGACCAACTTGATTGTCGCAGGTATTGCTGGTGTAACTATCCCAGTGATGTTGAAGAAGATGAATATCGATCCAGCCCTTGCTGGCGGTATGGCACTGACCACAGTAACCGATGTTATTGGCCTATCGGTGTTCCTAGGCTTAGCGACCATACTGATCTAGTTAGCATAAGCAGTTAGCCAATTTTTGGCGAAATACAGAAAACAAAAAGGGAGCCACGGCTCCCTTTTTTAATTCATCAGATTCGCTTTAATTGAATTACTCACCCGCGACTTTCATCGACTCAAGCAGGATAGAACCCGTTTGAATTTGCGAACGTGTTTCTACGTCGTTACCCACAGCAACAATCTGAGTAAACATGTCTTTTAGGTTACCTGCGATTGTTACTTCTGATACTGGGTATTGGATCTCTCCGTTTTCAACCCAGAAACCTGCAGCGCCACGTGAATAATCACCCGTTACGGTGTTTACGCCTTGGCCCATCACTTCAGTGACTAGGAAGCCAGTACCCAACTCTTTTAGCATCTGCTCAAAGTTTTGACCGGTCGATTTAACGAACCAGTTATGAATACCACCAGCATGACCGGTTGGCGTCATATCCATCTTACGTGCGGCATAGCTCGTTAGTAGGTAAGTTGCTAGCACACCGTCAGTGATGATTTCACGATCTTGAGTGAACACACCTTCGCTATCAAATGGGCTTGAAGCCAAACCACGTAGGATGTGAGGACGCTCAGAGATATTGAACCAATCAGGTAGGATTTTCTGACCTAAATGATCCAATAAGAAAGATGACTTACGGTAAAGGTTGCCGCCACTGATCGCCATCACAAGGTGACCGATAAGACCTGTCGCAACATCGTTAGCGAACATAATTGGGTATTGGCCTGTTGGTAGCTTTTTCGCATCCAAGCGGCTAATCGTCTTTTCTGCAGCTTCCTGACCTACACGCTCAGGCGTCCACAGTTCGTCACGGTGACGTGCAACGGTGTAGCTGTAGTCACGTTCCATTTCACCATTAGCGCCTTGCCCAATCACGCAGCAGCTCGTGCTATGACGGCTTGAAGCGTAGCTGGCTAGTAAGCCATGACTGTTACCGTAAACCTTAACACCGTAGTGACTGTCGTAGCTCGCGCCATCACTCTGTTTGATCTTATCGCTATAAGCGAGCGCTTGCTTCTCAGCTGCAATCGCAATCTCAGCGGCATAGTCAGGGTTAGGCTCGTCAGGGTGGAAAAGATCCAAGTCTGGAATTTCTTTTACCATGTATTCTTTTGCTGCAGGACCTGAAAACGGGTCTTCAGAAGTGTACTGAGCGATATCAAGTGCGGCCGCGACGGTTTGAGCAATCGCCTTTTCACTCAGATCAGATGTAGATGCGCTGCCTTTTTTCTGGCCGCGATAAACAGTAATACCTAGCGCACCATCACTATTAAATTCAACGTTTTCCACTTCACACATACGTGTTGAAACACTTAAACCCGTTGACTTAGTAATAGCGACCTCAGCTGCGTCTGCACTCACTGATGCCATATCCAACGCTTTAGCTACTGCGGCTTCTAGCTCAACTCTTTGCTGGGCGACTTGCTGTTTTACATCCATATCTATTCTAATTTTTTAGGTCAATATTACGTAGGATAACAAGAATTTCGCTTTCTCCCCAAGATTCTTGCTAAAATAGGCAATATATTCGTTTGAGATAGTGACATAGGCAGAAAAGATGGCTCGCAAAAACCAAAAAGCCCCATGGGAACCAGAAGAAGAAATCATCTGGGTAAGTAAGACAGAAATGAAAACCGACATGGAAGCGCTACAAAAACTGGGGGAAGAACTTGTTTCCCTGAAGCCTTCTGTATTAGACAAGTTTCCTCTGTCTGAAGATTTGGCACAAGCGATTAAAGATGCACAACGCTTTAAAAATGAAGCGAAGCGCCGTCAACTTCAATACATTGGTAAAGTAATGCGCAATGTTGATCCTGAGCCAATTCAAGCGGCTTTGGATAAAGTACGTAACAAGCACTCGCAAGCAACCGCTGAACTGCACAAGCTTGAGCAACTGCGTGATCGCGTTGTTGCTGAAGGCGATGCTGCCATTTCAGAAGTCATGGACATGTACCCTGAAGCAGACCGTCAGCGTCTTCGTCAGCTAGCTCGCCAAGCTAACAAAGAGAAATCAGCGAACAAGCCAGCAAAGGCTTCTCGTGAAATCTTCCAAATCTTAAAAGAGCTAAAGCTAGAAGACTAATCGTTATCTCGCTTTACTCATAGAGTGAATAAAAGACCTAGCACATGCTAGGTCTTTTTGTTTTTGACGTACTCGATATCAAGAAGCACTCAATATCAATAAATACTCACAGGAGTGATGAGTCGTCACTCACCCGCTTTAACAAATGAGCTTAATTCTGTCTGTGGATGATCCGCCGTCAGTGCCTCTATCGAGTCTTCAACCAACACCTTACCTAGCGCCACAAACACAAACTTATTCGCGATACTGCGTGCGTCACCTAAATGGTGAGTCACCATCAAGACCGTAATATTTCGCTCTGCCGCTAATCGCTTCACTAAGCTAAGCATCTCTTCACGCAGCAAAGGATCAAGCGCAGAGAAAGGTTCATCAAGCAGCCAAATATCATGAGGTTGGACAAAACAACGCGCTAACGCAACACGCTGGCGTTGACCGCCGGATAAGTGCTCAGGCAACCTATCCAAATACTCAGCGACGCCAACTTGCGCTGCGGCTTGCTCCACAGCTTGCTTTTGGGTTGCAGTAAGCTTTAAACCTGGATGCAGACCTAAACCAATATTTTCTCGCACCGTAAGGTGAGCAAACAGGTTGTGCTCTTGAAACAACATCGCCAACGGACGCTGATGTGCTTCTTTACCAATAAGCGACTGCCCAGCCACTGATATCTCACCCGATGTAGGCTCGATGAAACCAGCAACTAGCGCCAACAGTGTAGACTTACCCGCACCACTCGGCCCCATAAGCGCAACAATATCGCCCTGCTCAGCTTGAAAATCAAAGCTAAACAACTCTCTGTGATAGTGGTAATCCACATCTTTCATCACTAACATCATCGGTTCCTTAATTCTTTAGCATCGAGCTTAGATCTTCGAGTAAATAAGAATTCTATTAAGCTAAAGCTGCCGACACTCAATAACAGTAAGCTCACAGAAACCACCGCCGCAGCTTCCATTTGATAACTGCCTAACAATTGGAATAGGTACAAAGGCAGAGTTCTAAAATCTTGGCTACCAAACAAAGCAATCGCGCTTAAGTCACCCATCGCCAACATAAAGCTAATCGAGAAGGCTTGCGCCATCGGCTTACGCAGTGCTCGCCACTCCACTAACCTAAAACGCGTGAAACCTGTCATTCCCAAGCTTGCACACACATACTGATACTGCTGAGACAAATGCAGCATAGGTTGAGCTAGGGTTTTAATTACGTAAGGCAGCGCCATTAAGCTGTTGACGGCAATCACGATAAAGAAAGCTAAACTAAAGACATCGGTGAATGAACGCAGTAATAAGAAGATCCCCGTACTGATCACCAGCCCCGGAGTCACTAAGATAATAGTGCCAATCAGCTCGATTTTATCGGCTCGAAAATTCTTGTTCTGTAAACGCCATGCTCGGCTAGTCAGCAGTATGGCGATACCAATACCAACTGCGATAACACTTGCTAATGACGCGACTTTAACCGAGGTAATTAACGCCGCCCAAAACGGCTCGCTGCTGAGTACGGTTAATGCCTGCGAGTTAATTCCACTGACGATAACCATAGCTAATGGCGGCAATACCAGCATTGAGACTATTATGATCCAAAAGCTATCCCAAGCTTTTGACCACCAGCTGTCCTTAACCAAATATTTCTCTTCAGACAACTGACTGGCCGTCACTGAAATAGGTTTCGATAGCCGTTGAATGCTCACTGCTAGCACACCACACAGCAGCATTTGCCATATCGCGAGCAAGGCACCAGCTTGAAGGTCAAAGTCGAATTTAATCGCCTGATAAATAGCGAGTTCGATAGTGGTTGATTTAGGTCCACCGCCTAGTGCCATCACGGTAGCAAAGCTGGTAAAACACAGCATGAAGACTAAGCCACACACATGAGGCAATTGCTGTCTTAAACGTGGCCATTCAACCCATCTGAATTTGTTCCAATGACTCATACCCAAATGAGCACAAAGCTTGTGTTGCTCGGCAGGCACGGTATCTAAGGCTTGTAAAAGTAAGCGACTGGCATAAGGCAAGTTAAAGAAAACGTGCGCCAGCAAAATACCATTCAATCCGTATATGGAAAATGGCAATTCAATATCGAAGCTCGCCAAAAACTTAGCTAACCAACCACTATTGCCATAGATCGCAAGTAAGCCAAATACGCCCACTAACACAGGCAGGACTAAGGTCGACGCGAACAGCCTTAACAACAAAGCGCGTCCAAAAAATTGCCTACGACACAGCGCATGAGCAATAGGTATAGCAAAGCCAACACTCAGCACTGTTGAGAGTGTCGCTTGATAAAAGCTGAATTTCGTTACATGCCAATAGTAAGGATCGGACCATACTTGGCTGATATCAAGAGAAGGGGCATTGCTAAGCAATGCCCCAACTGCTGAAACCACGAAGGCAGTAATGAGTATCGCTACCCAAATCCCAACCTTAGGTGTTTTCTTTATCATAGATTGTTTTTTACCGTAAATGGTTCGCTCAGTTAACATCGAACAAACCTTTAAATACAGAAAGTTAGAAAGCTAATTTTTTAAAAGCAAATTAAAAAGTAAGTGCACTCTGCCATTCACGAATCCATGGCTTACGCTTAGCTGCAATTTCTTCGGGTGTAAAGCTTAGCGCTTTCTGAGGAACCGTAAGTTGCTCGAACCCTTTTGGAAGCTCAATATCGGTCACTGGGTACATCCAGTTACCTGTTGGCATCGCCGTTTGGAATTCATCACTTAGGATAAACGCCATAAACTCATCAGCAAGTTTCTCGTTCTTACTGCCTTTAACCTTGGCGGCCACTTCCACTTGAGTGTAATGCCCTTCTTCAAAGCTTGCTGCTGCGTACTTAGAATCGCTCTCAGCAATAATGTGGTAAGCAGGAGACGTTGTGTAAGACAAGACTAAATCCGACTCGCCTTCTAGGAACATTGAGTAAGCTTCAGACCAGCCTTTGGTTACAGTCACTGTTTTCTGAGCAAGCTTCTTCCATGCTGCTGTCGCTTCATCACCGTATACTGATTTCATCCAAAGCATCATGCCTTGACCTGGTGTTGATGTACGTGGATCTTGGTAGATAACCTTAAGATCATCACGCTGCTCAACCAACTCTTTAAGGCTCTTCGGTGGGTTTACCAACTTCTCTTTGTTGTAAACAAAAGCAAAGTAGCCAAAGTCATAGGGTACAAAAGTGCTGTCGTTCCAACCATTAGGAAGCGTTACTGATGAAGTATCAACATTATGCTCAGCCAATAAGCCCGTCGCTTTCGCTTCAGCCATCAGGTTGTTGTCGAGACCTAGCAAGATATCGGCTTTGCTGTTACCGCCCTCAAGACGTAAACGGTTCAGAATAGACACGCCATCTTCTAGAGCGACAAAATTCACATCACAACCACACTTCTCTTCGAATGCTTTTTCAACGGCAGGACGAGGGCCCCAATCCGCAGCAAAAGAATCATAGGTGTATACGGTCAAAGTGTTGTCTGCAGCAAAGGCAGAAAAAGAAATAGCTGTAGTAACAGCAAGGGTAGTTAATGTGAATTTCACTGGACGCTCTCCATGGTCTGAGCGGCACAGGTTTGAGGGAGGAGAACGGTAGAGGTTGTTCCTAACTCAATTCCTACGCCAGCATTATCTGGTTCAGGTTTACGGGTCCCAAGCATCTGCTTGATCTCAGCTCGCATTCATTATTTGAATGGTTCGCTCCCCGATGAGTGTTCAGAATTGTAATTTGATTTTTAACAATAAGCTATCAAGTTTAGATCAATTACGTTGATCGTAGCCCCAACGTGGCACTAAACCTTGTTCGATACCTAAGTGATCAAGGATACGCGCTACCATAAAGTCGACCAGATCTTCAATTGACTTAGGTTGATGATAAAAACCTGGGGCTGCAGGCATGATCGTCACGCCCATGGTCGAAAGCTTATGCATGTTCTCTAGATGAAGCGTCGAAAATGGCGTCTCACGAACCACCAACAACAGCTGTCCTCGCTCTTTCATGACTACGTCTGCTGCTCGCTCAATCAGGTTATCCGACAATCCATGTGCAATCGAAGCCAAGCTTCCCGCGGAACATGGGCAAACGACCATCTGCTTCGGTGCAGCTGAACCAGAGGCAACCGGCGAGAACCAATCATCTTTGCCACACACCACCAGCTTTTCAGGGTCGCAGCCAAGATGTTTAACCAAAGCTTGTTTCGCCGCATCTGGCCCAGCAGGTAACTTAAGTTCATGCTCGGTCGCCAATACCACTCGCGCTGCCGATGAAATCAGCAAGTAGACCTGATAGTCGGCTGCCAAAAGGCATTCAAGTAAACGCAGGCCATAAGGCGCACCAGATGCGCCAGTGAAAGCAAGGGTTATCGCTTTATCGTGTTTTGTCATGTTCTCAATTACTTCAAATTATAAGGTCGTGGATGCCGTTAGCCTTTGAGTGCCAATCCATCCAACAGTTTTTGATGAATGCCACCAAAGCCACCATTACTCATTACCAAAATTTGGTCGCCAGCTTGTGCCTCTGAGACAATTTTAGCAACGAATGCATCCATGTCATCACTCACGTGTGCCGGTTGGTGACAAGCGTCTGCAACATCTTGAACTGACCAATCAATGTTATCCGGTTGGAATAAGTAGGTAGAATCCGCCTGCTTCAACGAATCAGCCAGTATTTCTTTGTGCACACCACGTTTCATGGTGGCAGAACGAGGCTCTAAAACGGCAATGATTTTCTTAGTGTCGACCTTATTACGTAATCCCCCGAGCGTAAGTTCAATCGCCGTTGGATGATGAGCAAAATCGTCATAAACAGACACACCTGCCACCTCGCCTTTAAACTCCAAACGGCGCTTAGTATTAATAAAGGTAGCTAGTGATTCACAAGCAAGGTCAGGTGTCACGCCCACATGACGTGCAGCTGCAATCGCCATCAAAGCATTATTTACGTTGTGGTCGCCCACTAAATCCCAATTTACGGTTCCAACACATTCATTTTGGAAGTAAACCTCAAATTGAGAGCCATCTTTGACCAGTTTCTTGGCATCCCAGTCGCCTTGCTCGCCACTCGATTCAGTTTCACTCCAGCAACCGCGAGCTAGAACATCTTCAATAGCGCTGTCTTGCTTAGGTGAGAAAATGCGACCATTGCTTGGCACAGTACGCACCAAATGATGAAATTGTCGCTTAATCGCTTCAAGATCGTCAAAGATGTCCGCATGATCAAACTCTAGGTTATTCATCACTAAGGTTCTTGGGTGGTAATGAACGAACTTAGATCGTTTATCGAAAAAAGCACTGTCGTATTCGTCGGCTTCTACCACGAAGAACATGCTTTCACCAAGGCGAGCAGAGATACCAAAGTTACCCAACACTCCGCCAACTAAGAAGCCCGGTGCATAGCCACAGTCTTCCAAGATCCAAGCCAACATGCTTGATGTCGTGGTCTTACCGTGCGTTCCCGATACCGCTAACACCCAACGGTCATGCAGTAAGAACTCTTGCAACCACTGAGGACCAGAGGTGTATCTAAGGTTGTTATCCAACACATACTCAACACACGGATTACCGCGGCTCATTGCGTTACCGATAACCATGAGATCTGGCCTTGGTTCTAATTGGCTAGGGTCGAACCCTTCAATAATTTCAATCCCTTGTGATTCCAACAAGGTGCTCATTGGTGGGTAAACATTCGCGTCACTACCCGTAACCTTGTGACCTAATTGACGAGCCAATACCGCAGCACCACCCATGAAGGTGCCACAAATTCCTAAGATATGAATATGCATAAATTGCTTCCAAACGCTTGGCTAAATAAACAGTGCCTAATTAAAACGGCTTGCACTCATTATCATTAAATGGCGCTTAAAAGCGAGCGGCAATGCAAAACAAATTGAGTCGACATAGTAAGTGAGATCTGTGTCGCTTAGTTCATTACCATTAAAAAGATCTAACCTTTAGAATTTAGGTAAGCGTCTAGATGAATAAAGCCCACTCAAGAGGCCGAATCTACAGTGCTCAAATCCCCCCTAATATTGAGAGAAGTTTAAGGAAATAACATGTCTGAGATGCGCACCCTTGGTGAGTTCATTGTTGAGAAACAGAGTGACTTCCCCCATGCAAGCGGTGATCTATCATCCCTTTTGTCGTCTATTCGACTTGCTGCAAAAATTGTTAACCGTGAGATCAACAAGGCTGGCCTAGTCGACATCACTGGCGCTGTTGGTACAGACAACGTGCAAGGTGAAGAGCAGCAAAAGCTAGACCTTTACGCGAACGACAAATTTAAAGCGGCTCTAGAAGCCCGTGACCAAGTTTGTGGTGTTGCAAGTGAAGAAGAAGACGAAGCTGTCGCCTTCAATAAAGAGCTCAACAAAAACGCAAAATACGTTGTACTGATGGATCCACTAGATGGCTCATCAAACATCGATGTAAATGTATCGGTTGGTACAATTTTCTCTATCTACCGTCGAGTATCACCGATCGGTACACCACCAACACAAGAAGATTTCTTACAGCCAGGACACAAGCAAGTAGCCGCGGGTTACGTGATTTACGGTTCTTCAACCATGCTTGTATACACAACAGGTGCTGGCGTAAATGGCTTCACCTACGACCCATCACTGGGTACCTTCTGCCTATCTCATGAAAACATGATGATTCCAGACGAAGGTAAGATTTACTCAATCAACGAAGGTAATTACATCCGCTTCCCTACGGGTGTTAAGAAGTACATCAAGTACTGCCAAGAAAATGAGCCAAGCGACAACCGCCCTTACACATCACGTTACATCGGTTCTCTAGTATCAGATTTCCACCGTAACCTTTTGAAAGGCGGCATCTACTTGTACCCAAGCACGCAAAGTCACCCTCAAGGTAAACTGCGTCTGCTTTACGAGTGCAACCCTATTGCTTTCCTTATGGAGCAAGCTGGCGGTATTGCATCAGACGGTGCACAGCGTATCATGGATATCAAACCAACTGAGCTACACCAACGTGTGCCTTTCTTCGTTGGTTCAACAAAAATGGTACGTAAAGTAGAAGAGTTTCTTGAGCTGAACCCTGAGTAACCCTCTCATTTCATTCTCAAACTAACGCTATTAAAAAGCCAGCACCTCAGTGCTGGCTTTTTGTTGTCTCGTAAGGTGATTAACTAGTTAGGAATCATTGTTCCGCTGACACCAGTTACCCGAAAGTATTTCTTTATTAGCTGTTAGATCAAGCTGATACAAATATACCCATGCTAATCCAAATATAGTCTCTATTTGCTCGCGACGATACTCAACAGGAACATCTTCTAGCCGATCGAGCGACTCTAAAATTTCGTCGTTAATGATATAGACCTCACCAGCGACACTTTTCTTTCCCAAAATCATCGCCGGATAGACACCTAAATCAAAAAGTGCGTATTCCTTAGGTGTATCAAACTGCCCTAATAAATCGCAGCCCTGCAAATAATGGTGATTGGACTGACCTTGCCTCAAGGTTCCATAGACAAAAACAAGATGCTGCATATGCCCTCCCATACGGCTCTACTCGAACTCAAATTGATAGAGAAGATCCACAGCACTGTCTAGGCCAGAAACAGCTTCAACATAGAGATCCTGCATCAATCTATAACGAACGGTAAACTCACCTAACGAGTTAAAGATACCCACACCATACTTCACCTGTAAGCCAGGCAGGATGTAACCACTTACCGTCACTTGAGAGTCATCGCCAGAGCCTGCAGTATCCAGTTGCAAGTCCTTTACACCAAAGGCTTCACCGATTTCACCAACAACCTTACCACTCTTCGCTAAACTCAAACCGATTAAAGTCGTTGTCATCGAACCGCTCGACTCACCGTCGATATCTTGGCCACGCAAAATATAAGACAGTGCGTTCGCTTGTGGCATCGCTGGGTCAGAATAAATCTCGATGGTAGGCTCTGTCGCAGGGCCAGTCACTCGAATACCAGCGGTCACGTCATCCTGAGTATTATCAGGATTACGAATCGCGTTGATGGCTACGTATGGCTGATCCGGTGGTCCATTCATTAGGATCTTACCCTCTTCGATCAAGAGGTCTTGCCCGAATGATTGATAAGTACCATCGACGATGTTCACTTCACCTGTAATAAATGGACCTTGGTCTTTTTGAGCCACGTTGAGCTTACCGACCAAATCACCTTCAAGACCGAAGGCAGACAGTTTAAAGTCATCACCAATGGAGATATTAATATTCGTCATCACATTGAATGGAATCGTATCTTCGTTTTCTGGCTCTAGATCTTTATTCAAAATAACCTGATCAGAAGAGACGCCAACCGCTGACGGTGGTAAATCTTCAACAACAATTCGTCCCCATGGTAATGCAATATCACCGGTGATTTTCGCCAGATCTGGTGTGACATCAATAGTCATATCAGGTACGACCTTCACCTTAACCATCGGTGGGATATCAACCATCAACTCATCAGCGAAAACTCTAACGTTCGAATGCCATGCTTTAAGATCTTGCCAATCTCCGGTTCCCTCAATATCAAGGTGACCATCAGGTGTTTCGACATTCGCATCCAGTTTTGCACTATAACCATCAAAGTCGAGGTCGATGCGGCCATCTTTCACATCAACAGGCGTAACATCGCCTTTGACTTGAATACCATCAACAGAGAATTGACCAAAGACTTGAGGGTGCATCAGAGAGCCTTTAACTTGAAGATCACTCTCAAGGTCGGCTTTCAATAAGCTGTATTCACCTAGAATTGGTTGTAAGAAATCAAGATGGAACGTGGTCAGCTTAATTGCCGCATCGACCATTTTGTCTTCGGCAAGAATATCCGGTAACGACACCGTGCCAGACAGGTCACCATTGTCGGAAACATCCAACTTAAAATCGGCATCCAGTTTGTTGTCTTTCAGTTGGGCATTCAATGCAACGCTTTCCCAACCCAGTGTGATTGGCTCACCCACTTGTTGAACAACCTGACCTTTCGGCATATCAACGCTTACCGTGACTTCAGGCTCATCTTGTTCAGACCACTTTGCATGAGCAGTCGCATTGACTAAGCCCTGTAATTGCGTCTCTTTAGGCACAAAGGCTTTAATCTGCTCGAAATCGAATTGATTGATGGCTACCTTGGCCTCACCCGATTTTCCGGCACGAACGTCTTCATCCAAACACACGCTCGAACCCGATTGTTTCCAACAGTGCGCTTGAACATCGGCAAACTGTTTATCAACATCCGCATTTATCGCGACAGGTTGCTCTAACACCCAAGGACCTTGCTGAGTGGTGATTTTGACTCTGTCTAACGATCCATACCAAATAAGAGAAGGCTTTTGAATCAACTCTCCGGAAATAGCTAAGCTTGTAGACACGATGTCGGATATCACATCAAGTGTCACTGTGTGTTTCTTCTCACCACCACTCACCGTGAGATCAATGCTTTTTACGCTCTGATCTTGATAGGTTAGGTTGTTAGCTTTTAATTCAAGATCAGCTTGAGCTTCAGGCAATGGCAGAGGAACCACAGAACCATTAAGCGACAAGGATTCTAGTGTTGCTTCGTTATTCCAATCTACCTTATCCACATTTAGAGCGAGATCGACTTCAGGCTTTTTCGTTGGACCACTGAGCTGGATGTTACCAATCACTTTACCTTTCAAATCAGGGACGCTTTTTACAAGCTCAGGGAAGTGAATCTCAACACCCATGTCCCATTTCTTATCAAGCTCACCCTGAGCCTTAATCGAGTTAACACCGTGAGCTAAGCTCAAACCACTGGTTTTCAGTTTTGGTTCACCGCTCGCGCTGCGATCCGACGCTGACAACTGACCTTCGATATCCAGAGGGTATTCTCGCAAGATCCCTTCAATATCCAATTTAGGCAGTTCAATCGCCCAGCCGCCCGCTTCCGTCAACTCACCTGAGGTGACGATGTTTCCACTAATGTTGCCCTCAGCTTCTGGCCACTGCAGACCCGGTTGAATATCTTTGAGTGTCACGTCAGCTTGCCAGTTAACGAGACTCTTCCAGTTCGCTTTAACGACACCGTTAAGCTCACCGCCTAGCGTGTTGAGCTTTAGACGCTCGAGAACAATTTGTTCCGTCGTGCCTTTACCCTGTAGATCGATGGCTAATTCAGGGATTTCCTTACCATCGGCTTCACCTTTAAGAAGAACATTAAAACCATCTAGTGAGCCATCAGCTTTAAATTGCTCAATTGTCGCTTGGTAATCGCTTTTTCCGGTAAGGGGCCACTGTGCTTGTCCGCCCTCTAAAAGAAGGTCAAATGGCAGAGTCGGTTCTAAGGGTTGAATATCCCCAGACAACTTTGCCTCAATCAGCTCAGAAAATTGGGAGTCTAGGTTTAGCTTAGCCACGCTGCCTTGTGCTTTCAGAGACAACTTCTGCCCAACAAGGTCGGTTTCTTTCACCAACGCATCCAAAGAAAGTTCTAGCGGGTAACCGCCCTTGAGCTCAACCTTCGTGGTTAGATTGGCGCTTGCTTGTGGCATATCGAGTTCGAGAGTTGAAACATCAACCGTGTGTTTGCCCGCGCGAGCTTCTAGCCCAAGGTGGTTAACAACGATTGGTGTTTCTTGTTCTAAGGTGAAACGGTTGAGGTCAAAACGCTCCAACACAACCTGCAGAGGAATCCAGACTTCCGGCAATTCGATAGCCGTTTTAACGGCAGCTTTTGGCTCAACCTTTTCTGCTTGCGGTTCTTCTGTCGACTCAGCGAGTTTAACCTTAAGATCATTGAATAAGGTTGGCGATACAGTTAGCTTTTCGCCCTGCATACTCAAAGCCGTAGAGAACAAGCTCCATTCAATTTCATGCCCTAAGATATTCAACTTGATATCAGACAAAGCGATACGGTTGATTACGATTGGCAACGGTGTTTTTACCGATGTTACGGGCGGAGTAGGTTCTGTTTCTTCTGTAGAGGCCGGAGGCAGTTCAGTAAATGCGAAGTCCAATCCTTGAATCGCTAAACGATCGACACACAACTTAGGGTCGAGCAGACAGCGAGGATTAATCGCCAAGTTCAGCTTTTGAACTTTGGTGTCTATATGCAGGCTGTCATCTTTAAACTGAACATTATTAAGCGTAAAGCTCGGGAACAGAGCCCCTTTAGTGCTTTCCACTTTAAGCTGTGGCAACGCTTTTTCAGCGCCCCACAACACAGTGTTCAACCCTGGATTGGTGAACAAAACAAAACCTAGCAAGGCTATCAACAACAGCAAAATAGACGTCAATGAGATCGACGTCCACTTGATGCACTTGCCCATCACTTTGATCATAATTCTGGCCCTAAACTAAAGTGTAACTGGAACTCATCACCTTTTGCTGCATCTAGACCCCAAGCAAAATCTAAGCTCACAGGGCCGACGGGCGACGCCCAACGAACCCCGACGCCGGTACCATGTTTCCATTCAGGTTTATCATTGAAGGCATCACCAATGTCGTAGAATGCTGCGCCCCACCAGTTTCCAACCAAGCGGTATTGGTATTCAAACGAGCTGGTTGCAATGAATTTGGCACCCGTTAGTGCGCCACTTTCATCTCGAGGAGAGATCGACTCATAACCATAACCACGAATGCTATTGTCACCACCAGCAAAGAATCTTAGGGAGGGAGATAGCTTATCAAACTCGTCGGCAAAGTTGCCGCCAAATTGAAGTCGAGTTAAGCCTCGGTGATTGTCGCCAATGCTTCGAATCCAAGCGGTTTGACCTTGAAAACGAACAACCTTAGTTTCAGATAACAAGGTATCATCACCCGCTTCAACCATAATGGTTTGTTTATCGCCCCACATCGGCATCGAACCGCCTCGCGTTCGAGTGCGTGAGAAAGAGATACCCGGCAGCACAAATTGCGCTAAATCATCCTGCAAACCTTGCTCATAGTTTTCGACCAAGTATCGAATGAAGACCGTGCGTTGCCAACCGTTATCCAGTCGCCAATATCTTTCTAGCGCTAAGTTTGACTCCAAACTCTTGGTATCACGATTATCCAAGTTTTTCATACCGTACTTAACTTGATAGTAGTCGTTCAGCACGTCATCCAGAGGGATTTTATAGGTAGCGGTAATTGTCTGTTCAGGTTTAGAAATCGACAGGCTGCTATTGAAGCTATGGCCTTGTTCATTAACCCAAGGTTTTTTCCACTTCAGAGTGCCTTTTACGCCAAGGTCGGTGGATACACCGATACCCGTTTCGATTTGGTTACGAGCTTGCGGAGCAAGGCTAACCTTCATCGGGATCTCTCGGCCTTCGCCTAACTGGCTTAAATCTGGTTCAACAAATACCGAGGAGAACCAATCCGTATTGGACAGGTTTTGGTTGTACTCACCGACTTTGGTGATTGAGTAAGGTTCGCCATCCTCAAATGGTTTAAGTGACTGCACCTTATCTTCTTCTATCTGGCTACCAGTAACCTGAGTAGTACCAAAGTGATAGCGGATACCACTGTTATAATGAAGACGAACATAAGCGCGGTTCAATTCAGGAGCGACTTCTAGCTTACTAAGATCATAAGCACCATCGAAGTAGCCTTTCGCTAAGCCAAGGTTGCGGATCGACGATTTCAAAGAGTCATAATTACCATGATTCAGAGTCGAACCTTTAGACAAGCTACTCTTCGCTATCAAGGCTAAAAAGTCTGGGTCATCCTTGGCTTCACCAGTTAGAACGATATCTGAAGTATAAATAACAACAGGCTCTCCCGGCTCAACCGTAACGGTCATTTCGGTATCATCTTCGGAGTGAGTAAATGTGATTTTAGGGTGGTAGTAGCCTAACGCATTCAGGGCTTCTTTAATCATAGATTCCAAGCGGGATTGGAATCTTAGTGAAACCGAATACTCTTCTTCAGGGATCGCACTCAGATAAGCATCAACATTATCCTCAAGCGCTCCATCTAGCCCTTTGATTTCAAGGGAAACGTCAGCGAAAGCGAGCGTCGATGACAATAGAGTGCCAATCAGAACTGGTAAAGTTTTTCTTATCATGTTTAATTGGTGAAGAAGTTATCAATACGTTAATAAGTGAAAAGAAATAATACCGCTAAATAGGCATTGAGTCTGTAATAAATCCTGGAATAACACGGTCTAATTTAAAGACTTATTCAATATTGACCAACAGTTAATATGAACCCACGTTAAATAAAAGCCAGCGCGGTAAACGTATGCGAAAAGGAATATAACATGCTAAACAAACAACAACTGGTTTCTGCAGCAACCGCACTACCGGGAAATGCTGACCCAATTCGAATCACTGAGCGCCATTTCGTCAATCAAACCGACCTGCTCGATGCACCCACGGGCTCTCAACAAGAAGTCCTGTTTGGTATGGGGTGCTTCTGGGGAGCTGAGCGTTTGTTTTGGCAATTGGATGGCGTTATTTCAACATCCGTTGGTTACGCTGGCGGATACACAGTTAATCCCACTTATGAACAAGTATGTACTGGGCAAACCGGCCATACCGAGGTCGTTCGTGTCATATTTGATAGTGAACAAACCTCTCTAGCTCGAATACTTGAAACCTTTTGGGAGCGTCATGACCCAACTCAAGGGATGCGCCAAGGCAACGATTTAGGGACTCAGTACCGTTCTGCGATTTACACCTTCAGTGAAGAACAACAATCTATCGCTGAGCACTCTAAACGTGAATATCAACGAGCAATGACTGAATCTTTAGGCAACGAGATCACGACGGAAGTTCTGCCTGCTGGAAAATATTTTTTCGCAGAAACCTACCACCAGCAATACCTAGCTAAAAATCCGAATGGGTATTGCGGGTTGGGTGGAACAGGTGTGTGCTTCCCTCCACAATAAAGTGCCGTTCGACATACCATCGTGAACGACACGCATTAAAAAAGGGCTTCCATCAGGAAGCCCTTTTCATTGTTAATCTATTCGGTGCAAGACAAATCGATAAAGCTCAGTTACACCGGCAACGCTGCAATGGTGCCGTTAACTTCTTTAAAAATAGTGAGCTTTTGTTTGTCTGAAACTTCAGGAAGTAGCACCTTGCCTTGGTCGAAGCGAAACTCTCCAACACCTTCAATAGCAAATTGGCCTTTGAACAGGACTTTAACGAAACGCGCCACCTGACGTGGACGGTAAGTAGAAAATTTTCTTAACATAATACAACCTCAATTCCATTTGAGTACTACAGTCACATACCTGAACAGCGTCGCTGTTCAAAGCACATTTAATCGCTAATTCCTTTAGCAAACAGCAAGATAATCTATTGTTCATCTTGATATTGATGCATTATACCTTTTGGTAACAAGCCTGCAACTTCTTTCTACGTCGTACGATAAAAAAGTTAAAGAGGCATTTTTCAAATTTCATATTATACTTCCTGTGCAAACCAATAAGCGGAACAAAAATATAATGAAAAACAAAACTCTACTGGCTTTTCTAGCCGCAGCCTCTCCACTCTTCGCCAATGCTCACAACCTATCAGTAGGCGCTACCCTGCCTGCCGTCGATGTGAGTAACTATGGTGAGATTGTTCTAAACGACGGAAATACTGGATATCAAGCTTGGGCAACCAATGATCTTCTAGGTAAAGTTCGCGTCGTTCAAGCTATCGCTGGCCGCAGCAGCTCTAAAGAGCTCAACGCACCACTGATGGCAGCCATTACCGCATCGAAATTCTCAGAAGACAGCTACCAAACCACCACTATCATCAACCAAGATGATGCGATTTGGGGTACTGGGTCTTTTGTTAAGTCCTCTGCCGAAAGCAGCAAAGAAGAATTTCCATGGTCTTCTATGGTCCTAGATGAAGACGGCGCCGTTGCGTCAACATGGGCTCTAAAAGAAGAAAGCTCAGCGATTATCGTTCAAGACAATCAAGGTAAAATCTTGTTTGTAAAAGAAGGTGCATTAAACGAATCAGAAGTCACTCAAGTCATTGAGTTGATTAAAGCGAGCCTTTAATAATATATTCGCGTCTTTTTCGAGACCTAACCAAAGGATATTGTTATATTATAACAGTATCCTTTTTTTAATTCTGTGGTTAATCATCCTGATGTGGCAAAACACACCCAACAATGTGAAACGCAAAACAGGCTTCTTGCTTGGGCTTATGCTCATGTTAAGCGTGTTAGCCGCAACACACATTGTGGATATCGCACCAGAGCACCACACCTCACACCATTGTGAGCTGTTTTCGCTTAATCAGTTCATCACAGCGCACTCACTACCACAGATTCCAGAGTTCCATTCGGAATTTACTGTCGCTATCACAGAGTCAGTAACTTCACTACAGCGGCTATATTTCGCTTATTTGGCACGCTCACCTCCTGTAAATATCGCTTAATTACCACTACTTTTTAATTAACCTTTATTCAGGAAAAAACATGAAACCTACTTTTTTAGCCGTTGTTATCGGCATGACTGTCTCTACAAATGTTCTAGCTAACGAAGAATTCCGCTCTCATGATGCACACGTACATGGCCAAGTTGAAGTAAACATCGCGCAAGATGGGCAAGAATTGCTTGTTGAAGTAACAGCTCCAGGCGCAGATGTGGTTGGGTTTGAACATGCTCCAAAAACTGCAGAACAGAAGAAAGTGTTTGAACAGGCTATCGCACAATTAAACAAGCCAGAAGAGCTGTTTAGTTTTAACAATGCGAGTTGTACTCTGAAGTTCAAGTCAGTAGCAAACACCTTAGAAGGCGGTCATGACGACCATGAAGGCCATGACCATGCGGAACACGGTCATGGCGACCACAAAGACCATGATCACGCTGAACACGATCATGACGACCACAAAGACCATGACCACGCTGAACACGATCATGATGACCACAAAGACCATGACCACGCTGAGCACGATCATGATGACCACGAAGGTCACGACCACCACGATCATGAAGGCCACGATCACTCAGAAGGTGGCCACGGTGAGTTCACTGTTGAGTACCACTATGAATGTTCAGATGTTGCTAAGCTAGACACAGTTAGCACTCAGTGGTTCTCTAAGTTCAGCAACACTGAAAAAATGACGGTGAACCTACTAACAGACACAGCTCAAGTACAAGAAGTGCTTAACGCAGAGCGTATTAGTTTCCGATTCTAATCACTCCTAGATCGGATTAAACGTAAAATAAACAGCCAGGTAAGTCATCGCTTACTTGGCTGTTCAAATCGGTGTGTTCCTGGGAATTTATGTTTCAAATTACTGTCCAGTAGATACACCGCTTTAATTATTGGAGCTAGCATGTCTTCTGACAGTTCATCACTTGTGGTCAAACTCGAAAATATCAGCTTTCGTTGGAAGCCTGAATTACCACCAACGCTAGAGATCCCCTCTCTTCACATCCAAGCCCAAGAGCACCTTTTTATTAAAGGGCCAAGTGGTTGTGGAAAATCAACTTTGTTAGGGCTACTGACCGGAATCAACCAAGCTGAGCAAGGAGAAGTCTCTATCCTTGATCAAGACCTCACTCAGCTTACACCTCGTCAAAGAGATAAATTCAGAGCCGATCATATTGGTTATATTTTCCAACAATTTAACCTGCTTCCTTATCTATCAGTTATCGATAACGTGACGCTTCCTTGCCAGTTTTCACAGATACGTAAACAGCAAGTCGCTGAAAGCCAGAAAAGCTTACAAGAGACGGCTCGAGAGTTGTTACTCAGATTAAAGCTACCTCAAGCTTTAATGGACAAGCCCGTTACCGAGTTAAGCATCGGTCAACAACAACGTGTTGCTGCCGCTCGTGCTTTGATCGGCCAACCCAAAATCATTATTGCCGACGAGCCAACCTCGGCTTTGGATCATGACAACCGAGAAGCTTTTATCGAACTGTTGTTAGAACAAGCCAACCAGGCAGGTTCTACTCTTATCTTTGTTAGCCATGATCCAACACTAGAAAAGTTGTTCACTCGAACCATAGATTTAAAAACCGTTAACCAAGCTAAGGTTGTCGTATGAAAGTAATTACTCACTTAGCCTTAAAAAGCGTACTCAACCGTAAAGCCACAGCCATTCTAACTATTCTCACTGTGGCTGTATCCGTCATTCTATTACTCGGTGTGGAACGTGTAAGAACCGAAGCTAAGAGCAGCTTCGCCAATACGATTTCAGGTACTGACCTTATCGTCGGTGGCCGCTCTGGTCAGGTAAACCTGCTGCTTTATTCCGTATTTAGAATCGGTAATGCGACCAACAACATCGACTGGAAAAGCTATGAAGAATTTAGCCAGCACAACGCTGTAAAGTGGGCGATCCCAATCTCATTGGGTGATTCACATAAAGGCTTCCGCGTAATGGGCACGAACCATAGCTACTTCGAGAATTATCGCTATGGAAGTAAGCAACCACTTACTTTTCAGCAAGGCAAAGAGTTTAATCAGCTATTTGACGTAGTGATTGGTGCCGACGTCGCGAAGAAGCTAGATTACAAAATAGGTGATCAAATCATTCTTGCGCACGGTATCAGTGATGTTGCGTTTAGCCGTCACGATAATCTGCCCTTCAAGATTGTGGGAATACTCGCGCCAACAGGAACACCAGTAGACAAAACCGTACACGTATCGCTAGAGGCAATCGAAGCAATTCATGTTGGCTGGGAATCAGGTGCCAACCTCGGGCACACACCGAATGCTGAAGCGCTAAAGCAACGTGACTTCCAACCGAAGCAGATTACCGCGATGATGGTTGGCCTTAAATCGAAGATCCAAACCTTCGCACTGCAACGAGAAATCAATAACTACCGCCAAGAACCTTTAAGCGCCATTATGCCGGGCATTGCGCTTCACGAATTGTGGGGAATGATGGCTGTAGCAGAACAAGCATTACTGATTGTTTCAGGGTTTGTTGTTGTCGCCGGATTATTGGGTATGCTCAGTAGCCTACTCACTAGCTTGCAAGAAAGGCGTCGAGAGATGGCTATCCTACGTGCGATGGGCGCAAGACCTCGTCATGTGTTTGGTTTACTGATCAGTGAAGCCAGTGCACTAACCTTCCTTGGCATTACATTAGGTGTTGCAGTGCTGTTTGCGCTGATCGCAGTGGTTGCTCCTATTGTGCAACAAAGTTATGGTATCAACATATCGATATCCGCAATCACACCGCATGAGTGGAAACTGCTTATGCTGGTACAAGTTGCCGGAATCATTATCGGCTTTATTCCCGCTTTCAGGGCTTACCGCCAGTCATTGTCTGATGGCATGACGATTCGAATCTAAAATAGGAACCTACGATGCAACGCAAATTCCTACTGATACTTGGGCTACTTCTGTTCCCATTTATCAGTACAGCTCACGCTGAAACCACTCAGAATGACGAATCGGTATTAACACTTGAATGGATTGATTTGATTCCAGAATCAGAACGTGCTCAGCTAGATTCATTTGGTATGCCGATGGTTGACCACAATAGTATGGACAAACCTCAACAATCGACACTTGGTGCTGTTCGCCCAGAGCTGAATGGCAGCACAGTGAAGATTCCTGGCTTTGTGATTCCATTGGAAGGTGATGAGAATATGATCACTGAGTTTCTGCTGGTACCGTACTTTGGCGCATGTATCCACGTGCCACCGCCGCCACCGAACCAAATCATCTACGTGAAGTTCCCGAAAGGTGCACCAATACAGCAGTTATGGGATGTGATCTATTTGGTCGGAACGCTGAAAACTGAGTCAATCAGCCATGACTTAGCGCAAACCGGTTATCTTATTGAAGGTACTGCGATTGAAGAGTATGACGACATGTAGTCATTAGAAGGGTGGCTCAAGGATGAGCTGCCGTCACTGAACGAGTGTGATCATTCAATAACAGTTTAATAACGATAATTTTCTTCTGAATTACGCGATGTAATTAGATAAGTAAGCTAGAACAGCGACATAAGTCGCGAGTAATAACCCTATACTAAGCTGTTTCTTCAGCTTGTTATCATTGGCTTGATTCATAACTCCTCCTTGAGAATTACAACAAATTTAACATTTTATTATCACTAGCAAAAGTAAAATTTTGTTGAAACCTTCAACTCTGCACGCAAAATCTAGCCACCAATAAGATAAAGAGTTACATTTTAGACAGTTATACCAATCACAATAAGTAAGTGTTCAGAAATAGCGTAGAAAAAAGGCTTGAGAACCAGGCGGAGCTTTTTGATAAGTGGTTATTCTACAATCAAAAATTGTAGCTCAGTTATCAAGCGTTTTAACAAGCTAGAGCGAGCAATTATTTACTACGATTGGTCTTGAGTCGTCTCCTAACGGTACTCTTATGTCAGAAACCAAACAGCCAGTGATCATTGAGCATGCTAGCGATACACAGCAAAAGCATGAGAAAAAGCCTCATATTGCCGACAGTGCCAGCAGAATGCTGCACATCGCACAAAGCTTCGGCCTCGATTTCTTAATTAGTCATAGTGCCAAGCCAAAGGATAAAGCTGAGAGTACGCTTATCGAACGGGCACTATTGCGAGAGAAAAAACGTAGAGAGCTTCGCCAAAAGAACCTAGAACAGATTCTAAAGTTGGCGCACTCTTCATGTAAGGATGAAGCGGCTGGAGACCCGGATCAGGACTGGCTATACCGTTTCTTCGACATGGCACAAGAGATCCACAATACATCGATGCAGAGGCTATGGGCTCAAGTACTGAAACGAGAAGTCACCAACCCAGGCTCGACGTCGATGAAGGCACTGCAAATCTTAAAAGACATGACGCCAAAGGAAGCACTGACCTTACAAAGAGCAGCTTCATTAGGCTGCAGTTTTGGTAGCGATAACAGCAGAAAGCTCTTACTCGGCTTTAAATCTCATGCTGGGCTATTCAACTTTGGCAAAAGGGACACCACCAACACCATCAACCTTGGTGGGCACAACCTGCCCTACTCCAGCTTGCTCCACTTGATAGAGCTCGGGATTATTCTGGGCACAGAATTAGAATCCGGAGAGATTGATTTCGATCCAGCCCTGCACCTAACCTATCAAGGTAAGAGCATGTCACTGGCACCATTATCAAAAGGCGTGAAGCTGGTTTACTACCGATTCAGCCCTACAGGCAATGAGCTTTGTACCTTGCTCGGTAACAAGCCAAACACGCAGTATTACGATCAACTGATTGCACTATTGAGCCAGAAATTCACAGTACAGACAGAAGTGAAAAGCAGCGTGAATTACACCGTCTAGACACTCTACGGAGCTAAAATAGACGATGTAAGAAGTGAAGTATTAAGAGGAATAAAGAGAATCTAGGGGATAGGTTTCTTGTCTCGGTAAACCAAGGCTGTACTACTTATCAGTCATGAATAAGTCGATAAGTAAGTGAACAGCCTTAGTCGTACCAACGATCTCAATTGGCTAAAATATTTCGCTTCTCCAACGCATCAATACACAGTTCGACCAATTCATCGAGTGTCTTCTCACCTGCAGGTAGATCAATCTCAGGGTTCTGAGGCGCTTCGTACACTGAACTAATACCTGTAAAGTTCGGGATCTCTCCGGCACGTGCTTTCTTATACAGACCTTTAGGATCACGCTGTTCGCAAACCTCTAATGGCGTATTGACGAACACCTCAAGAAACTCACCTTCCGGCAATAAATCTCTCACGAGTTGCCTTTCAGCTTGATGCGGAGAAATAAAGGCTGACAACACGATCAAGCCTGCATCTGCCATCAATTTAGCAAGCTCACCAATACGACGGATGTTCTCTCGACGATCTTGCTCAGAGAAGCCAAGGTCACTACATAATCCATGACGCACATTGTCGCCATCCAATAAATAAGTATGGTAACCAATCTGTGCCAAGCGATTTTCTAATGCTCCAGCGACTGTCGATTTACCAGAACCAGACAACCCCGTGAACCAGAGCACGGCTGGCTTTTGTGATTTCAGATCCGCGCGAAATGTTTTATCAATCGAGTGTTGATGCCACACAACATTCTCATCTTTGGGTTTGAGTACTGCGGTCATAATTAGTCCTTTAAATAAACAGCATTAAAATGGGAAAAAATAAGGAATTAGGGTCAGCACCAAGCCCGAATATACAATCGAGATTGGTATGCCGATACGTAGGTAATCCGTTAAATGGTAATTACCTACGCTATAAACAAGTAAGTTGGTTTGATAACCGTATGGAGATATAAAACTGGCACTGGCACCAAACAGTACCGCCATGATGAACGGCATAGGGTCAACGCCATAACCTACTGCCATACTGTAGCCAATCGGAAATGAGAGTGCTGCAGCCGCATTATTGGTCACCAGCTCTGTCAAAACCAAAGTCATAAAGTAGGTAGCAACTAACGCACCGAATACGCCCCAGCCATTAAACGCCTCCATAAACATCAGCCCCATCCGCTCAGATAAACCCGATGAAATCATCAGTTGAGCTATAGAAAGTGCAGAGCCCACGATCACCACAATATCAACTGGGAAACGGCGGCGGAGCTCACCCAGCTGCACCACGCCAAATGCCACCAGCAACAGTAGAAAACCAGCTAAGCCTTTGATAATCGGTACTGCATCGACAAGGGCTAAACCAATCACGCTAGCAAAGCCGAGCAACACGAACGTCGATTTGTCGGCATCAAGCTTGGCACTCGAATCTAAGTCATTCATCAACACAAACTCTTTGTTGTGTTGTTGGCGCTGTTCTTCAAAGCGTTTACCTGGAACCAAAATCAAGGTATCACCAGCGGTCAATGTGATATTCCCTAGCCCACCTTCTAGGCGTTCATGGCCACGACGAATAGCAACCACAACCGCATCGAAACGGTCTCTAAACTGGCTAGTTTTCAGGGTTTTGTTACAAAAACTTGCTGATGAACTCACCACCACTTCAACAAAGCTCTGGCCATTCAAATGATGCTGACCAAACAGAGTCAGTCCTTGAATTTCTTGCAGTGTCGCCACGCTCTCAACATCACCACAAAACAGCAATCGGTCACGAGCTTGAAGAATAAAATCAGGGTCAATCGACGCGGTGGTTTTACCGTCTCGAATCACTTCGGCTAAGAACAGTTTTCTAAGAGCTCTAAGATTATTTTCACTGACGCTACGGCCAACTAATGGAGAACCTGGCTCAACTCGCGCCTCGAGAAAGTAAGGCAGATCATCTTGAGAACCATCATCGTAGCTGGGTAGAAAATAGCTAAGAGGAATAAGGATCAATACCCCACCGACCAAAACCGCTAAACCGATCAAGGTAGGTGTGAAAAAGTTTAAGCTCGGTAAACCTGCATCTTCAACAAAACTATTGATGATCAAATTGGTAGAGGTGCCGATCAATGTCAGGGTGCCACCTAAGATGGCAGCGTATGACAAAGGGATAAGTAACTTAGACGGCGCGTGCTGTTGATTACGTTTGATCGCCCCGATCAAAGAAACAACCACCGCGGTGTTATTAGTAAAAGAAGAAAGTAACGCTGTAGAAATACCCAACTTCGCAACCACGGTACCTAGCCTACCTTCAGAGATATTGCGGCTAACCCAGCTGATTAAGCGAGTTTTCTCCAACGCACTTGATGCGAGGATCAGAAGAATTAAAGTCAGTAACGAGGAGTTAGTGAAGTTATTAGCCAAGCTCGACAAGTCGATCATGCCAGCCATAAAAGCAATAAACGCCGCGCCAGCAAAGATAAAGCTTGGCTTAATACGGGTAACGAGCAGGCAAGTAATGATGCCGAGCAAAATCGCTAATACAAATCCTTGTTGCCACATATACTCGTCCTTTATGGCGGAAACGATCGGTTTCCGCCTGATTCAATAAGCTGTTACTTGGTCGTTTATGACTTCAGTAGTTGGCTTAGATCTTTGGCATCCCAATGAGGGAAATGTTTGCGAACCAATGCGTTGAACTCAAGTTCAAATGCAGAGAAGTTACCGACTTGCTGTTCAACAGAGTCCAAACGGTCTCGAATCAAACCCGCGCCAACCGTCACGTTGGTTAGTCGGTCGATAACGATGAAGCCACCGGTATCGGCACTTTCACGGTATTTATCCAGCGCGACAGTCTCGTTCAGTGACCATTCACACAAGCCAATGCCATTCAATGGCAACTCATCGACAGCGTGAGTCGATAGGTTGTTGATGTCGTATTGGTGACGAACCGTTTCAACCTGACCAACGGTTTTCTTGCCTGCGATCTTGATGTCGTAAGCTTTGCCCGGTTGCAATGGTTGCTCTGTCATCCACACGATGTCAGCCAATACGTGGTTAGTGGATTCAATCTGCGCGTTTTCTAGCACAATCAAATCACCACGACTGATATCAATCTCATCTTCAAGGGTCAGTGTTACTGCCAAGCCCGCTTGCGCAGACTCCAAATCACCATCAAAAGTTACAATGCGTGCAACCTTAGAGGTTTTACCCGACGGCAGCGCCTTGATTTCATCACCGACACTGACACGGCCAGAGGCAACGGTGCCAGCAAAACCGCGGAAGTCTAAGTTAGGACGATTGACGTACTGAACTGGGAATCGGAATTCACCTGCCGAACGCTTTTGGTCAATGTCGACGTTCTCTAACACTTCTAGCAGAGATGGGCCTTCGAACCATGCAAGCTCTTTACTTGGTGCAGCAACGTTGATGCCTTCAAGCGCCGATACTGGCAAGATCTGAATATTGGTTTCGCCTTCTAGGTTTTCTGCAAACTCTAGATATTGATCGCGAATTTCTTCAAAACGATCTTGCGAGTACTCCACCAGATCCATTTTGTTGACTGCGACGATGAAATGCTTCAAACCAAGTAGGTTAGAAATAAACGAGTGACGACGGGTTTGATCCAGAACGCCCTTACGAGCATCAATCAAGATCACAGCCAGATCACACGTTGAAGCGCCTGTTGCCATGTTGCGCGTGTACTGCTCATGCCCTGGGGTATCAGCAATAATGAATTTACGCTTTTGAGTCGAGAAGTAACGATAAGCCACATCGATCGTAATCCCTTGCTCACGCTCAGCCTGCAAGCCATCAACAAGCAGTGCTAAATCAGGCTTCTCACCTGTGGTACCCACTCGTTGGCTATCCGAGTGAACCGCTGCTAGCTGATCTTCATAAATCTGTTTTGTATCATGGAGCAAGCGACCGATTAACGTACTTTTACCGTCATCTACCGAGCCACAAGTTAAAAATCTAAGCATAGATTTATGCTGATGCTGACTTAGATAACCTTCAATCCCTAGTTCAGCCAATTCGGCTTCTACTGCACTATTCATTTTTCTTTCCTTAGATTCTTAGAAATAACCTTGGCGCTTTTTCAGCTCCATAGAGCCCGACTGATCATGGTCAATCGCTCGACCTTGACGCTCACTAGACGTCGCCACCAGCATTTCTTCAATAATGCCTGTTAGCGTATTCGCCTCAGATTCAACCGCTCCGGTTAATGGGTAACAGCCTAAAGTACGAAAACGAACGCTTTTCTCTTCAATCACTTCACCTTCTTGCAGCTCCATACGGTCATCATCAACCATGATCAGCATGCCATCACGCTCAACTACAGGGCGTTTGTCTGAAAGGTAAAGTGGAACAATATCGATGCTCTCTAGATAGATGTATTGCCAGATATCGAGCTCAGTCCAATTAGATAGCGGGAAGACACGAATGCTTTCGCCCTTATTAACCTGACCGTTGTAGGTGTGCCAAAGCTCTGGACGCTGGTTTTTTGGATCCCACGTATGGTTCTTATCACGGAAAGAATAAACACGTTCTTTCGCACGAGATTTTTCTTCATCACGACGCGCACCACCAAAAGCCGCATCGAACCCATACTTGTTTAACGCCTGCTTAAGGCCCTGTGTTTTCATGATGTCAGTGTGCTTCGAAGAACCATGTACAAATGGGCTACAACCCATCTCAATACCTTCTGGGTTCTTATGTACTAAAAGGTCGAAGCCGTACTTTTTAGCCGTACGATCACGAAACTCAATCATCTCGCGGAATTTCCAATCCGTATCTACATGCAATAGCGGGAATGGAATCTTGCCTGGATAAAACGCTTTGCGAGCTAAATGAAGCATCACAGAAGAATCTTTTCCGATGGAGTACATCATCACTGGGTTATCAAACTCAGCCGCTACTTCACGGATAATATGAATACTTTCCGCTTCGAGCTGTTTTAGGTGGGTTAAACGTTCTTGGTCCATTTCAGTGCTTCCTTTAAGGCTCGCGTTACGAGCAATTCATTACTTGGTCTTGCCAAGCAAGGGATTTAACTCATCCACTTGAGTGAATGGGAGTATTGGCACTAGAAGAAAACAGAAGCTTCGTTTTGAGCTATCCTTGCTATTCATCTGCCTGATACGTCCTTGATATAGGCATTATGACGAGCCTCTCATATTACTGGAAATTCTAAAATTTCATTTTTTATTCGAAAAGCTGATAAGGGATTGGATTTACCGATAAGCAGGTGAAATGAATGGACTAATATTATCGATATCAGTTGCGCATCGATTGAGCAGCTTTGTGAGGCGTCTTGCAGAACACCATAAAGTAATCGATCTAAGTCACGAATTAACATTCGTTGTAATCATTGTTTCATTCGGTTTTGTTACATTACGCAACGAATTTTCTACTATCCACTTTGGAGCTACAAAATGAAAGTTGCAATGAAACCTTTGTCATTGGCTGTACTTGCGGGTCTTGGTTTGACTTTAGCAGGCTGCACAACAACACCAGATACCGATGAAGTGATTAAATTACGTGTCGTAGAAACGACGGATATCCATACCAACCTAATGGATTACGACTACTACAAAGACAAGCCATCGAAAAAAATCGGCTTAGCACGTACTGCAACTTTAGTAAAAGAAGCTCAAAGCGAAGTAACCAACAGCGTTTTAGTTGATAACGGTGACTTGCTACAAGGTAGCCCAATGGGTGACTACATGGCAGACAAAGGCATCGAAGCTGGCGAAGTTCACCCTGCATATAAAGCAATGAACCAACTAAGCTACGACGCTGCAAACCTAGGTAACCACGAATTCAACTACGGTCTTGAGTTCCTAGAAGAATCTATCAACGACGCTGATTTCCCGTACATCAGTGCTAACGTTTACGACGCAGAAACCAAAGAACACTACTTCACGCCTTATATCATCAAGACGCACACGTTCGAAGATACTGCTGGCGTAGAGCACGAAGTAAAAGTGGGTTACATCGGTTTTGTTCCACCACAAATCATGACGTGGGATAAGAAGAATCTAGAAGGCAAAGTGATCGCTCGCGATATCATTGAGACGGCTAACGAGTTAGTGCCTCAAATGAAAGCGGAAGGTGCAGAGGTTATCGTTGCTATCCCTCACTCAGGCGTATCAACTGACCCATACAAAAATGGCGAAGAGAACTCAACGTTCTACCTATCTGAAGTAGACGGCATCGATGCGATCGCATTCGGCCACTCTCACGCAGTTTTCCCAGGTAAAGGTTTTGATGACATTCAAGGCATCGACAACGAAACTGGCACCATGAACGGCGTTGCGGCAGTAATGCCTGGTCGTTGGGGTAGCCACGTTGGTGTTATGGATCTAACACTTGCACAAAAAGACGGTAAGTGGGAAGTTGTTAAAGGCCAATCAGAAGCGCGCCCTATCTACGACAAAATAGAGAAGAAATCGCTTGCTGCAGCTGATGAAGGCATCGTAACAGCACTAGAAAAAGACCACGCTGGTACTCGTGAGTTTGTTAACCAACCGATTGGTAAAGCAGACGATGTGATGTACAGCTTCCTGTCTCTAGTACAAGACGATCCAACAGTTCAAATCGTTAACCTTGCGCAAAAAGATTACGTTGAGCAGTTCATCCAAGGTGACCCTGACCTAGATGGTACGCCAGTACTTTCCGCGGCTGCACCATTCAAGGCCGGTGGCCGTAAGAATGACCCAGCGAACTTCACTGAGGTTGAATCTGGCCAACTGACATTCCGTAACGCAGCTGACTTGTACCTTTACCCGAACACGCTAGTTGCGATGAAGGTAACAGGTCACGAAGTAAAAGAGTGGCTTGAGTGTTCTGCAGGTCAGTTCAACCAAGTGGATGTTAACTCCACAGCACCACAACAGTTGATTGAGTGGGATAACTTCCGTACTTACAACTTCGATGTTATCGACGGTGTTGATTACCAAATCGACGTAACTCAACCTGCTAAATACGATGCAAACTGTAAAGTCGTTAACCCTGACTCACAGCGTATTGTTGGCCTAACTTACCAAGGTAAGCCAATCGACATGAAGCAAGACTTCCTGATCGCAACCAACAACTACCGTGCATACAGCGCTAAGTTCCCAGGTACAGGTGAAGACTTCATCGCATTTGATGCACCAGATGAGAACCGTACTGTTCTTGCAAACTACATCTCTCGCGTAAGCAAAGAGCAAGGTCAAGTGAGCCCAAGCGCGGATAACAATTGGTCATTTGCGCCAATCAAAACAGATAACAAGCTAGATATCCGCTTTGAAACATCTCCAAGCGACAAAGCAGCAGAGTTCATTAAAGAGAAGGGTCAATACCCGATGAAACGTGTTGCGACTGACGATGTTGGTTTTGCTGTTTACCAGATTGACCTAACTAAATAGGTTGCTTAAGTAATCTATAGTTAACGTTATGAAAGGCTGAGTTTAACGACTCAGCCTTTTTCTTTTCTTATAAATGTTCAGTCCAAAGCTCTAATTTGTCGAACGACAAACTCTCGTTCAACCCGCTTCCAAATGCCACGCCTTTAGCTTCAAACAGCAGTCAAACAGCAGTCAAACAGCAGTCAAACAGCACGACTCAAACCACCAATTGAATAAATCCAACACAAAAAAACACTAATCAGCTGTAAGTTTTTATCTGCTCCTCCTGTCTATTTAATTTACTACACTCAATGAATGGTGGTTAAGCCATTCATCTATAGGATAGATAAGGACATTTGATGAACACCGTCGAGAGCATTCAAGCATGGTTACATTCAGGAGAGGAATCGCTGCTATGGCTGATGCTTGGCATCATCGCGCTTTCTTACCTGCTTGAAGATCTTGCGATTGTTACGGCGGCAGGTATAGCGACTCAAGGTCTAATACTTCCTCAATATGCGCTGCTTGCTATTTTCATCGGTATTGCCACGGGTGATCTCGGTCTTTATTACTTAGGGAAGTCAGGACGTTATTTCCGAGGTGTTCGATATAAAGCCCTCACCAATAAGTACTTTCGTTCGCTTCGTACCAAATTACGTCAGAACGCATTCAGCAGCCTTTTTGTTATCCGCTTTATTCCAGGGCTTCGCACCGTCGGGTTTACCTTAAGTGGCTTTTTCGCCATCCCACTGCCTACTTTCTTGTTTGCTGTCATCAGCGCCACCGCGATCTGGACTGGCATTGTCTTCTCTGCCATCTACTATTTAGGGACATCAGCGTGGCTGCAAGCCTCTGAATATCAATGGATCATAATCCCGTGTGCCATCGCTTTGCTGTTTATCGGTAATCGATTAATGAATAAAACCTACTCTAGAGGATTATCATGAGTTCACCGCAAGATATTCGCATCATTCCAGCACATCAAATCAATGCAGGCATGCCTTTGCTTGAAAAAGATACCGTGCGCAGCGTCTCTCCTTATGAGTTTCTTCCAACTTGGTTCTTCTACACGCCAGTTGTGATTCAAAGCCTGATGCAAGGGTTACGGCACTTTGACTGGGCACTGCCGCTCATCGCCAACCCAAGCATCAAGTTAAGCGGTATGGTAGGCGAATCAAAACACGAGATATTAAGCCTTGCCGGATCTTCAAGTCAGCGTTGGATCTCTCCGTTTATCACCCTCACCAAAACGGATCTCAGCGGTAAGAAACAAGCTGAAGATGCACGCAGCGCACTCATACAATCCGATCTTGATTTCCCGATTGTAGCGAAACCAGATCTTGGCTGTCGAGGCGTTGGCGTCAAGCTGATCAACACACAAGATCAACTTGAGCAATATGTTGAATCTTTCCCAAATAATGCTCGCTTTCTACTGCAAGAAAAGGCGCCTTATCAGGCAGAAGCTGGCGTTTTCTATGTTCGTTACCCAAACAAAAAGCAAGGCGAGATCATCTCGATCACACTCAAATATGCGCCAATGGTGATGGGTGATGGCAAGTCGACACTCAAGCAGTTAATTGAAAATAGCCCGCGTGCTGGGCAACTCAGCCACCTGTATCTACCAAGGCATGAAGATAAATTGGATCAAGTGCTCGCAGAGGGTGAAGAGTTCCAACTCGCGTTTGCAGGCAGCCATAGCCGTGGCTGTATCTTCCGAGACGGTAATCAATACATCACTCAGGCTCTAACAGAACGCTTAGACGAGATATTCGACGACTTCGATGGCTTTCACTTTGGTCGACTCGACGTCAAGTTTAAAGACATGTACAGCCTAATGAACGGTGAGGATTTCACGATTCTTGAGGTCAATGGCGCAAGCAGTGAGGCTGGACATATCTGGGATCGCAACACCCCATTACGAGAGATATTTTCTACGCTACTCCTGCAATATCGCATTCTTTTTGATATTGGCGCTCAGCAAAAACAACGAGGCCACCAATCCCCTTCTTTCAAGAGCTTATTTGCGGCGTGGCAAGAAGAGCGACGTCTTGTTCAACAATATCCGACTACCGACTAACTTTGCACGAGGATCATGAATGAACCCCATAGCCCAACCGAGCGCCCTTACTTCTTTCTCTCCTAGTATCAAGGGAGCGGTAGAGATATTGAATCAGGGTCTAGAGTTTTTGTTAGCGATTTCTGACAGCGATTACCTGACACGAGCAAAGCCACACGTTACAAGCTCTATCGGTGAACATACTCGTCACACACTGGATCTTTTTCACGCCTTGATTTTAAAAGAGGATGAGGCCGTTGATTACAACACTCGTCGTCGTGGTCATCCTGTCGAATACGACCGCTCTATTGCAGTCAAAGAGATCCACTATGTGATCAACTGGCTTGAACGATTAGACCGTCGAGATCTCGAAGCGCCTATCATGATCCAAACCGAGGTTTCGATGGATGCTCAAGTGTTCGCAAGCCTGCCTTCAACGCTCGAAAGAGAGGTCACCTTTGCCGCACTGCATGCCAATCATCATTACGCGATGATCAAGGTGATCACCACCTTCCTAGACGTCGAGACCTGCAACACCTTGGGTTATGCCCCAACCACCAACAGCTATCTGAGGGAGCAATAATCATGTGTTCAGTATCTTGGCTGCTTGAAGAGAATGGTTATCAGGTCTTTTTTAATCGTGATGAACAAAAGACGCGAGCACTGGCAATGCCACCCAGACAATATCGAGTCAACGGTGTCGATATCATTATGCCACTCGACCCAACTGGCGGCGGTAGCTGGATAAGTATTAATGAGTTCGGGCTTTCGCTATGCCTACTCAATAACTATCAAGGCACAGTGCCCGTTGGTCCTTTAGTAAGCCGCGGTTTGCTACTTAAAAACCTATCATCGAGTCGTAATATCAGTCAGCTCTCTGAAGCGTTTCACAAGCTAGACCTACACTCTTTTGCCCCATTTACCTTGCTAGCTTTCGCGCCCAATCTAACCCAACACAATGGTCTGGTTATCGCCTACATGTGGGATGGTATTCAACAGAAAATAGTCGACACTGATTCTCCACTCTTCTCATCCGGTGTTGATTTAGAGCGAGTGCAAGCCTACCGACAAGCAAAATATGATCAGCTCATGGCGGCAGGTAAGAATCAACAGAACTTACTGATGTTCCACTCTCACCATCACAATGAGCAACCTCATTTAGCGACCTGTATGCATCGCGAAGACGCACATACCGTGAGCTTTACACACTTACGTAACCTGCATGGTCAAGCCTCTATGTTTTATGCACCCGGCTCACCATGCGAACCCATTAAACCATGTCAGATAAATCAGCAGCGCTTTACCTTTGATTTATCACCCGCAATCAATCTATAGATGGAGTCCATCATGAGAAAACTATTCACCATGGTTCTGCTACTTGTTAGCCCGTACGTATTTGCCGCCGATGAAATCTATACCGGCTTCTTTAGCAGTAAGGCACTCGATGGCTACGATACCGTGGCTTATTTCACGTCTGGGAAGCCTGTTGAAGGGAGCAAGAAGTTCAGCACAGAGTACAAAGGCGCGGACTGGTATTTCTCTTCTGAAAAGAATCTGACTTTATTTGTTAATAATCCTGAAAAATATGCCCCTCAATATGGTGGTTATTGCGCATGGGCCGTTTCTGCCAAAAACGACTTCGCACCAGGTGACCCACAGTATTGGACCATAGTTGATGACAAACTTTATCTTAACTACGACCAAGAGATTAAGCAGCGCTGGGAACAAGACCAAGCACAGCATATTCAACAAGCCGATAAAGTTTGGCCGCAACTGATTAAGTAAGGTAATTTCATTATGATTGATAGTCCTTTTCGTTTACCACGTTACACGCCTTTTGGTTTAGGTGAGTCTGTTGTCGAGTGGGCAACTGGGCTATCTAAGCTAGACCGACTCTACCAAGATCGTAAAAACGAGTTATCTAGCTTCGAATTCATGAATTACACTCTGTCGGCGCTCAATATCGACTACTCGGTTGCATCGGGAAGCACGGAAAACATCCCGGAAGAAGGGCCTGTCGTGATTGTGGCGAACCACCCGCTTGGCGCCATCGAAGGCGTGATCCTTGCCGATCTCGTAGGATCAGTAAGAAAGGATGTGAAGGTGCTGGCCAATGAGTTACTTAAGCGCCTGCCTGAACTGGATGATCTTTTCATCGGTGTCGATGTCTTTAACAGTAAAGAATCGAAACGCACCAATGCCAAAGCGATTCGAGATGCCAATCGTCATTTGGCTGATGGTGGACTATTGATTGTATTCCCAGCAGGTGAAGTATCAAGCTACCGTAAAGGGGCAAAAACACTGACAGACATCGAGTGGAGCAAGTCGGTAGCGAAATTCGTCAAACGTCACCAAGCCACCACGGTACCTATCTTTATCAATGGCAAGAACAGTGAGCTTTTCTATCAAGCGGGTCGTGTTCATCCACTGTTGAGAACCGCTCTACTCGGGCGTGAACTTCTTAATAAACAAGCGACAACTATCTCTATCTCGATTGGCTCATCGATTCCGTATTCAGAGATAAAATCGTTTGAAAAAGAGATGGATATCGTCAACTACCTACGACTTAATACCTATCTAATGAGTCAACAAGATAGTCCGAACACGCCAATCCACGCGCCCTCTTTCGATACCCAAGTGATAGCGCCTATTCCACCAGAAGTCTTATCAATAGAGATAGACTCACTCCCTGAAGAGATGAAACTGCTCGAGCAAGGGAACTTTGAGGTCTACTGCACGCCTAGCCAATCCATTCCTAACTTAATGCGCGAGATTGGTCGAGTAAGAGAAGAAAGCTTTAGAGAAGTCGGAGAAGGCAGCGGGCTGGCCTGTGATTTAGATGAGTATGACCTTTACTACCATCAACTGTTTGTGTGGAATAAAACCAAGGCAGAACTGGTTGGCGCGTATCGACTCGGTATGGTCGACAAACTCATCGCTGAGCACGGGCTTGATCAGCTCTACTCTCGTAGCCTGTTTAACTACAACCAAGAATTCATTGATACTCTAGAAAACAGCATTGAGCTTGGGCGATCGGTAGTAAGTAAACCTTACCAAAAGAGCCTGAACTCACTGTTACTATTGTGGAAAGGCATTGCGACCTTTGTGTCTCGTCACCCTCAATATACCCATCTGTTCGGCCCAGTCAGTATCAGCAATGATTACAGCCACAATGCGCGTCTGTTGATCGCGACCACGTTATCAATCCACCATTATGATGAGGAAAAGGCGAATTTGGTTTCACCTTCGTCACCACTCAATACCAGCAGTCATGTGTTCTGGCAAAATCACCTGCTCTCTTCACTGGCGAGTGTGCCTCTGCTCTCTAAAGTGTTAGCACGCATGGAGCAAGGTAAAGGCCTGCCGGTACTGCTGCGCCAATATCTAGGGATGAACGGTAAACTGGTGTGTTTTAATGTCGACCCATCGTTTAATGATGCCTTGGATGGCTTGATTGTGGTGAACCTTAAAAAGGTACCACTGAAGACTCTGGGTAAATACATGGGCAGAGAGCTTGCTCAAGATTACCTAGAGCAACACGCACGCCGCTGATTTATCCCGCTCTGTACCTCTCTCCAAATAAGTGCGATGATTTCGGCACTTATTTGGGTTAGGTTATTTTCATGCACACCTCTTTTATCGAACAACTACAAAGCTTTGACTTCTCTGAGAGTCAGATTGAATCTCTATTAGCTGTCGCGAAGCCGCTTGAGCTGCCGACCCGACACATCCTGATCAATCAAGGTGAGACGGCGAGTTCGATCTACTTTGTACTTGAAGGCTTATGCCACGCTTGTTATCTCACTTATGACGGTAAGCAATACAGCAAAGAATTCTACTGGGAACAAGACTGGATCATCGGCTTTGAGAGTTTGATAAAGAACCAAGCGTCCCCTTACCTACTAGAAACGCTCACACCCATCACTATGTTAGAACTGCCAATGAATGCGGTTATCGAGTGGCGTGCATCAAATAACCCTCTGTATTTAAAGCTGTTAGAAACTCAGCTCATGCACAAGGAAAACAAAGAACGCTTTATGTTGCTTTATACCCCAGAGCAACGCTACCAACTGTTCTGCGAACATTACCCCGACCTTGAACAGCGCTTGAACGACAATCAAATTGCGGCTTACCTCGGTATAACCGCTATCAGCCTGAGCAGAATCAAAGGTCGAATTAACAATAGTTAATGCCAACAATCATCGCACATAGTACATTCAGAGCATCGATAATCTCTGGATGTAAACATGATCACTTGGCACTCAATTCCCTTCTCTGAACTTTCAACACAACAGCTTTATCAATTACTTAAATTACGAGTCGATGTGTTCGTTGTTGAGCAAGATTGCCCTTATCCAGAGCTCGATGGTAAAGATACACTCGCAGGTGTTGAACACTTGCTTGGCTATGCTGATGCAGAGCTAGTGGCGTGTGCCCGTTTGTTACCACCCGGTACCTCTTACGACAATACCAGCATAGGCCGAGTGGCGACCAAGCAATCAGCAAGAGGTGATGGCTTGGGTCATCAATTGATCAAAGAAGCGTTAACACGCTGTGAGACTCTTTGGCCGAGCAAGACCATCGATATTGGCGCGCAACAACACCTAGAAAACTTCTATGCGAGCCACGGCTTCAAAACGATCTCTGAAATGTACTTGGAAGACGATATTCCGCACGTCGATATGAGATTAGAAAAGTAATGACGAATATCACTGTCGGTATTCTATTGTTGGTTGCAGGTAACTTGTTTGCCTCACTTTCCGACGTAGCGGTAAAACTATTGAATGGCGAAGTACCGCCCTTACAGTATATTTTTTTCCGACAGTTGATATCTCTGCTCATCATCACCCCTTTGTGGCTACAGCAGAAAAAAGAACAACGGCGCTTACAACAAGCTAAAGTGACCTTTATTCGAGGACAACTGATCCTAATCGGCAGCGGATGTATGGTCGTCGCGATCACCCACCTTTCTTTAGCTACCGCCAACGCAGTATTTTACGTCGCGCCCCTGTTGATGTTACCTCTCTCTATGTTTCTACTCAAAGAGCAACCGGCACTTGGCAAGGTTATCGCCACCACTATCGGTTTTATTGGTGCATTGATTGTCTTGAGGCCATCACAATTTCATTGGGCAGCACTGTTTGCTTTGGGTACAGCACTCACCCTCGCACTATTCAATGTATTGGTAAGAAAGCTTCCTAGTGAGCAAACTGTGGTTACTACGCTGTGGTGGACAACGTTATGCTCTATTCCAGCCTCATTAGTACTGTGCTTCTTATACTGGCAGCCGGTGTCTGTGGAGCATTTGGGATACATAGCATTAAGTGCGACGCTAATTTTAAGCTACAACGGACTTGCGGTCGCTGCCTACCAAAAAGCACACTCTAGTCAAATTGCCTTGGCTGAATACTCAGGCTTAGTGTTTGTCGCAATAATAGGCGCGATATGGTTTGATGAGATTCCAGATACGTTAACCTTTATCGGAATTATGCTCATCATCTTACCGCTTGCACCTTTCAAGCGACCAAAAAAAAGAGCTAATCATTAGCTCTTTTCTATCGACTGTCTGTATCTGACGAAGCGCTTTAACGCAGGCTCAGTATTGAGCTATTTACTACGGCCAAAGCCACCGTCTGACAATCGGAAAAACATCACCGAAGTGTTGCCTTTTTCTAGCTGAAGAATGTCTAGTTTCCCGGTCTCGGCGAGTTTGAATCGAACCAGCTGGCCTTTACGAATCTGACTAAGTGGTTTGTCTGCCCCTTCAATACGCACTAGCGCGTTCAAGTCAGACAACGGTAAGTCGTTATTTCGAAAAACCTGCGCTAACGTATCCCCTTGCTTCACAAGATACTCTTGCCAATTGTTGTTACTCGGTTCTGATGAACTGCTCTTGGCATTTTGCTGTTCGCTTAAGCCAACCGTGTTTATCTCAAGCTCGACGCGCGATGTTGCTGGGGCTGCGTCTACTTTAGGTTCTGGTAGCGGCACAAAAAGTAAGATCAATACGATCGGCGAAATCACCATCAATAGTCTCTGGTGTAATTTCGGCAATGATCCCCAGGCCTGCACGGTTGAGGTTTTCATTTTCTTGATATCGATCGAACTTAATTTATCTTTGACCTGATTCAGTCGATCCTTGAACTCTGCTAAGTGGTCTACTTTCTGTTTTTTCTTTTGACGACGATTCATGCCACTGCGTCCTATACATTGAATAACTACAGTATAAAAACCAAAGTACCAACAGTATAGATCTTTCCGTCACAACAAGGCCCAAAGCGAGAAAATTGACATGGCTGTGATTTGGGCACGGTAAAGCGCAAGTGATCAGGGACTAGCCGTTTCTTCACGCTGCTAATACTGGTATTCTTACCCTTTTCGTACTGACAAAAAGAGTGACTTTTCATGTCTGAAGTAAAATTTGAAACTGTAGAGCAAAAAGCTAGCTACGGTATCGGTCTACAAATGGGCCAACAACTTGCTGGTTCTGGTCTTGAAGGCCTAAACGTTGACGCAATCGCTGCTGGTATCGCAACAGCTCTAGTTGGCGACATGCCAGCTATCGAAGTTGACGAAATCAACAACGCACTACAAGAGCTACACACTCGTGGTGAAGCTGCACGTCAAGAACTAGCTAAAGCTGCTGCTGCTGACGGCGAAGCTTTCCTAGCTGACAACGCTCTTCGTTCAGAAGTAACGGTTCTTGAGTCTGGTCTTCAGTACGAAGTACTAACTGAAGGTACTGGCGAAATCCCAACTGCAGACAAGCAAGTACGTGTTCACTACCACGGCGAACTAACTGACGGTACTGTTTTCGACAGCTCTGTATCTCGCGGTCAACCTGCTGAATTCCCAGTAACTGGCGTAATTCAAGGTTGGGTACAAGCTCTACAAATGATGCCTGTTGGCTCTAAGTGGAAGCTATACATCCCTCAAGATCTAGCATACGGTGAGCGCGGCGCAGGTGCTGCAATTCCACCATTTGCAGCTCTAGTATTTGAAGTAGAACTTCTAGCTATCCTTTAATTTTTATAAAAACCTTTAGTAAAACAAAATACTATAGGTAAATAAAATTGAAATAATCCAACGGCGATGTGACTACATCGCCGTTTTTCGTTTATAGTGAAAGAGTAAATTACTTTATTACTTAAGGACGAATAATGAAGAAAGTACTCATCACAGTTTTAAGCAGCCTTGCTGTTGTCTCTTGCGCTAGCACTAGCGACTCTGAACAAACCAGTTCATCATCAGATACCAACTATTCCCAACTATCCCAAACTGCACTGATGACTGCAGTGAATATGTGGTCTCAGCAGAACGAAACAACACCGCTTGTGGATACGGTAGCTGACCAAGCTTCTGTTACCAGCGACCAAGCAGTTGGCGGTATTGGTTCAATGTTAGCCCTTGCACAAAACTCTCTTGGCACAGCCGACAACAAAGAACTCGCGACACTTATTCCGGGTATGTCGAGCCTTGAGTCTACTGGTCTATCATCGCTACTAAGCTCACAAGGTGCCGTTGAAAGTGCGTTTTCTGGATTAGGTATGGATCCATCAATGGTTACAACATTTGCACCCATCATTCTTCAAGCACTGCAGTCACAAGGTGCAACGAGCGGCCTGATGGATTCACTTTCAGCTATATGGCAATAATCGTTAGTTATTAATAGCTAGCTTAAAATCTAATAAGGGCACTTCGGTGCTCTTTTTTGTGCGTGGAAGAAAAGATATTTGAGATACGAGATACGAGAT
>NZ_JBFRKI010000037.1:0-14281 GCF_041469245.1 Vibrio sp. 10N.286.51.B11 | reverse complement strand
CGAGATACGAGATACGAGACATTTTTGAAAATTGGAGCAGATAAGACAAGCAAAAAGTGCCAAACATCATGGTGCAATTTCTATTATCTTTTCCTTGTTCTACAGACACAAAAAAGCCGAGCTAATGCTCGGCTTTTGTATTAAGAATCTAGTATAGATTACTCAGCAGCTTCTTCAGCAGCTGGGCGGTCTACAAGCTCAATGTAAGCCATTGGAGCTTTATCACCAGTACGGAAACCACATTTAAGAATGCGAGTGTAACCACCTTGGCGAGCCGCGAAACGCGGGCCTAGTTCATTAAATAGTTTTGCCACAACTTCGTTATCACGAGTGCGAGCAAATGCAAGACGACGGTTAGCAACACTGTCTGTCTTAGCTAGGGTAATCAATGGCTCAATTACGCGACGTAGTTCTTTTGCTTTAGGCACGGTAGTTTTAATAACTTCGTGACGAACAAGAGAGCTAGCCATGTTGCTGAACATCGCTTTGCGATGACTGCTGTTGCGGTTGAGTTGACGACCACTTTTACGATGGCGCATGACCTAATCCTTCTAACTTTTCGATTAATCTTCAGCGATTGACGCTGGTGGCCAGTTTTCTAGACGCATGCCTAGAGAAAGACCACGTGAAGCAAGCACATCTTTAATCTCTGTAAGAGATTTCTTACCAAGGTTTGGCGTTTTAAGTAGCTCAACCTCAGTGCGCTGTACAAGATCACCGATGTAGTGAATCGCTTCTGCTTTCAAACAGTTAGCAGAGCGAACTGTTAGTTCAAGATCGTCTACAGGACGTAGTAGGATAGGATCGAATTCTGGCTTCTCTTCCTTCTCCTCAGGTACACGTACATCACGAAGATCTACGAACGCATCCAATTGTTCAGCTAAAATAGTAGCTGCACGACGGATTGCTTCCTCAGGTTCTAGAGTACCGTTCGTTTCCATATCGATAACAAGCTTGTCTAAATCAGTACGTTGTTCTACACGTGCCGCTTCTACAGCGTAAGCGATTTTATCAACCGGGCTGTAAGTAGCGTCAACTAGTAGACGACCGATAGGACGCTCATCTTCTTCAGTATGGATACGAGCTGAAGCTGGAACGTAACCACGACCACGTTCTACTTTGATACGCATAGCGATCTCAGCGTTGTCATCCGTTAGGTGACAAATTACGTGCTCAGGGTTAGCGATCTCTACATCACCATCGTGGGTGATGTCACCTGCAACAACAGGGCCTGAGCCTGATTTGTTCAGTGTAATAAACACTTCATCTTTGCCTTCAGCAACGCGTACAGCCAAACCTTTAAGGTTTAGAAGGATTTCCAGGATATCTTCCTGAACGCCTTCTTTAGTGCTGTATTCGTGTAGCACACCTTCAATTTCAACTTCTGTTACGGCACAACCCGGCATAGAAGATAGAAGAATGCGGCGAAGAGCATTACCTAGAGTGTGGCCGAAACCGCGCTCTAATGGCTCAAGAGTTACTTTCGCGTGTGTCGTATTGATCTGTTCAATGTCAACAAGACGCGGCTTAAGAAATTCTGTTACAGAACCCTGCATTGTGTCCTCTCTTTTTTTAACCTTACTTAGAGTAAAGTTCGACGATCAAGTGTTCATTGATGTCAGCTGATAGGTCAGAACGCTCAGGCATACGCTTGAATGTACCTTCCATTTTGCCAGCATCTACTTCAATCCAAGTTGGCTTTTCACGTTGTTCAGCAACTTCTAGAGCCGCTTTAATACGAGATTGCTGTTTAGCTTTCTCGCGGATAGAAACAACGTCGTTTGCCGCTACTTTGAAAGAAGGAACGTTTACAACTTTACCGTTAACTAGAATAGACTTGTGGCTAACTAGTTGACGAGATTCAGCACGAGTGGCGCCAAAGCCCATACGGTAAACTACGTTATCAAGACGACCTTCAAGAAGCTGAAGCAGGTTTGCACCTGTGTTGCCTTTAAGACGTGCAGCTTCTTTGTAGTAGTTGCGGAATTGTTTTTCTAGAACGCCGTAGATACGACGAACTTTTTGCTTCTCACGAAGCTGAACGCCATACTCAGATAGACGACCGCGACGAGCGCCGTGTACACCTGGTGCGTTATCAATTTTACACTTGGTATCGATCGCACGGACACCAGACTTAAGGAATAAGTCAGTACCTTCGCGACGGCTAAGCTTAAGCTTAGGACCCAAATATCTTGCCATGATCTTTCTCCAATATTCCTAGAAACGAAACTTAAACGCGACGTTTCTTAGGTGGACGACAACCGTTATGAGGGATTGGTGTCGCATCAACAATGTTAGTGATACGGAAACCAGCAGCGTTCAGTGCACGAACAGTAGATTCGCGACCTGGACCTGGACCCTTAACCATAACTTCCAAGTTCTTTAGGCCATATTCTTTAGCCATTTCACCACAACGCTCAGCTGCAACTTGTGCTGCGAACGGAGTAGATTTACGAGAACCACGGAAACCTGAACCACCTGCTGTAGCCCATGCAAGAGCGTTGCCTTGACGGTCAGTGATAGTTACGATTGTGTTGTTGAAAGAAGCATGAATGTGCGCTACGCCATCAGCTACTTGCTTGCGTACGCGCTTACGCGCGCGAGTTGGTTGTTTTGCCATTGTACTCTACCTTATCCGACTATTTCTTGATCGGCTTGCGCGGACCCTTACGGGTGCGAGCGTTGGTTTTAGTACGCTGTCCACGTAGTGGTAGACTGCGACGATGACGAAGACCGCGGTAACAGCCAAGGTCCATAAGACGCTTGATGTTCATCGATACTTCACGACGTAGATCACCTTCTACAGTGTACTTAGCTACACCATCACGCAGTTGATCGATCTGCTCTTCAGTTAGTTCACTGATCTTAGCATCTTCAGCAATACCCACTTCAGCTAGAATAGCTTGAGAGCGAGTTTTACCGATACCGTAGATTGCAGTAAGTGCAATTACAGAATGCTTATGATCAGGAATGTTAATGCCGGCTATACGGGCCATTATTCACTCCTAAGGGGTTCATAAAAGAATTATCCGCAGCAAAGCCCGTTATGGATACGCTGCGGCATACTACTTCTTTTGCACGCAAAAGGTAGGCCGAGGAATATACTCGACTCTACCTTGTATTTCAAGTAAAAATTTCTGCTAATTAGCCTTGGCGTTGCTTATGCTTTGGCTCACTGCAAATCACGCGAACGACACCGTTACGCTTGATAACTTTACAGTTACGGCAGATTTTTTTAACGGAAGCACGAACTTTCATTGCTAAACTCCGTAAATGGAATCGAAATTGTTACCACCGAATTAACGGCCGTAACCCTTCAGATTCGCTTTCTTTAACACAGAATCATACTGTTGTGACATCAGATGAGTCTGTACCTGTGCCATGAAATCCATGATAACTACCACTACGATTAGTAGTGATGTGCCGCCAAAGTAGAAACGAACGTTCCACGCGACCATCATGAACTCAGGAATCAGACATATAAAAGTAATGTATAGAGCGCCCGCAAGGGTTAGTCTAGTCATCACTTTATCGATATATTTCGCTGTCTGCTCACCTGGGCGGATACCGGGTACGAATGCACCAGACTTCTTCAAGTTATCAGCTGTTTCACGTGGGTTAAACACCAACGCTGTATAGAAGAAACAGAAGAAGATTATAGCTGCTGCATAAAGCATTACATACAAAGGTTGACCTGGGCTAAGAGCTAATGACACGTCAGTTAACCAACCGAACGCGCTGCTTTCACCATTTTGACCAAACCACTGCGCTAATGTTCCTGGGAACAAAATAATACTTGATGCGAAAATCGCTGGAATAACACCTGCCATGTTAATCTTAAGAGGCAAGTGAGAGCTTTGTGCTGCAAAAACTTTACGACCTTGTTGACGTTTCGCATAGTTAACGACGATACGACGTTGACCACGTTCCATGAAAACTACGAAGTAAATAACAGCAAAAGACAATACAGCAATCAACAGCAGAAGAAGCACATGCAATTCACCTTGACGCGCTTGCTCGATTGTTTGACCGATTGCAGAAGGCAATCCAGCAACAATACCTGCAAAAATCAGAATGGAAATACCATTACCGATTCCTCGCTCAGTGATTTGTTCACCTAACCACATTAAGAACATGGTACCAGTTACTAAACTCACGGTAGCAATAAGCGTAAACATGGTTTGGTTGATAACAACCAGATTGTCGACCATGTTTGGTAAGCCTGTTGCGATACCAATAGCTTGGAATGTTGCAAGTACAAGCGTGCCGTAGCGTGTATATTGGCTTATCTTACGACGGCCTGCTTCACCCTCTTTCTTGAGTTCCGCTAACGCTGGATGAACTACAGTTAGCAATTGGACTACGATCGATGCCGAAATGTACGGCATGATACCCAATGCTAATATAGATGCACGCTCAAGAGCACCACCGGAGAACATGTTAAACATTTCTACGATGGTACCTTTTTGCTGATCGAACAAATCGGCAAGTACAGCTGCGTCAATACCAGGGATCGGCACAAAAGAGCCGGCTCGGAATACTAAAAGTGCACCAATTACGAATAATAAGCGCGACTTTAGTTCACTTAAGCCGCTCTGAGCACTACGAAAATCTTGTCCTGGTTTCTTAGCCATCTGTACCTCGTTCCTCGAGATTATTCCTCGATTTTACCGCCTGCAGCTTCGATTGCAGCTTTAGCGCCTTTAGTCACGCGTAGACCTTTAACAGTCACAGCTTTGCTTAGGTCACCAGAAAGAACGATCTTAACAAACTCGATGTTCTTAGTGATAACGTTAGCAGCTTTAAGGCTGTTAAGATCAACTACGTCACCTGTTACTTTCGCTAGCTCAGCTAGACGAACTTCAGCAGACACTAGGCTCTTACGAGAAGTGAAACCGAATTTAGGTAGACGTTGTTTTAGAGGCATTTGACCGCCTTCAAAACCTGGACGAACAGAGCCGCCAGAACGTGACTTTTGACCTTTGTGACCGCGGCCACCTGTTTTACCAAGGCCAGAACCGATACCACGACCTACACGCTTCTTAGAAGGTTTAGAGCCAGCAGCCGGTGATAGAGTATTCAAACGCATTCTGATTACTCCTCAATCTTAACCATGTAGTAAACCTTGTTGATCATACCGCGTACGCACGGTGTATCTTCAAGTTCTACTGTATGGTTGATGCGACGAAGACCTAGACCTTTAAGGCACGCTTTGTGCTTAGGTAGGCGACCAATTGAGCTTTTAGTTTGAGTTACTTTAATAGTTGCCATCGTGTGCTTACTCCGAAATAGATTCAACAGTTAGACCACGTTTAGCAGCAACCATTTCTGGTGACTTAACGTCTACTAGAGCACCAATCGTTGCACGAACGATGTTGATCGGGTTCGTTGAACCGTATGCTTTAGAAAGTACGTTATGTACGCCCGCAACTTCAAGTACAGCACGCATTGCACCGCCGGCAATAACACCTGTACCTTCTGCAGCTGGCTGCATGTAAACTTTAGAGCCCGAATGACGACCTTTCACCGGGTGGTGAAGAGTGCCTTCGTTAAGCGATACTGTAACCATGTTACGGCGCGCTTTTTCCATTGCTTTTTGAATCGCAGCAGGTACTTCACGAGCTTTGCCGTAACCGAAACCTACGCGACCGTTACCGTCACCAACTACTGTTAGTGCAGTAAAGCTCATGATTCGACCACCTTTAACCGTCTTAGATACACGGTTAACTGCGATCAGCTTTTCTTGCAAATCATTAGCTTGTTGTTGTTCTTTAGCCATCTTCCAACCCTACCTTAGAATTTCAGACCAGCTTCGCGAGCAGATTCTGCTAGCGCCGCTACTCGACCGTGGTATTGGAAACCAGAACGATCAAATGCAACTGAAGCTACGCCTTTTTCAAGAGCGCGCTCAGCAACAGCTTTACCAACTGCTTTAGCTGCATCAACGTTACCAGTGTTCTTAACTTGCTCACGGATCGCTTTTTCTACAGTAGAAGCAGCTGCGATAACCTCAGAGCCGTTTGCCGCGATAACTTGTGCGTAAACATGGCGAGGAGTACGGTGTACTACCAGGCGAGTTGCACCAAGTTCTGCAATCTTACGACGTGCACGTGTAGCACGACGGATGCGAGATGCTTTCTTATCCATAGTGATACCTTACTTCTTCTTAGCTTCTTTAGTACGCACATTTTCATCTGCGTAACGAACACCTTTGCCTTTGTAAGGCTCAGGAGCACGGTAAGAACGAATGTCAGCCGCAACTTGACCTACTACTTGCTTATCGCAACCAGTAATGATGATCTCAGTTTGGCTAGGGCACTCAGCTTTAATACCTTCAGGTAGAGCGTGCTCTACTGGGTGAGAAAAACCAAGAGTTAGAGCTACAGAGTTGCCTTTCATAGCAGCACGGTAACCAACACCCTTAAGAGTTAGCTTCTTAGTGAAGCCCTCAGTAACACCCACAACCATGTTATTAACTAGAGCGCGAGCTGTACCAGCTTGTGCCCATGCGTTAGTAACACCTTCTTTCGGACCGAAAGTTAGGTTGGTTTCTTCCTGTGCAATAACTACGGCGCTGTTAAGAACGCGAGTAAGCTCACCTTTGCTACCTTTTACAGTAACTTCTTGGCCGTTTAGTTTCACCTCTACGCCAGCTGGAATAGCGACAGGTGCTTTAGCAACACGAGACATAATCTACTCCTTAAGCTACGTAACAGATGATTTCACCGCCAAGACCTGCTTTACGAGCAGCACGGTCAGACATCAGACCCTTGGAAGTAGAAACAACTGCAATACCAAGACCACCCATCACTGTAGGTAAAGAGTCTTTATTTTTATAAACTCTTAGACCAGGACGTGATACACGCTTGATTTGCTCGATTACAGGTTTAGCTTGGAAGTACTTAAGAGTAACTTCTAGCTCAGGTTTTGCTTCGCTGTTAACAGCGAAGTCTACGATGTAACCTTCAGCTTTAAGTAATGCAGCAATTGCAACTTTAAGCTTTGAAGAAGGCATTTTTACAGCAACTTTGTTTGCTGCCTGACCGTTACGAACTCGGGTCAGCATATCCGAAATCGGATCTTGCATGCTCATAAGATTTACTCCAAATGATTAAGTGGCAATTACCAGCTAGCCTTACGAAGACCCGGAATCTCGCCTTTCATGCAAGCTTCACGAACCTTAATGCGGCTTAGACCGAATTTACGTAGGTAACCGTGTGGACGACCAGTTTGGTTGCAACGGTTGCGCTGACGTGATGCACTTGAATCACGTGGAAGAGATTGCAGTTTAAGAACCGCATTCCAACGATCTTCTTCAGATGCGTTTACATCGCTAATGATAACTTTTAGCGCAGAACGCTTTTCAGCGAACTTAGCTACTAGTTTTGCACGTTTAGCTTCACGTGCTTTCATTGATTGTTTAGCCATAACAGTAACCCTACCCTTACTTACGGAATGGGAAGTTAAAGGCAGCCAGCAGAGCTCGGCCTTCCTCATCGGAACCCGCAGAAGTCGTGATAGTGATATCAAGACCGCGGACACGATCGACTTTATCGTAGTCGATTTCCGGAAAGATGATTTGCTCGCGAACGCCCATGCTGTAGTTACCGCGACCGTCAAAAGACTTAGCGCTAACACCACGGAAATCACGTACACGTGGAAGTGCGATAGAGATTAAACGCTCTAAAAATTCCCACATGCGCTCACCACGCAAGGTTACTTTACAACCAATTGGGTAGCCTTCACGAATTTTGAAACCAGCTACAGATTTACGCGCTTTAGTGATAAGTGGCTTTTGACCAGAGATCGTTGCCATATCAGCTGCTGCGTTTTCTAGCAGTTTCTTATCGTTGATTGCTTCACCAACGCCCATATTTAGGGTGATTTTCTCAATCCTAGGGACTTGCATGACGCTTGTGTAGCTGAACTCTTTGGTAAGCTCAGCGACTACAGACGACTTGTAGTAATCATGCAGTTTCGCCATAGTAGAACTCCAAATTACTTCTAATTAGTTAGAAACAGTTTCGCCGTTAGATTTGAAGAAACGAACTTTCTTGCCATCTTCGATACGGAAACCGATACGGTCTGCTTTACCAGTAGCCGCGTTAAAAACAGCAACGTTAGAAGCATCAATAGCTGCTTCTTGTTCAACGATGCCACCTTGTTGACCTAGAGCCGGAACCGGCTTTTGGTGTTTCTTAACAAGGTTGATGCCTTCAACGATAACTTTACCAGTTGTCAGAACCTTAGTTACTTTACCTTTCTTGCCTTTATCTTTACCAGCAAGAATGATTACTTCGTCATTACGACGGATTTTAGCTGCCATATTGCCGCTCCTTACAGAACTTCAGGTGCTAGTGATACAATCTTCATGAATTTCGCGTTACGAAGTTCACGAGTCACAGGACCAAAGATACGTGTGCCGACTGGTTGCTCAGTAGTGTCATTTAACAATACACAAGCATTACTGTCGAAGCGAATGACAGAACCGTCTGGGCGACGAACGCCTTTACGGGTGCGCACTACTACCGCCTTCAGAACATCACCTTTCTTTACTTTACCGCGAGGAATCGCTTCCTTCACTGTAACCTTGATGACGTCACCGATATGTGCATAACGGCGGTGAGAGCCACCCAGAACCTTAATACACATTACCTTGCGCGCGCCAGAGTTATCTGCTGCGTCAAGTGTACTTTGCATCTGGATCATTGTTAGTGCTCCGCTAAATATTAAAACTAGACCCTCTCGGGTCGGGCTGCCTCTTTAAAAGGGACGCGAATTGTACCACCCTTTTTTTAAATTGGGTAGACAAAAAACAAGCGGCTCCAAAAAATTATTTGGAGCCGCTTATAAGTTATAGAATTACAAAGATTAAATCTTCGCTTTTTCTAGAACTTTAACCAATGTCCAAGACTTAGTCTTAGACAGAGGACGACACTCAGCGATTTCAACTTTGTCGCCTAGGCCACAAGTGTTGTCTTCGTCGTGTGCGTGTACTTTAGTCGTGCGTTTGATGAACTTACCGTAAATTGGGTGTTTTACAGTGCGCTCAATAGCAACAACGATAGACTTGTCCATCTTGTCACTTACTACACGGCCTTGCTGGATGCGGTTAGTTTCGCTCATTATGCGCCTGCCTTTTCAGTCAAAACAGTTTTCACACGTGCGATGTCACGGCGTACAGCTTTTAGAGTATGAGTTTGCTGTAGTTGACCAGTTGCAGCTTGCATGCGCAAGTTGAACTGTTCACGTAGCAAATTCAATAGCTCAGCGTTAAGCTCTTCAACGTTCTTTTCGCGTAGATCTTGTGCTTTCATCACATCACCTGCTTAGTTACAAAAGTAGTTTTAACAGGCAGTTTACGTGCCGCTAGGCGGAACGCTTCACGTGCCAACTCTTCAGGTACGCCATTCATCTCGTACATAACTTTGCCTGGTTGGATTTGAGCAACCCAGTACGCAACTGAACCTTTACCTTTACCTTGACGAACTTCAAGAGGCTTTTCAGTAATCGGCTTGTCTGGGAATACACGGATCCAGATTTGACCTTGACGCTTAATGTGACGTGTCATAGCACGACGTGCCGCTTCGATTTGACGTGCAGTCAGACGACCACGGCCAACAGCTTTAAGACCGAATTCGCCGAAGCTTACTTCAGTACCTTTAGCTAGACCACGGTTACGACCAGTCATAACCTTGCGGAACTTAGTACGTTTTGGTTGTAGCATCGTTCGACTCCTTACTTACGGCCTTTACGCTGCTTCTTAGGCTTATCGCCTTTTGGCTCTACTGCGTTAGCAGCTGGCATACCGCCTAGAATCTCACCTTTGAAGATCCAAACTTTAATGCCGATCACACCGTATTGAGTGTGAGCCGAAGAAGTTGCGTAATCAATGTCTGCACGTAGAGTGTGTAGAGGCACACGGCCTTCACGGTACCACTCAGAACGTGCGATTTCAGCACCGCCAAGACGGCCGCCTACTTGTACTTTGATGCCTTTAGCGCCTAGACGCATAGCATTTTGTACCGCACGCTTCATTGCACGACGGAACATAACACGACGCTCTAGTTGAGACGCGATGCTATCAGCTACAAGCTGACCATCTAGCTCAGGCTTACGTACTTCAGCGATGTTAATTTGCGCTGGTACACCTGCGATTTTAGCTACAGCTGCGCGTAGCTTCTCTACGTCTTCACCTTTCTTACCGATAACAACGCCAGGACGAGCAGTGTGAATAGTCACACGGATGCTCTTAGCTGGACGCTCGATAACGATACGAGATAATGATGCTTTTTGTAGTTCCTTTGTAAGGAACTGACGTACCTTGAAGTCGCCGTCTAGGTTGTCAGCGAATTCGTTGGTATTAGCAAACCATGTAGCATTCCAAGGCTTAACGATGCCAAGACGAATACCATTAGGATGTACTTTCTGACCCATTGCTTACTCTCCTAGTCTTTAGCGATCTGCTACAACAATAGTGATGTGGCTTGAACGCTTCAAGATACGATCCGCACGACCTTTAGCACGAGGCATAATACGCTTCATGATAGGGCCCTCATCTACGAAGATTTTAGCGACATTTAGATCGTCGATATCTGCACCTTCGTTATGTTCCGCGTTAGCGATAGCTGACTCAAGAACCTTCTTAACTAATACAGCAGCTTTTTTGTTGCTGAAAGTTAGAATTTCTAGAGCTTGGTCTACCGACTTACCGCGAATTTGGTCTGCAACTAAGCGAGCTTTCTGTGGAGAAATACGAGCAAAGTTATGTTTAGCTAAAGCTTCCATCATCTACTCCTTATTTCTTCTTAGCTTTCTTATCTGCAGCATGACCGCGATAAGTACGAGTTGGTGCAAATTCGCCCAGTTTGTGACCGATCATTTCTTCGGTAACGAAAACTGGAACGTGCTGACGACCATTATGGACAGCGATGGTCAAACCAATCATTGTTGGGATGATCATTGAGCGACGGGACCAAGTCTTAATAGGCTTTTTGTCTCCGCTTTCCACCGCTTTCTCTACCTTCTTCAGCAAGTGTAGGTCAATAAAAGGACCTTTCTTGAGAGAACGTGGCATGGCGATTCCTCTTTATAAATTATTTAGTGCGACGACGTACGATGTACTTGTCAGTGCGCTTGTTCTTACGAGTCTTGAAGCCCTTAGTAGGAACGCCCCAAGGAGAAACTGGGTGACGACCACCAGATGTGCGGCCTTCACCACCACCATGTGGGTGATCCACCGGGTTCATTACTACACCACGTACGGTTGGACGTACGCCGCGCCAGCGTGAAGCACCAGCTTTACCAAGTTCACGTAGCATATGCTCAGAGTTACCAACTTCACCGATCGTTGCACGACCTTCAGAAAGAACTTTGCGCATCTCACCAGAACGTAGACGGATAGTTACGTATGCACCATCGCGAGCGATGATTTGAGCATAAGCACCAGCCGAACGAGCTAGTTGAGCACCTTTACCAGGCTTAAGTTCAACACAGTGTACAGTAGAACCTACTGGGATGTTGCGCATCGGCAGAGTGTTACCTGCTTTGATTGCAGCATCTACGCCAGATTGAATCTGGTCGCCTGCGTTAACACCTTTAGGTGCAATGATGTAACGACGCTCACCGTCTGCGTACAGAACTAGAGCGATGTTAGCACTACGGTTTGGATCGTATTCTAGACGCTCAACTTTCGCTGGGATGCCATCTTTAGTACGTTTGAAGTCAATTACACGGTAATGGTGCTTATGACCACCACCGATGTGACGTACTGTAATACGACCGTTGTTGTTACGACCACCGTTCTTAGAGTTTTTCTCTAGAAGTGGTGCGTATGGCTTACCCTTGTGTAGGTCAGCGTTAACAACTTTAACGACGTGACGACGACCAGGGGAAGTCGGCTTACATTTAACAATAGCCATTTTTACTACTCCTGTTATTCCGCGCCGCCAACGAAGTCAAGATCTTGACCTTCTTTCAAAGTAACGTAGGCTTTCTTAACGTCTGAACGACGGCCTTCACGCATACCTTGACGTTTGGTCTTACCCTTTAATACAAGAGTATTTACAGACTTAACTTCAACTTCAAATAGCTTTTCTACAGCTGCTTTGATCTCTTTCTTAGTTGCATCTTTAGCTACTTTGAAAACGATAGTGTTCGCTTTCTCAGCTGCCATAGTTGCTTTTTCAGAGATGTGCGGAGCACGTAGAACTTTTAAGATACGCTCTTCAGTGATCATGCTAGCATCTCCTCAACTTGCTTAACTGCGTCAGCAGTCATTAGAACCTTGTCGAAAGCGATTAGTGATACTGGATCAACACCAGCAACATCACGTGCATCTACTTTGTATAGGTTACGAGCAGCTAAGAATAGATTTTCATCTACTTCGCCAGTCACAATCAGAACGTCGCTTAGCTCAAGCTCTTTAAGCTTAGCTACAAGTTCTTTTGTTTTTGGTGCTTCTACAGAGAAGTTATCAACAACGATTAAACGCTCTTGACGAACTAGCTCAGAAAGAATGCTCTTCATAGCACCGCGGTACATTTTTTTGTTTACTTTTTGGCTGTGATCTTGTGGTTTCGCAGCAAAAGTAACACCACCTGTACGCCAGATTGGGCTACGAATTGTACCAGCACGTGCGCGGCCAGTACCTTTTTGACGCCATGGCTTAGCGCCACCGCCAGATACTTCAGAACGAGTCTTTTGAGCACGAGTACCTTGACGAGCACCTGCTGCATATGCAACAACTACTTGGTGTACAAGAGCTTCGTTGAAGTCACGTCCGAAAGTAGTCTCGGAAACAGTTAGTGCATCAGCACCTTTAACCATCAATTCCATTACTTACTCCTAGACGTTATGCTTTAACAGCAGGTTTTACGATCACGTTTCCGCCTGTTGAGCCCGGTACTGCACCTTTAATAAGGAGTAGATTGCGCTCAGCGTCAACACGTACGATCTCTAGGTTTTGAGTCGTTACACGCTCAGCACCCATGTGACCTGCCATTTTCTTGCCTTTAAACACGCGGCCTGGAGTTTGACATTGGCCAATTGAACCCGGTGCGCGGTGAGACAAAGAGTTACCGTGAGTCATATCTTGAGTAGAGAAGTTCCAACGCTTGATAGCGCCTTGGAAGCCTTTACCTTTAGATGTACCAGTAACGTCTACTTTTTTAATTTCGTTGAAAAGTTCTACGTTTAGCTCAGCGCCAACTTCAAACTCTTCGCCGTTTTCTAAACGGAATTCCCAAAGACCGCGACCTGCTTCTACACCCGCTTTCGCGAAGTGACCAGCTTCAGGTTTAGTTACACGGTTAGCTTTCTTAGCACCAGTAGTTACTTGGATTGCTGCGTAGCCGTCTGTCTCAAGAGTTTTAACTTGAGAAATACGGTTCGCTTCAACCTCAACAACAGTTACTGGGATAGAAACGCCTTCTTCAGTAAATACGCGGGTCATACCCACTTTACGTCCGACTAGACCAATCATTATTCTTATCTCCCTTAACCTAGGCTGATTTGAACATCAACGCCAGCTGCAAGATCAAGACGCATTAGAGCATCAACAGTTTTATCTGTTGGCTCAACGATGTCGATCAAACGCTTGTGAGTACGGATTTCGTACTGATCACGTGCATCTTTGTTGACGTGTGGAGAGGTAAGAACAGTGAAACGCTCTTTACGAGTAGGAAGTGGAATAGGACCACGAACCTGTGCGCCAGTACGTTTTGCTGTTTCAACGATTTCCGCAGTTGAAGCATCGATTAGCTTGTAATCAAACGCTTTAAGGCGGATACGAATACGTTGGTTCTGCATGAGACAGAGCTCCAATTATTAAAAATTACACAAACAATATCGCCACTCAAACCCGATAAAACGAGAGAATGCCGATTGATTTATGTGAAACCGTAGCACCCAAAATTAGGACGCATTGTCAGTTAACTTTTGAAGTAAACAAGAAGTTTACTATTTTTATTAACCGCGAACATAAGCTGAGTATACATTACTAGGTAAGACCTACTCCTCAGTGCTCATTGGTTCACAACCAGCGTTAGCCAGTGCGATGCATTATACAGATCACACTTTAGTATGCAAGTAGTGTTGGAAAAATAATCGCAATTTATTGGAAGTTGGTTTTGTATCGAGAGGGAAGAAGACAGATGGAAGGTAATATTTCTTTTGAGAAAACAAAAGGGAAGCCGAAGCTCCCCTTTTCAGATGCGTGCTCTTCTAATGAAGAGAGTGCAAAAATCTAAATGCTATTAAGCGAAGATTTTAGCTACAACAC
>NZ_JBFRKI010000036.1:0-1603 GCF_041469245.1 Vibrio sp. 10N.286.51.B11 | reverse complement strand
TAGTTTTGAAGTCAGTATTCGTTGAGTCACAAAATCTTAAATTGAAGAGTTTGATCATGGCTCAGATTGAACGCTGGCGGCAGGCCTAACACATGCAAGTCGAGCGGAAACGACACTAACAATCCTTCGGGTGCGTTAATGGGCGTCGAGCGGCGGACGGGTGAGTAATGCCTAGGAAATTGCCTTGATGTGGGGGATAACCATTGGAAACGATGGCTAATACCGCATAATGCCTACGGGCCAAAGAGGGGGACCTTCGGGCCTCTCGCGTCAAGATATGCCTAGGTGGGATTAGCTAGTTGGTGAGGTAATGGCTCACCAAGGCGACGATCCCTAGCTGGTCTGAGAGGATGATCAGCCACACTGGAACTGAGACACGGTCCAGACTCCTACGGGAGGCAGCAGTGGGGAATATTGCACAATGGGCGAAAGCCTGATGCAGCCATGCCGCGTGTATGAAGAAGGCCTTCGGGTTGTAAAGTACTTTCAGTTGTGAGGAAGGGGGTAGTGTTAATAGCGCTATCTCTTGACGTTAGCAACAGAAGAAGCACCGGCTAACTCCGTGCCAGCAGCCGCGGTAATACGGAGGGTGCGAGCGTTAATCGGAATTACTGGGCGTAAAGCGCATGCAGGTGGTTCATTAAGTCAGATGTGAAAGCCCGGGGCTCAACCTCGGAACTGCATTTGAAACTGGTGAACTAGAGTACTGTAGAGGGGGGTAGAATTTCAGGTGTAGCGGTGAAATGCGTAGAGATCTGAAGGAATACCAGTGGCGAAGGCGGCCCCCTGGACAGATACTGACACTCAGATGCGAAAGCGTGGGGAGCAAACAGGATTAGATACCCTGGTAGTCCACGCCGTAAACGATGTCTACTTGGAGGTTGTGGCCTTGAGCCGTGGCTTTCGGAGCTAACGCGTTAAGTAGACCGCCTGGGGAGTACGGTCGCAAGATTAAAACTCAAATGAATTGACGGGGGCCCGCACAAGCGGTGGAGCATGTGGTTTAATTCGATGCAACGCGAAGAACCTTACCTACTCTTGACATCCAGAGAAGCCAGCGGAGACGCAGGTGTGCCTTCGGGAACTCTGAGACAGGTGCTGCATGGCTGTCGTCAGCTCGTGTTGTGAAATGTTGGGTTAAGTCCCGCAACGAGCGCAACCCTTATCCTTGTTTGCCAGCGAGTAATGTCGGGAACTCCAGGGAGACTGCCGGTGATAAACCGGAGGAAGGTGGGGACGACGTCAAGTCATCATGGCCCTTACGAGTAGGGCTACACACGTGCTACAATGGCGCATACAGAGGGCAGCAAGCTAGCGATAGTGAGCGAATCCCAAAAAGTGCGTCGTAGTCCGGATTGGAGTCTGCAACTCGACTCCATGAAGTCGGAATCGCTAGTAATCGTGAATCAGAATGTCACGGTGAATACGTTCCCGGGCCTTGTACACACCGCCCGTCACACCATGGGAGTGGGCTGCAAAAGAAGTGGGTAGTTTAACCTTTCGGGGAGGACGCTCACCACTTTGTGGTTCATGACTGGGGTGAAGTCGTAACAAGGTAGCCCTAGGGGAACCTGGGGCTGGATCACCTCCTTATACGAAGATA
>NZ_JBFRKI010000035.1:20800-51537 GCF_041469245.1 Vibrio sp. 10N.286.51.B11 | reverse complement strand
CAAACTAAGCCAACGGTGGACGACAGCCAAACGTCGATTAACCCGACGCACGCAGCGGCGGGTGAGAGCGTGACAATTACCGCTACATTCGACAAAGGCGTCACAACGCCAACGGGTTCGACGCTGGGTACAGCGGCGATCAACTGGACAGCACAATCGGGTACTCAAACCCAATGGGTGGGTACAGCAGAAGTAGCGTCGGTTGCGGATTCGGTGAAGAGTGTGGCGTTAACGCTGCAAGGCTTTGAGGATGCGGCGGGTAATACAGGTGTTGAATACACGTTGGACAACGCGCTAGCGATAACCCCTACTATCGCTTTTGAAACGATAAACGATGTCACAGGCCTAACAAAAGTAACTATCAATGGAACAACTACTCGTTTTGAGGAGTGGGACTCAATAGCACTCAAAGCTATTGATACCGATAGCTTGAAGGTTTTAGGCAGTGCAACAGTGCTAGCCGATGGTACATGGACCGTTGATCTTGATTTGTCTACTTTGAAAGACGGAGATATAACCGTTTATGCAAATGGCACCAACTCATTATCTGCGCCCGCTGATGAGGTGAGTACAACATTCAATTACTCTAGTACTACAGCGCTTGTTGTTCCAAACTATTGGGAAAGTGATTCCGCGGAGTTACCCTCCCAGAAAGCAGCCTAAAAGAAAGCGAGCATTAAGCTCGCTTTCTTTTTACTCGAATTAAAGTGCTCTATGTTAAAGCCCGCATCTAATCTGAATAAGAGAGAAAATGTGGTGAATTCGCCATAAAGGTAAATATTTATAACACCTAGGCTGATTCTGCTTTAGTTTTTTATTGATTAAATTTTCCTAATGAATAATAGACTGGAATAGTCTATGTTTCCTTGCATGGTATAAATCGAGCATAGAACTGAGCATGTTGAGGTATGCTTCCTATCAATCTGTTAAACGTACTACAGGTTGTAGAAATTTGAATATGCACAGTGGACTTAATCATTTCTATTCTCCTCAAGTCGATTTTTTTGTACAGCAGTGACTAATATTGATTAGTTTAGTGATGCTGAGTCATTGAAATGAAAATTATTTTGTTTTTCCTATTTCATTATTTAGTCATATTTTTAGTCAGATAACTAATATAACTGGTGATGTAATCAGAATGGCAATTGTATAGATATTTTGCATAGTAGTTTTTGGTGTTATCTCTATAAAAGTGCCATCTTGATATTAAATGCATAATATATATAGTGTTTATATCACATCGTTATTTGATGTGGTGTTCTGCATTTTGGTACTTTAGTACCGCCCTTTTTAGCCAATTTAGTGTTCCAAAATAAATTCTATTTATATTGGCTAAGTTTATGTGGGAATTTATTCCCACTTTTTTTCTTTTTTACAGATGAGAAAATGCTCAATATAACCTTCTAAATCGATGAAATGCTTCCACCAGATATGTGTGTTTGGTCTAGTTAGTATTTACTTAAGTACGCAATGAAATGATTGTTATGTGACATCCGTTCAAATTGATTTGCCTTTTTAGTTGGTCAGACGAAATGACTATTTATCCTGTTTAATTAGCTTTATTGCTAGTGTTATGGTTTTTGACGATACTCCTTCTAATCTATTGAAATTTATAAGCATTACGCGTAGAATTTATTTAACCAAATCGTTTTTTAAGCCTTATCAGCTTAGTTATCACCGCAACTATATATACCTGTAGGTTGTGGAGAATCCAAATGCACTTAGTTTGCAAATTTATATCTAGTTCGTCTCTCAGTACGAACGACCTTCAATATGTCTTAACACCGGATGAGTGTATCGGGCTATTTTCGCGTGCGCGCACCCCTAAAAACATCTTGGCTCAGTTACCAAGCACTCTGGTTCAGCAGATTACTGCGTCGGCTAAAAAAAATGTCCACAGCCTGCTCAATGCTATTCGAGTAGAACTTGTAAAAGCGAACTGGGTTTGTCTTTCATCCAATGTGAGACGTAGTCCACTAACGAGTAAGCAACTAGCAAGCTTCCCTCGGCTGAAGTTACATGTCGACAGGGTAAGTAAGGGCACTGGAGAGCGTGTTCACAAAGCCAACTATCAGCAAGTTGTCGATGATGTACCTTTGGCACGTCATTACAGCTTTTCGCCAGTTGAACCTTCTCCAGAACATAAAATCGTCGTTGAGTTTGCAGGACAGTGGTCTAGCAATGCGGCCTGCTTGATGTTAGGTAAAACCGACGCTCAAAAAGAAAAAATCACCGTGGGCAAGGCCGATACTGAAAACAAACACCGCAGCCTTGCCACGTTTAAAGATCTGGATGCTGAAGGCAAAACGCTTTATATCAAAATCCCTTGTTCCGACCAGCCTCAGCCAATCTTGCTTAAACTCGCCGAAGACCTGCAACCCGTTGACAAAGAAACTCAGATGGATGAGTGGGATAACGTGTTGGTGCCGGTGAGACCTTTGGCTTACTTAGATGGCAGCAACGACAAAGCAAAAGCTTCTGAACTGCGTGGTGGTTTCCTTTATGTGTTTTGGAAAGGGAAGCTTTGGCGAGAGATGGCGATAAACGAGAAAGGTTACTACCAAGATGTTGACGTCGAGTATTACCGTACGTTAGAGCAAGAAGAAAAGAAAAAAGACACACCTCAGGTAATACAAAGAAGCGCAAGCGGTTTTGCCATGGCGCATTTCTGGGCACCTTACAAAATATCGGGTGAAGTCCAACAGGGAGAAAATGGACTCAAGATCATTTTCTCACCAAAGCAAAAGCGCTTTCCTCAAATTGAAGCATTAGAATCGGATGCTGCTTTGCTAGAGAAATCCAGCACACCATTAGATGAATTAAGCAGTTACAGTGACGCACAGTCATTCAGTGCACAACAATTCACCTCCGATGTAGACAGTGCCGCTATCCACAAAGTTACCGAAGACGATATGCCATGGCTGAGCGACCAGCAAGCCATAGTACGTAACTATGATCAGAGTAACACCGTGATTGCTTATGTAGATGGAAAAAACAGTGGTTTTCTTGTCCGTTTGGAAGTTAGCTTGGCAGACGGCCCATTGGTAGAACAGCTAGACCCTTACTCGTTGGCTTCGTATGACGGCTTAGTTGCCATTATGGAAGATTCTGAAAGTGACTGGCGAGTGACCGAGCCCTTTGAGTTAACCAGTAAGGATGGTTATATCAGTGCCTTAGTGACAGGTATGCCTCCCAAAGGAAAGTTTACACTTGTGCTTTCGCACCTTGGGGGGCAAGACAGTGCGGTAATGATGTTTGAAGGGCTGACATACCAAGAGATCGTCACAGAACCACCAGAATTATCGATGATTTCTAAGCACGAAGAACAGCGAGTGCCTGATGAAGTTAATGAAGAAAGAGAGCGTCAAAAGAAAACATTAGACATGATGCTAGAGCTTATCAATGCCAATTAAAGTGATAACACGGGGAATGTGCTTTAGACCTCGGTTTATCAAATCATGAAGAGAATGAACGAATTATGAAAAAAATTATAATAGGCAGCACCATTATTGCTGCCTTATTGGCTGGGGCTGGTGTGATACATTGGCAAAGCAAGCCTTCAATGGAAAAAAATTACATCTCAAACCTTCGCGGATTAGTACAATCTACATCGTATAGCAATCAAAGGGACACGATTTCAAAAATTCGGGGATGGCAAATCGAAATAGAAACCCTTGAAGGTGTACCCAGAGAAGAGTGGAATGCAAAGCACACTCAACCTCAAGTGATGTTTAATTATGGACCAGACTCTACCATCTACACTATGAACTTTGATGGCACGAATGTCAGGTTGTTACTTCATCGCGACGAATTTGGTGAATTACCAGCTGGGGGTAATGATATCCAGCGTTCTCCTGATGGGAGATATCTAGCGTTTCGCTATTACGGGGCAGGGGTAAATTGTGCGGTTTATGATTTAAAGAAAAAAGAAACCATCGTCAATGCGGAATTGTGTACGTCGGCAACCTTTACTCAAGATAGTAAAGAGTTTTATTTTACTGACTCTGATAGTCGTAACCCACAGCGCCTTGAACTCGAAAGCCGCAATCGAAGTGATGTATTTCAATCTATGATCCGCATTGATAAAGAAACCTTCAACCCATTACGTGATGGCTATGCTTTCTTTATTGATCAAGTTAATGACCGATTTATCTATAAGGTAAGAAAAATCGATGATGCCGGAAACCGAGGCCCTGATCAGCAATTAGTGTTCCGTTTTTCAGATATGTCTTTACTTGGTAAAAAAGAGTATTTAGCTCCTGAATGTTTGACCCATTTTACGAAGGGAGCGCTGCAGAAGTATCTAGCCTGTAATCAACGCAAACCCTACAACTTATACTCGCTTGAAGACCCTCAGAAAAAAATTGAACAAGTGCCAGAAAGGTATGTTTTTCAGCGAGGTAAGTGGTATGCGAGAGCAAATGGCAATAAAATTGTTCGTCTGAAACAGCCCAGAGAAGCGGGAATGTTTGATGGCTTGGGCTATTACTATGCATTAAAAACGGGGGATGGTGAGTTCGACTATGACCGACTCCATCGCTTAAGCTTCTTTATCCCTTCATATATGTATGCAGACTTTGAAAGTATGGATTTGCGTCCTTTTATGCCTCCTATCCCTACCAAAGAGCAATTTGAAGAACTCTTACCAGACGTTACAGAAAAGTTACGTCGACACTGTGCTCGAAGTCGGGCTGGTTTCAAGAGCTGTGCTCAGTTTTACGATATGAAAGCGCTGTTTAAAGATATGGATCAAGTAAGGGAATATATGGGGGTGAAGAAATGGTAAAACGTTACGATATTCCGGGCCTTTATCTAATGGGGAGATTGCATGACAGGGATGGCAAACCCGTTGGCCGCCTTTTCCCATTAGCCCATGAAACATTGGTCATTCCTAGCTTGGAAGTCAAACAGGAGTTTGTTGCAGACCACAGTACTACTAACAAACAGGTATCTACCAGTAGTAAAAATCCAATCGCGGTTAGTGATGAGTTGGGCAAACTTAATATTTTAGCGACTCGAGAATTCAATGCTGATCAGATAGGCGCTGAATTACTGAGGGCTCCTGTGGCAAAGGGTAGTGTGGAAGCTGCGATTAACAAGGGCGCCGTGCAAGATGTGCTGTTTTTCCCAAGTTATTTGGTGCCATTAAGCCAGATGGCGAATGCAGCCCAAGCGAGTAAAAACCAGGAACCTTGGTTAACGAAACTGTACAACTTGTTGTCTTACAAAGATCTTAAGGAGATAAAAGATGATAAAGGGCAACCTGCCTGTGTGACCGATCTAAGCGTCAAGCGTGTAAGTGTCGAGCAAGATTGCCTGGCTCCGCCCTCGGAGCAAGTTGACAAAAGCAGTGATTTCTTTAACAACTACGCAAAGTGGTACAACAAGAGCTACTCTAAACAGATACATGTAGTTGAAGTTCCGCAGTTTTATACTATCCAGGTTGTTTTTTCTTCAAAGGATTATATTGGCGCTGAAGTGGCATTAGCCGATTTACCAAAAGGCATTAATATCCAAGGATCTGAGACAGAGGGTCATGGTGTTTTACCCACATCAACGGTTAAAGAGATCTTGTACAAGTACTCTACAGATGGTCAGGTTAGCCAAGACGAGTCTATGTATGTCGCAACGTTTTGGCTAAACTCGGAAAGTGTTTTATCGCTGAGTAGCCAAAATACGTCACTTCGAATCAATATAGATTTCTCGAAGAAAATCGATGAAGACGATACAAAACAGTTCGCAACTATTCTTGACGCTAAAGGTATACCAAAAAGTTACAGTCTAAAAGAAAATACTCTTGCTCTGGATATTCACACAACCGCTGGTCGCACTGCTGTTGTGAATGGCGATCCTATCTCCGTTGAAGAAGCCTTAATTAATCATGCCCCGCAATTCTTCCCTCATTTGAACGCCGATTTAGAAGCATTCCCTTACGACAGTCCGGAAAAACTGATTGAACGTAAGGAGACCAAAACCAGTTTACCAAACTCAACGTGGGCGACGTTTCAAACGGTAAAAGGCAGTTTGGAGTCAACTTCCGGTGTGTTAAAAGATGGCATCAGTTGGGGGACGTTAAGTAAATTTGCAGCTTCTTCAGTATCAAGCATTAACACTGGAGATGCTGAACTTGCTAAGCTAGCACTTACCGTAAGTAAAACTTTGGGTGCTACACAAGCGTCTAGAGCTTTCATCAAAGCTATGGCGGACCTAAATGATCACTATCCGAACGAAGTAACCCAATCTGCTCACTTTATGAATGGCCGCATTAATGCGCAAATAGTGTGGTTTAGTCAGAAGTTTCATGCGCAGATGGATAGAGTCTCTCCGTTATGGAGCGCTTCCATTTTGCCATACCTTACTGGCGCAGGGCGGATCGGAACGAAAGCGTTAGACATGTTAGATAAACCGCTAACTATTGCTGAGCTGGGTTACGATGCCGTCAATACCTATGCCAATTGGAACGGAAGCCAAGCCGCTCAAGGCTCGGCACACGGAGATTTACTATCTAAAATACAGGAATACATGGCAACAACCGCTTCTGTACAGGCAGATAAAGCACAAGCTTTTCAGGGAACAGAAGAGAAGTATAGAAATGCTGTCGATATCCTTAGAAATGAAATGCCAGATTTGTTTGTAGAAGAAGGCAGCGTTTCACTAGACCAGCGTGTAGAAGACGTGTTACTTCGGTTGAACATGACATTTTTTGAGTTCGATTCTTACCAAGTCACTGAAAAAGGTAGTGTGCACAAAAGAATCGCTGACCAGTTACAGGCGTTAATCAGTAACCCTTTCGAAATTGTCATAACAGGCCATACCTGTAATATGGGGTCAGAAGCCTACAACTTGGCTCTATCGGAAAAGCGTGCTGTTTCTGTCAAAGAGGCAATTCTTGATGCGATGTCTCCGGACGCTCGAAGCATTTGGTCTCCTATGTTCAAAATTGTTGCAAAAGGGTATGCAGTTTCGTTACCTGGTAATACCAACCGTACAATTGAAGAGCGAGTGAAAAACCGTCGGGTTGAAATCTATCTCGCGTTTAGCCGCTCTGTGGAATATCCACCGTGTCGTGCAGGCCTTATGAATGTTGAAAAGGCGGCAAAGATAAAAATTGCCAAAGACATGAACGAAGATCAGGCGATGCTGGAGTTCATCCAATCCGGTTTGAATGCATTAATTGGTGGTGCGGCCATGGCCTTCCCGCCAGCAAAAGTTATTGCCGCTGGCGTAGAAGGTGTAAAGCTTGCTACTGCCATTATGGACCTCTTAAAACCAAACACTGAATATCAAAAATGCGTTAAGCAGGTTGATTCCATCCGTCATCAAGATCTTATGGCGTTTAACCAATTTTTAGCACAGCCAGATATCCCCAATGCGACACGAGTGTACTTAAAATCGTATATGAAGCGAATGATTGCGTTGAATGGTTTGATTCGCTTGATTAAGAGCTTTCACGCTGTCAATGTGAATCCTGCTTTTAGCGGTGGCGGGATATTAAGTGACGCTGATGTGCTGAGTGGTCCTAAAATCAATCAGTTCAGTGACCTCGATGTGCTGGGCTATATTGATGAGTTCATCCTCAATGATGATTGGAGTGTTGATATCTCACTGCTGGGTGCTGAACACTTAGATGAAGTTTGGATGGAGAAAAATGGCTACAGTCAAACATACAACCAAATTGGTAGCGCTTCGGTTGCCAAAATATACGCTCAAGGTGTTAATGTTTACCGACATTATTCATCCGATGATTTGACCGACTTGGTGACTGAGAAAGCTCAGCGATATAACCATTACTTCCCAATTCATTACAGAGCAAGTCAAGACGACAGCCATTTCGAAGCATTACTAGGGGATAAACCACCAACAGGATTAGATGACAGTATCTTCGAGAGAGTCGAAGTCTTTGTTCGTCGTCCTTATAAAAGTAATGATTCAGTTCCAAAATATGATGATTGGGTGCCGTTTGAGCAATATTATCGAGATAACGGTGCAATGCTGACACCCTATGACAATATTAAGGTCGTAGCGCTGGTAAAAGATGGGGTTGGGAGCGAAGATAACAGCAACGTTATTGGTCAGTTGCCGATTTGTCTTGATGTCATCTCACATAGTTCAAATGAAGGGAGCTGGAAGTGGAGTGATAGCGTTGCCTCTACTCACATAGAATATGTATCAGAGTTAACACCTGTGAACTTTTCTGAACAAGAGAGAAAAGTGATTTTTGGCGATGACAATAATGCGAAGAAACTTGGCGTCATTATTCAGCCAAGTTATTTCTTTGGTACTACACGTGTATTTGGTATTCGACCAGTTGCTAGCTACGATGATGTTGCATTGAAGAGTCTCTTTGATACAGCTGCTAGCTCGACCGTCTCGGGTGGTTTCAAATTCCTGAGCTACTTTTTTGAGCTAAAAGTGCCAGGTCAAAGCAAGACAGACAAGCGTGTCAATGTGCTGCGCTCGTTTGGTTCGGCAGATAGCAAAGAGAGAACTATCGACCGATTTAACGTGACGTTGTCTCCATCTCGTCAGTATGAGTTAACAAAAGACTTTATCAATTTTAGCGGCGCTATTTTTGGCGATGGTCTCTTCTATGAGAAGACATTTTTAACGCCACCTGAGGGTAAGAAAGTACGATATCCACAGGTTTTTGATGGGGCAAAAGTGAGCCTTTACTTAGGGCAAAGTGGCTTAAAATACGCCTCTGCTAAGAAAGGTGGGGATGACCCTCTCCTAAAAGCTGATAAGCGCATGAGTGGTAAAGTTACTGCGTTTGACTGGAATAAAGAAACGACGGCAACTCTTCTGATTCGCTCAAAGCCGTGTGATCCTGATAATTTAGAAGAGCAAGGTTTTGACAAAAACCTAATCCCAATTCACGTTCAATTTTCTTATGATCCAAACTTATGGCCTGGCTCAAACCTATGTCCAGTGACAGATTTTAAAGCAGTCGCACGACTCGGAACAGTGAAAAAGGTGGGTGACTCTTTTATCTTTGAAAGACCTAAAATCGAAAAAATGCCTAAGTCGTTATATGAGCTTCAAGAACATCTGGTTAAGATGAATTCAGAAAGTTTAGAACATATGGCACTATCGACATGGAGCGGTGGAAGGGAGGAAGAAACCACTTTGTTTGCCAGTGTGGAAGAGCTTTCTTATATCAATCTATTTGGTCACAAAGTAAATGGCTTAAGGCCGATGATTGCACCAAGCAGTTCAAGGAAAGGCATAAACTTTGGTATACAAGTCAATGCTCCGTTTGGAGCAGGGCTAGATTTAGAGAAAGGTGATGGAATGCACATGGTCGATAGTGGTGTGACTAGAATTCCAAGTAACTGGATCAAACTTAAGTACAAAGAAGACGAAGTTGAGGCTGCTAAACAGCTTAATAAGCTCAAAACAGACCTTGAGTATGCTGATCATTCTAAGGAAATTAAATTTAAACCCCACATCAACCTTCAGAAGTGGATGAGCTACAACGACTACTTTGATAACTTGCTCGAAGCGAGGATCGATATGATTGATAGCTGGGTAGAGAATTAGTACGAGGATACAAAAAAACCGCCTACGGGCGGTTTTTTATTTTCTATCGGACTGACTGAAACACTCTGCTGTAATTGCTTTCTTTTTGGCTCAGCCCGCCGCAGAAATATCGTATTTCTTCATCTTGTGATTGAGCGTACTTAATGGAAGCGACAGTTGCTCTGCCGCTCGTTTCGTGTGCCAATTACAAGAGTTTAAGCAGTCAATAATTACGGTACGTTCGTATTGGCTGACGACCTCTTTTAGGCCAACTGCGACATCGTCATCTCCTAGAGGTTCAGGTTCAAACGTGGGCTGTATTGCCGATGTAACTGGAGCAACGACTTGATGGTGTTCTACCTCTTCAGGGATCTGTTCACCAAACTCAATCTGAGTAATGGTTTCGAAATCGGAAAGCAGAACCGAGCGTTCGATGATGTTTTTAAGCTCACGCACGTTACCCGGGTAAGGGTAAGCGAGCAGTTGGTTTCTCACATTAGCACTCAATCCTGGTGATTGAGGCAACCCTAACATCGTCGTGGTGTGCTGCACAAAGTGCTCGGCGAGTGGGATAATGTCCGCTTGTCTGGATCTCAGTGGTGGTAAAGTGATAGGGAAAACATTCAAGCGATAGAATAAATCGGCCCTAAAGCCACCGTCTTTAATCTGCTGCATTAAATTACAGTGTGTCGCTGCAATGACTCTGACATCCACTTCAATTTCTTTGCTGGCACCAACAGGACGAACTTTACGTTCTTGCAGCACACGCAGTAGTTTAGCTTGAAGTAGCATTGGCATATCGCCAATTTCATCTAGGAACAGGGTGCCACCGTTTGCTGCTTCAAATAAGCCAACTTTGTCCTTGTCTGCACCGGTAAATGCCCCTTTTCTGTGTCCGAAAAGTTCGGATTCCAGAAGTTGTTCAGGAATTGCGGCGCAGTTCTGAACGATTAATGCTTGATCTGAACGATTCGAGTTTTCGTGAATGTATTTTGCAATGACTTCTTTACCCGCACCTGTCTCGCCTCTTAGTAAGACGTCGACAGGCAGAGAGAGCACCTTATCAAGTCGGCTCAATACATTGACCATCTCTTCACTTTCAGCGATCGGACCTTGATAGGTTTTCTTTGTCCGCTTTTTTAGCTGAGTATTTTCACGGACCAATGCTTGGTTATCGGCGCTTAAACTCTTAATCACTTGTCCATATTGCTCTAACCAAATGGCATGGCGAATATTACTTGCCGCCATTCGGCAAAACTCGGTAAGTGCGGTTTCGTTATCGATAACGCTTAAATCGAGCAAAACCAATAATCCAATGGTTTTGCCTTCATCATCAATCAATGGCCAAGCAAGTAAGTTGTTGCTTTTTAGACCTAACGTTTGCTCGGTTTGATAGATGCCTTCGCAGTCATAACCATTATAAGTGTATAGCTCATTGATCAAGACAACTTCGCCGTTACGTACGGCGAAGTTGAATGGGTCGGCTTCACTTACTGTGTCTAACTGCAGTGGTTCCCAAGGATGTGAGGCAATGACTTTTTCATGGTGGTGTGCAGTGCTCGGAATCAAGGCTTGACCGGTTTGGTCAAGCACGTAAATGATGCCATGTTTCGCGAAAGTCATTTGCCTTGCTGCTGTGAGAACGGCATCCAAAGTTTGAGCTAACTGGCTGCGATCAGCCAGAGATTGGCTGATCGCAAGTAGGGCGTTACTAAGCTCACTATGGTTAGCTGAACGCATAGGTTAGAGTTCCTTGCTCGTCCACAGAAACGTCAATTTGAGTATGTGAATCATCCTTGTCATTCACCAGTAGTTGAGTCGAAAGCTGCGGCAATAGTTGACGGTTAATAACGGCATCAATATTTCGAGCTCCCGTCTCTGCAAGGCGGCAGTTGCCTAATACGAATTCCACTAAGTTATCACCATAGCAAAGTGCCAGTTTGTGGTGGCTTTGCAGGCGCTCAGACACTTTCTTCAGTTTATGATGGATGATATCAGTCATTGCTGCGTCTGAAAGTGGAAGGAATGGCAACACGGACATACGAGCCAACAAGGCTGGCTTGAAGTGTTGATTCAACGTTGGGCGAATGGCTTCAGCGACGATATTGGCATCAATGTCTTTCGCTTGGTGAACCAAAGACTCAATCTCATGAGTCGCAAGGTTACTTGTCATGATGATGAGTGTATTTTTGAAGTCGATGGTACGACCTTCGCCATCATTTAGCGTGCCTTTGTCGAACACTTGGTAGAACAGGTTGAGTACTTCTGGATCTGCTTTTTCAACTTCATCTAAAAGAACAACAGAGTAAGGGCGCTGACGAACTGCTTCGGTCAGCATACCGCCTTCACCAAAACCAACATAGCCAGGAGGAGAACCAATAAGACGAGAAACCGTGTGTTTCTCTTGGAACTCAGACATGTTGATGGTTGTCATGAAGCGTTCACCACCAAACATCTGATCAGCGATAGCGCGAGCGGTTTCTGTTTTACCTACACCACTTGGGCCAACCAATAAGAAAACACCCGTTGGTGCATCTGGGTTACCTAATCCCGCTTTTGCGGTTTGAATACCTTCAGCAAGCGCATCAATGGCAAATTCTTGGCCTTTAATGTTTTGGATTAGGTTTTGTTTCAAGTTTAAGGTTGCTTGCGACTCATCTTGAAGCATCTTACCCATAGGGATGCCTGTCCAATCAGAAATTACATGACTAATTTCGTCGGGACCCACTTCATAGTGAACGAGTGGATTGGTACCGCGCACGTTATCTAAACGTTCGTTACAAGATTGAATAGCTTCGCGAGTCTGCTCTTCAGAATATTCATGACAATTTGGTTTGTCACTTGTTAGTGCGTCATCATCTTGAACCGTATTGTCAGCTATAGGAGCGCTGTCTTCTTCAGTCGAAGGAGTAGTAAGGCTATAAAGATGGCTACGCAGTTCAATGATTTCTTGAATAAGAGATTGTTCTTTCTTCCATTGAACTTGAAGGGTAGCTTGTTCTTCGGTGGCCTTTTCAATCTTCTCTTTTAGATCAGGAATTAAAGCGGCGCTGTGTTTGTCACCGGTTTGCTGCAGTTGGTCACGCTCAAGAGCTTCGAGTTCGCGGTTCGCAGCCGCAATTTCTTGATGCAATGTTTCGACAGGTGCCGGTGTTGCATTAAGGCTAATATTGACGCGAGCACAAGCCGTATCTAACACGTCGATTGCTTTATCTGGCAGTTGGCGTCCAGTGATGTAGCGATCAGCTAAGTTTGCTGCGGCAGTGATTGCGTCGTCACGTACGTACACGTTATGTGATTTTTCATAGGCTGGTCTTAAGCCTCGGATGATCAATGCGGCTTGACTAGCTGATGGCTCATCGAGTTTTACTAGTTGGAAACGGCGCGCCAGAGCTGGATCTTTTTCGAAATATTTCTTGTATTCAGACCATGTGGTGGCAGCAATTGTTTTTACTTCACCACGTGCTAGAGCGGGTTTAAGTAGGTTGGCAGCATCACTGCCTCCAGCTTGATTGCCTCCACCAACTAGCGTGTGAGCTTCATCTATAAATAAAATGATTGGAGTCGGTGAATTCTTCACTTCATCTAGTACTGCGTTAAGGCGTTTTTCAAACTCACCTTTTACACTCGCTCCTGCTTGAAGTAAGCCCATGTCTAGGCCGTATAGTTCAACACCTTTGAGGCAGTCTGGAACATCTCCTTCGGTAATTTTTAATGCAAGACCCTCTACCACCGCTGTTTTACCAACTCCCGGCTCACCTACGGCGATTGGGTTATTTTTTCTGCGTCGCGCCAATATGTCGATTATTTGTCGGATTTCCTGATCACGGCAGAATACTGGGTCGATCTCGCCCTTTCTTGCTTTGCCGGTAAAGTCGGTGGTGAATTTACTTAATGCCGAACCATCTTCACGTGTGTCGGTTTTTTCTGATGTCGTCGCTAAAGATTCTAGAGAGTTTGTTGTGAGTTCAGAAAAGTTACGCTTTAAGGTATCTGGGTTTACACCGTCTAAGATTGAAGCGTAGCCGTGCTGACCATAGCGTAGTGGGTTACTCACGAGTGTAAGAAGTAGGGCGCCAGAGCGAATCTGAGTTTCGGATAGATCTAAAGATGAGACCAACCAACTTTCTTGAAGCCATTCGATTAAAAGCGAAGAAAAAACGGGCTTGCTGCCGTTGCCTGTTGTGTTGGTATCTAAAGTCGAACGAATGGATTGCCTTAAAATGGTCTCTGAGCAATCGAAATGACTTAATAAGATATCAAAATCACTATTTGGCCTTTCTAATAAGCTTAATAGATAGTGTTCAATTTGCACTTCATTGGCTTTTTCCGATACGGCTAATGCAGCGGCGTCCTCTAAAGCGACTTTTACAATAGGGTGCAGACGTTGTATTAAAGAGGAAAGGTTTATATTTATCATTTTAGTTCTATTAGTTATGTATATGGGATGCAGCAATTATACTAAAATTGATAACTGGTTTTTTATTCGGTGATGAATTTACTATTGTTTATTGGTTACTTTTATTGTTTGTTTTGGCTTTTTATCTGACTAATATTCAAAATCCCGTTCAAAATAATAAATAGTCTAGGCGTTATGATTTAATTGCTAGTTTTTTTGACTTTATTTCTAATCTTCGAGATAGTTATTTTGCCTTTGTTTTTAAATTCAATTTATTAGTATCCACGTTCAATAAATCGTTTTTCTAAACAACAAATTGTTGTTAAATATAATATTTATAACGGATAATTTATTGTAACTATCTGTATTTATTGATTTTATAAAGTTGGCATGATGTTTGTATTAGCTTAATCAGTCGCGGTGATAAGCGATTTGGTGAATTAATGAATTATAAATTTTAAAAAGGAAATATCGATGCCAACTCCAGCATATATGTCTATCAATGGTGAAACTCAAGGTCACATTACTAAAGATACTTACTCTGCAGATTCTGTAGGTAACACTTGGCAAGAAGCTCACGTTGATGAGTTCCTAGTTCAAGAACTTGATCACGTACTAACAGTTCCACGTGACCCACAAAGTGGTCAGCCAACAGGTCAACGTGTTCACCGTCCGGTAGTAGTAACTAAAGTACAAGACCGTTGTTCACCTCTGTTATTCAACGCATTAGTGTCTGGCGAAAAGCTTCCTGAGTGTGTAATCCGTTTTTACCGTACTTCAGTACAAGGTAAGCAAGAGCACTACTACTCAATCAAGTTAATTGATGCACTACTAGTAGATATTCAAACTCGTATGAATCACTGTCAAGACGCTGCAACTTCAGATCGTGTAACTGAAGAAGTACTTAAGCTGACTTACCGTGCAATCGAAGTTACTCACGAAAACTGTGGTACTGCTGGTAATGATGACTGGCGTGCTCCACGCGAAGCTTAATCGCTTTTCGTGAAAAACAAAGGGTCAACAACTACTGTTGGCCCTATTTCTATTATTAGTATCAGGTAAAAGATATGGTGAATGACGTAGAATTTAAGTTTGAACTGCAAGGCTCCACGCATGATTTTCGTGTGGAGAGCTTTCAGGTAATCGAAGAGCTTTCAAAGCCTTTTCAAATCAGCCTATCATTACTTTCACTTGATCCTGATATCTCATTTGACGCACTCATCCGTAAACCAGGTAGTTTGACTCTATACGGCCAAGGTGTCAGTTCTGCGAGATGCTTTCACGGCGTGGTTAATGAGGTGCGTTACCTTGGATCGGGCAGGAGATTCTCTCGTTACCAATTGACTCTTGTTCCACAAGCTTGGTTTTTGAGCCAAAGACAAGACTGCCGTATTTTTCAACAAAAATCAGCGTCAGCGATCATTTCTGAAGTTTTAGATGATGCGTTAGTGACCGATTATCGATTAGAACTATCTGGTGTATACCCTTCAAAAGAATACGTGTTGCAATATCGAGAGACTGACCTTGAATTTGTTCAGAGAATTCTGGCAGAACACGGCATGTGGTACTACTTCGAACATACAGAAGCTAACCACACAATGGTTATTGTCGACAGTAATGATGCAATCGCTGAGTTATTGAGCACGCCACTAAACGGATCTTATTTAGGCCCTATTGTTTATCATGCGGATGGTGGCGGTGTTGCAGACCGCGAGCATATCTCTGACCTTGAACTCGTGAATAGAGTAAAAACTGGCCACGTTACTTACACTGATTATAACTATGAGTTTCCGAAGATCCCTCAGGAAATGAGCAGCTCCGGCGAACTCGATTTAGATTTGAAATTATTCGATTTTCCAGGACGTTACGTTGACCCAGCAATGGGGCAAGTAAGATCAAATGAATGGATGTCAGAGCACGTTGTAGATAATCAGCAAGTAGAGGCGACCAGTAATGTCATGAGACTGGCGTCTGGATACAGTTTTAGTATCAGTGAGCATCCACGTTCGGCAATCAACCGCGATTACCTCATGCTGTCGGTGATGCATAGTGGTCATCACCCTCAGGTGCATGAAGACGAAACTAATGGTCTGCCAACTACATATCATAATCAGTTCGCGTGTATTCCTAGACATGTTGAGTTTAGAGCTCCAAAACTTGAAGCTCCTTTGGTTGAAGGTACGCAAACAGCGGTTGTCGTGGGGCCTGCAGGTGAAGAGATCTATACCGATAAGCTTGGGCGAATCAAAGTCCAGTTCCATTGGGACCGTTATGGCGAGAGCGATGAGCATTCGAGTTGTTGGATTCGAGTTAGCCAATCAATGGCTGCACCGACTTGGGGGGCGGTATACCTACCTCGCATCGGCCATGAGGTGGTTGTTACCTTCCTAGAGGGAGACCCTGATAGGCCTTTAGTTACTGGCGCAGTTTATAACGGACTTCATTATCCTCCATATTCGTTACCAGAGAACAAAACGCGGACAACTTTTAGAACGCAAACGCATAAAGGGACAGGCTATAACGAGTTGAGCTTTGAAGATGAAGCTAACCAAGAAGAAGTCTACATTCATGCGCAAAAGGACATGTCGACCAAGGTTTTAAATAACCGTTATCGCGACATAGGCCAAGATGAGTTTTTAAAGGTTGCACGCCATCAGACAAATGATGTTCACGGTGATCACAAAGAGACCATTGACGGACACAAGACCACCCAAGTTAACAGTACGTTTACTGAAACTGTCGAACAAGATGTATCCGTTACTTACAATGCCAATGAGACTCAATATGTTAAGAATAACTCTGATCTAGAAATTGGAGACAATCAAATTACCAAGATTGGTAAGAATGATGACTTGGATGTGGGCGAAAATAGCAACTTAACGGTAGGTGCTTCAAAAAGCTCTGACATTGGAGCTGATGATAACCAAACGGTTGGTGGCAACTTAACGGTTTCTGTTAAAGGAAATACTTCATACAAAGCCGATGGTGCGACCCAGATCATAAGCGGTGACAAGATAGTACTGAAAACGGGTGGGTCTTCATTAGTGATGAATAGTGATGGTTCTATCAAGTTGTCCGGTTCTTCAATAACCATTGAAGGAAGCGATAAAGTTGTAGTCAAAGGTGGAAACGTAGCGATCAATTAATGATGGAAAAACAAACCCAAATTATCCAAACCATCACCGAACAGCAAGCCGAATCAACGGCTTGCTTTTCGCGTTTTGGAACAATTGTATCGATTAACGAATCTAAAAGTGGTGTTCGTGTCGATTTCGAAGGTAACCCTTTACAGCAACCAATAAATGCGAGGTTGGGGCGGGGGTTCAAATTAGCCGAGTTACAACTTGCTATTGATAACAAACTTTCATGTCGTATCGAATTTTTAAATAACGATTTTAATCTCCCTTTAGTCACAGATATCTTTTTCTCCATTCTAGATGATTCTGATGAATTTGTACTGAGAGCAAAGAAAATGGTTATTGAAACGGAACAAGAGTTAATTGTGAGAAGTGGCGAAACAGAGACTCGTTACAGCGGCCGTGATGGCCGAATTACCACCAAAGCCAAATATGTGACTTCCCAAGCAGAGAAGGCTCAAAAAATTCAAGGCGGCACCATCGCGATCAATTGATCGTGTTACTAGATTGGATTCACGGATGCGTCAAAAAATAGGTATTGATCAACTAAACCAGCCGATTACTAATGAAGATTTGGAACTCGCCATCACTAATGCGGAAAGTACGCTCGCTTTATTGGACGAGCTTCCTATCAAGTGGCTGGATATGTGTAATGAAAAGCTGTCACTGGCTTCGGAGACACTCGGTTTCTTGTTAAAGCAACGCTTACAAGTACATAAAAGGGGATACCCAAGCGTTAAACTGGAGTATTTAGCGCTGGCTGAGCGTCAGATTAAAGATTTAAAAAATGTTTATTTGTCTTTCTATCGTTTAGCTCCAGGGTTAATACATCAATTAAAGCAGAGCGAACCGGCTATTTATGCTTGGTTGATGTTGAGTTCTGAGCTTGGTCAAGACCAGCAAAACCTGCTTTGTGGTTTATCTATACTGGATGATTTAGATTATCAAACCACAAAATTGTTGTTGGTCCAGTCATCATTATCAGACATCGACTCTGTGATCATCGGAATGGTTGAAGGTGGTTGTAAGCTTCCCTTACTTTTCCTTGAATGCATACAGCTACGTCAGAGTATTACTGTCGGTTTATTAAAACGTTGGCTCAAAGATAAACGATTTTCCGATCATAAAACGCATTCGTTTTTATCTTTACAAAATGATTCAGAGAGCGTCATTTGGTTAGTTGAAAATACTGCGGGCAGTCAGAATTTGTTTGAACGATTACTTGCGAAGGAAGACAGGAATACATGGTTTCGTAAGGAGTTCGGTGTATCCGTCGATGGTGTCTTTGATCCTGAAGTCATTACTTTTGCCAAACTTTTAGAACTCAAAGAGTTTTCCAAGTTTGATACGAGCGGTGCGCTGGCGCCAATTGAGTTTGTTTTACATGGCCTGAATGAGCACGTTCCTGAAATAGTTGAATTGATGTTAAGCCTTGATGAGTTCGATGGCGAGCAATGGGTTCAGGCGCTCTATATTGTCTATGGACAACGTATGCCAGTGACACCAGAAAATTTTGGCCTCGACATTGAATGGGACGAAATACTCATAAAGTTAACAGAGTGGGTTGAAAGTGGTGCCTACATACAAGTATCACCAAGTCGAATGGGGCAACCTTTGACCTTAGAAACCAGTATACAAGCCATGTTCGATACTCAGGTTAGTACCGTATTTAGGGTTTGGATTTGGCGACAGGTTTGTCTTCACACTCGATCATACATTCCTTGGGATTTTACTATGCCTGCTCATCAACAAAACTGGAATATCACACGATTAACTCAGAATTCAGCAGCCTCAGAAAGGTTCAATTTAAGGAATAATAATGCAGTTGTGGGATATTGAGAATCATCCTGACCTTTCTATTAAAGGCAGATTCCAACGAGATCAGAATGGCGATGAGGTGTGGGTTGTTGTTGGAAAACGCTCTTGGAAACTCGTAGATTCAGTTTGGACGGAGCAAGAAGAGTCAGAGATTTACGACGATCCGATTTATTTGGGTGAAGCGGGGCTCTCCGCCATGAAAGTAGACCATGAATTTGCCATAGTCAAAGCCAATACTGATGTGCTGATTTTCGGTAAGGCACGAAGCTATGCAAAAAAGGCAGTTACGTACCACGAGTGTCGGCTTTTGATTGACGGTCACATTGATAAAACCATCTCGGTACTTGGTGATAGGCAATGGATTGAGCATGGTGGCAGTGTAACATTGAGTAAACCACTCCCATTTGTCGAAAAAGAGATCGATTTCTCATGTGCCATAGGCGGCGATTTAAGAAATCGACTCGGTGGAGGAGTTGCTGATAGCAAAGGTGAACTATTAAAACAGAAGGTTCCTTCTGTTTTCTATCCAACAGAGGATTGGAGTGCAACGTCAAAGAACACTCGAGTTGCGGGGTTTGGTCCGTTAGCGCCATTTTTTGGAGCGCGGCAGCGATACGCTGGTACTTTTGATGACGATTGGTTAGAGCATAGAAGGCCTCTCTATCCGGTAGATTTTGATCAGCGTTTTTATCAGAGCGCACCACAAGACCAACAATGCAAAGGCCTCATATCTGGCGGCGAACGTTTGATGATGAGTGGGTTTTGTCATGATGACTCGCTCTCTTTCCGCTTCCCTCAGGAAATGTATGTCGCAGAAGCGCAGTTCAAAAATGCTAATTATCAAGCTGATATGTTTATTTCTACCGTTTTCATCGATACCGAGACTCGCACACTTTCAATCAGCTATAGCGCTGCGTTTCCATGTCAAGGTGAGGAGCACCTGTTAGTGTCAACGAAGATTCATAAAAAACAGGAGTTTTCCGATAATGAATAACAATTCAGCACGATTTGTTATTGGGATGGAGGCCATGACACCAACCGGCATGAACCTTGATATCGCCACAACAGTCGCCAAAGCGGATTTGGGAAGGTTTGACCAGAAAGTGGACTTGGATGGAATAGAAAGGTTCACCTTCGCCAATATTGAATACACTTCGAAGACATCATTGTTTGATAAGTGTAAAGAGCTTATTGAGAGCTTAATTGGGTCTCTTTTGAAACAATTGCCTAAAGTATTAAAGCCTATTCCTCTACTAGTTAATATACCGGAGGCTCTTTCTGTTGTTGCGATGAGTGAGTGGTTAAATGAATGTAGGCATTGCGATTCAATCTCACATTATGAAGTTGTTCAACAAAGTGGGCCGTCACATTTAACGACATCATTAGCGAAATTGAACCAATTTGACGCAATTATGAGCATTTCGGTGGACTCACTTGTCGATGACCTTAGCGGTTTAATTGATGCCGGACAGGTAATGAGCTCATCTAATCCTTGGGGGATTATTCCAAGCGAGGGAGGGGCTGGAGTCATTTTGTGTCGAAACAATTTGGTTAAAACGTTAAAACTTAAGCCCTTGGCGCAATTAGGTTACTTTGACTTAGAAGCCGCAAACACAACTCGTAGAACAATGATGAAGTTAGTGAGAAATGCGAGCCGTAAGATCAAAAATTTTGGACCTGTATTCACTGACATGACTAATCTCAGATCTCACACTGAAGATTATGGCTTCGCGTTAGGTGCGCGCGCGGAATATTTCGAAAACCCTCAACAGCCGACTTTGATCAATGATTTATGGGGGACATTAGGTCGTTGTTCCGCATTGGCATTATTGGCTAGCGCGATCCGTGACGCACCTAACAGTAAACAGGTGACCCTGTTAATGTTTGATATTCAGGGAGAAAGGGCGCTCCTTCAATTGGTCCGAATGAAACATATTGGATTTGGTCCAAGTTAGTTCGGGGTCAACGTTTTTGTGTAACTATTGTTTATGAGAATTAGTTTAAGTTTGATGCTCTAGAGAGAGCTGCAATGTTCTTGTTATGTATTGCCAATTTGCACTTTTATCAATTGAGCTGAAATTTGCGAGCGTTACTTTTAACTTGAGGTGTTTGGCAAGTGGCTTAGCTACATCATTGTGTTAGGCATTTTAACAACTAACTTAAAACTCATTCATATTGGATAGTTTCTAATTGTATGGCTTTCATCTTAACTGCAGGATTTTAGGTTATCTCCAGTCTATTTAAAGGCTTCTAAATACGATTGAGTTGACTAGCTGCACTCCCAACTATTTATCATACTAAACGTTAATAATGTGATTTATGTCACGATGGGAATTTTAACCATTATTGAAACGGAAATTTATCTATATTTCGAGTGAAAAGTTGTTAGTCAATGAGTTTGTTATTACACGGCGTTATTTAGTAATAATAACTAAAGTAATAGTCTTACCGGGCGTTTTAAATACTGCTATTGAAAAGGGTATTGGACAGTAATTATTATCCAGCATTAATTTATTTCGTTTGATAAAGAGTTTAGCGTGCCAGAAAAGCAAGGGACAGCCAAAGGTTATCTAGATAAGTTGGTTGTGAAAGCGATCGAAAAGAAAAATCAGCAAGCTCAGAATATGGCTAATAAAAATAAGCCCAAGCTAGAGTATGTGATTTTCTCCCAATTTGACGTGTTAGATACATTACCTTCAAAAAATGGCAAAACGACTGTTTATCACCTGGCCAAGAAAGGGAACCCTGAAAAACAGGTTTGCTGTAAGGTTTTAAATGAAGGTTCATCTGAACTTGCGAATGAATTAATCATTAATGAAGCCAGTCGTCTTGAGATGTCTCAACATCCGAGTGTTGCTGATTTCATTAAAATAGGCAAAGAGTTCGATCGACCATACTTTATGTATCAGTGGATTCAGGGCGAATCTTTGGCTGAAAAAATGGCTCGTCATACTCCTAAAGGTTTTAGGCATGATCATATTGCGTGGCTGATATATCAATTATCTGGTGCGCTTGAGTTTATGCACACGAGAGGTGTCTGCCATTTAGATATTAAACCTTCAAACATTATTGTTACAGAGTCCGATTATGTAAAGTTGATCGACTTTGGTGCTGCTCGTTATGTTGGTGAATCTAATACTTACGCAGAAGCAAGCATGAGCTATGCGTCTCCTGCATTTATAAAGTCTGGCGTGGCTCAACCTCAAGATGACGTCTATTCATTGGCGTTATTAACTGGGCATCTATTTCTTGGTGCTGCATTTGGTGATGCTTGGACAACTCAATTACAAGCAAAAAAACGACCAGGTTTAATCCCTAACCATGTATGGAAGTTAATTAAAGATGTTGTCAACAACCCTCGACAGCACAGGTATACAGCGACTTCGTTTGCGCAGCAACTAGCTAAGATCGATACCCAAAAATTTGGTGCTGATGTAAGTGCTCCCTTATTTAGTAGTTTACGGAATGCTGATCTCGTTCTAACCAAACATCGAACTATTGACAGAATTCAAAGTGGTCGACTCCGATACTTAGAAGCGAGTTTGGTTCTGTGTGTCGTAATTATCACTGGCACATATTTATATAACCAAGGTCAGCCTGAATGGAAATCGATTGTTAAATCTACCAGCAGTTCAAGTAGCCTTGTGAGCACTATTAAACCTGCACAAACCGCGTCTTTTTTAGCGCAGTCTCCATGGGATATTGAATTCGCGTTACAAGATATGGAAAAAGATGTCGTCTCGACAGCTCCTTACCGAGAAGCTTATGAAGTCCAACAGAGCAAATTAGCTAAGTTGTATAAAAACTATGAATCGGACTTGAATGAATATGAAGGGGCGGTCGATCTACTTCCTAAAACTCTGATGTCGATCCGGCATGATCTCGTTGTTTTGCGAGAAAAACTGAACAGTGACGGCTCTCTATTTCCTTATGCAGATAAAGCGCTGACGGAAACGATGGCAAGTCTGAATAAGGCGACCATCAATTCACAAAATATTGCCGCCTTTGGTGGGAATCAAGAACAGCGTTTAGTCGAACTCATCTTAGATGGGAAATCAGATGTTGCAGACAGTGATATTGAAACTGCTTGGAAAGTAAACCAGTCAAGAGCCTATTTTTATAGTCATGTATTACCGCGAAAAGTGCTCAGCGGAATAGATGCCTCGATAGAGAAAAATGCAAAGCAGCATTATTACACCAAAGCAATTCTTGAGGCAGAAGCTGCGCAATCATTTTTTGGTAACACGCCAAAATTGAAAGCTAAAGTAAGAGCTCTAAAAGTAGCAAGAAGCGAATTTATCTTGTTCAGTACTGTAACTGAACAATCAGTATTTGGCCGACAGAAACTTCACGACTCGTTAGCTGATCTAGAGACTAATGCCCCTAAGAAATTCAGCGAAATAACGGAAATTCTTAATAGTATGGCAAGTGATTCTATAGACAAAAGTCATCAACTATCTAAACCAGCGCGAGGTGCTATAGCAATCGAGCGAGCAATTAGAAATTACAATTCTGAAAGCAGAGGTTAACTTGAGTCTGATCGATACTGAAACGCTATTAGCACCAATATCTGAACACTCACCAACTGGTGAGGATGCTAGGTACGAGTTTTGCTATGAAATGATGGAAGCCGAAGTGAAAAAATTTGGTTCATTATTTGGTGAGACTGTTGACTGGCATATAGTAAAAGTCCATTCGATTGAAGTGCTAAGTCAGCATAGTAAGGATCTTAAAGCGCTTTGTTATCTGATCCGTTCTTTGGTAGAGGACAAAGGCGAGATAGGGCTTGAGGAAGGATTATCTTTGCTCAATGACTCAATCAGTCGTTTTGGTCATGAGTTATACCCTAAACGTAAAAGAGGTAGAGATGGGGCTGTTGAGTGGCTCAATCATCAATTCAAACTCGTCGCGACTAAATTGTCTGCAGAATCCCTTGACTGGGAAGTTCTATCTCGATGTATCACACTAACTGAAGGTATCCAGCGTCAGTTTGACGAGATATTTCAAGACTCTGATGTAGACTTTTTCGAATTAAAAAGTCATTTGAATCAACTAATGCAGAACGCATCTTTAAATGAAGAAACGTTGGTTGAACACAGTTTGGCTGATTCCGAACCGCTCATTGATGTTGTTGCACTGTCCGAGAAAGCGATCGTTCCACAAAGCCACGAAGCTGACAGTCCTAAGACGCACACCACGCCTAATCAGAAACGAAGTAAACCTCGAGAGCACAGCACTGTAGACGTTGACACAGATTTTTCATCTCCGGCTGCATCAAAGCGTACGTTAAAAAAAGTGTCTGAGATCATGGTGCATTCAAATCCGACTGAACCTTTAGGATATCGGATTTACCGTCACCTGACATGGGCCGACGTTGATGGTTTACCTGATCACAAAGACAATCTAACGCCTCTTAGCCTCGCTGTGTCATCAGACCAGCAGGCGGAATATCGAGATAAAGCAAATCAAGAAAGTGATATCGATACGATCAAGCGTCTAGAGCGAACACTTACTGATGCGCCATTTTGGCTGACTGGGCATTATTTCGTTTATTCAATGTTAGACAATCTTGGGTATGACGAAGCTGCGTTGGCTGTAAAGCAAGAAACAAAGAGATTTGTCGATTCTTTTGAGGGAATTGAGAACCTCTCTTTCAAAAATTCTATTCCATTTGCGGATGAAGCAACGATTACTTGGTTGTCTACAGGTAACGCTTGTCCTTCGGGTAAGTCGTCAATAATTCAAACTATTGTTGTAGCTGAAGATGATCTATCTGAGATGGAGGATATTGCCCTAGGTGACTTGGGTAAATATGTGGCTGAACTGTCAAACAAACTCGAGTTGGATAACTCCGGTCGTGGACAATTCATGTTGCACTTAAAGTTAGTGAAGGCCTACCAAAGTGTTGGTTTATACCCTTTGTGCTTGCCTTACTTGGAACAAAGTTGGGCGGTGGCTAAGGAACTAAATCTATCAATTTGGGAACCCCATTTGTTTTTTTCTTTAGAAAATCTAATTCAAAAAACTCTAAAGGAACTATATCGAACTAAGGATTTTTTACCTGTGAGATATAGCGAATGGGAAACAATTTATGACCAGCAATAAACTAGAAAGGACTAATTATGTCACGTGATGGCTCGGTGGCTCCGAAAGAGCGAATTAATATACGTTATGTTCCAGCAACAGGTGATGCGTCTGATGATGTTGAACTGCCCCTAAGTATGATGGTTGTCGGTGACTTCACTGCTCGTGCAGATGAAACTCCGATCGAAGAGCGTAATCCGATTAATATCGATAAAGATAACTTTAACGAAGTATTAGAAGGTTACGCACCGAATATCAAAGCAAATGTTGAAAACCGTCTTTCTGATGAAGAAGGTGCGCAAATTGGCGTTGATATTACATTCAAAAATATGAAGGACTTTACTCCAGAGTCGATTGCGAAGAGCGTTCCTGAGCTGAATGGTTTACTAGAACTTCGTGAAGCCTTGGTTGCATTGAAAGGCCCTCTAGGGAATGTACCTGCTTTCCGTAAGAAGATTGCAGCAGTTCTTCAAGATGAAGAAGCAAGAAAGAAACTTTTGGATGAACTAAGCATTGGTGCAGACCAAGGCGAAAAAGCAGAGTAAGGAAGATCATGTCGGCAGAAGCACAAGCACCAGAACAAGAAGCAGCTCTAGTTGAGCCAGGCTCTCTTCTGGATAGCATTTTAAATGAGACTCGCCTTAAACCTAGTGATGAGGGTTTTGACGTTGCAAAGCGTGGCGTTGAAGCATTCATTGGTGAGTTATTAAGCAGCTCAACAGTAGAAAAAGTAGACCAGTCTTTAGTTGATTTGATGATCTCTGAGATTGATCAAAAGTTGTCTAAACAGGTTGATGCAATTCTTCACAACGAAGAAGTTCAAGCGATTGAATCAACATGGCGTGGTCTTAAATATCTTGTTGATCACACGGACTTCCGTGAAAACATTCAAATCGAACTTATTTCGGCTAAGAAAGACGAAGTTCTGGATGATTTTGAAGATGCTCCTGAAGTAGTGAAATCAGGTTTATACAAGCAGATTTATACTCGTGAATACGGTCAATTTGGTGGTAAGCCTGTAGGTGCCGTTATTTGTGATTACCAACTATCTGCGTCTTCGCCTGATATTAAACTAATGGAATATATGGGTAATGTAGGTGCTATGTCTCATGCACCATTTATTACTTCTGCATCTTCTCAATTCTTTGGTTTAGATTCTTATGAAGAATTACCAAACTTAAAAGACTTAAAGTCGGTATTTGAAGGTCCTCAGTATACTAAGTGGCGCGGATTCCGTGAGCACGAAGACGCACGTTATGTTGGGCTGTGTACATCACGTTTTATGCTGCGTACGCCATACTCAGTTGAAGACAACCCAATTAAGGCGTTTGACTACGATGAAATGGTTACGGACAGCCATGACAATTACCTTTGGGGTAACTCAGCTTATGCTATGGCTTCAAAGATCAGTGAGTCGTTTGCAAAATATCGCTGGTGTCCAAACATTATTGGCCCGCAAAGTGGTGGTGCGGTAACCGATTTACCGGTTTATAACTTTGAAGCGATGGGTCAGATCGAAACTAAGATCCCAACCGAAATTCTGGTTTCTGACCGCCGTGAGTATGAACTTGCAGAAGAAGGCTTTATGGCTTTAACAATGCGTAAAGGTTCTGATAACGCAGCGTTCTTCTCGGCAAACTCAGTTCAAAAACCAAAAGTGTTTGCGAATACACCTGAAGGCAAGCAAGCTGAGATGAACTACAAGTTGGGTACTCAGCTACCTTACATGTTCATTATTAACCGCTTAGCTCATTACATTAAAGTACTTCAACGTGAGCAAATTGGTTCTTGGAAAGAGCGTACCGATTTGGAAGTTGAGCTAAATAAATGGATCCGTCAATACGTATCTGACCAAGAGAACCCGCCAGCAGAAGTTCGTGGTCGTCGACCGTTACGAGCGGCTAAAGTCGAAGTGTCTGACGTTGAGGGTGACCCAGGTTGGTATAAAGTATCGATGTCTGTTCGTCCTCACTTCAAGTACATGGGCGCGAGCTTTGACTTATCTTTGGTTGGTAAGCTAGACCAATAATAAGTTTGGAAATAAATAAGCGGCCAGGTTTACTGGCTGCTTTTTTTCTTAGAGTGTTATATGGAAAAAGGTTACCGATTATTAGAACGAATTGAACTTGGTGAGCCGAAAAATTGTTATGAAAAAGTGGTTTCACACAGGCATTTAATTGAATCCATTCATCTGCACCTTGCTGATTTGCTTAATACTCATGCGGGTAATGCAATGATCGATGGGGAATATGGCTTACCTGATTTCAATGATGTTCTATCGAACAACACCAATTTAGTTCGTCACATCCAAAAGAACATCACTTCCACAATAGAAAGCTTCGAACCTCGGCTACGAAGTGTTGAAGTACATTACCGAGAAAATCACAACAACCCTCTTCAATTAGGCTTTGGCATATGCGGAGAAGTCTTACACAACGGTGGAAAAGTTCCGATGTCTATCGATGTCTATATGGGAACTGACGGCCAATTTAACGTTTAGTAGGTGCCCATTGAGTAACAGTAAATACTTTCAAGATGAACTCACATATCTACGAGAATCCGGCAGCGAATTTGCCAAGTACAATCCAAAACTGACCAACTTTTTGTCTGAAGGAACATTCGATCCTGATGTAGAACGTCTTCTTGAAGGTTTTGCGTTTCTTACTGGCCGTATTAGAGAAAAGATTGATGATGAACTCCCAGAGCTCACTCAGTCGTTAATGACGCTGTTGTGGCCACATTACATGCGCTCGATTCCTTCGTTATGCATTAGCGAACTAACGCCACACTCCGGAAGTGTCACTGAAAAAACAGTGGTGAAGCGTGGGGCTGAGATGGCTAGTGAACAAGTGGAAGGTACGCAATGTTTATTCAGAACCTGCTATGACGTAGAGCTTTTCCCCTTAAAAATCACAAGCATTGACCAAAGCAACAGTCGAACAAGCTCATCTGTTGATGTGACACTTGCGACTGAACATGGGCTAGAGTTATCTCGTATCGGGTTAGACAAATTAAGGTTTCATTTACATGGTGAGATCCATATAACTAGAATTCTTTTCTTATGGATATTTAGATATTTAGACTACGTCGAGTTAGACGTGGGCGGTGGGTATAAACGTAAACTTGGACCTGAATTTGTTAAACCGGTTGGGTACCAAGACGACGAAGCGATACTGCCATATAGCGACAATTCATTTGCAGGTTATCGTTTGTTGCAAGAATATTTTTCTTTGCCAGACAAATTTATGTTTTTTGATATTACGGGTCTCGATTGGCTAAAAGGGATACCACAAAGAAGTACCGTGAACCTTAAATTCCATTTTAAGAGAGCATTACCTGCCGAAGTTGTTCTGAAAGATAAGCACTTAAGGCTACATTGTACGCCAGCTGTGAATCTATTCAAAAAAGATGGTGATCCAATTCGGCTTGAACATCGTCGCAATGAGTATAAAGTTCGGCCACAGAGTGACAACCAGGACCACTACGAAGTTTATTCAATAAACCAAGTAGAAAGTTGGAGCAAAAATGAAAGGCGACGAAAACCTCTTATTGAATTTGAGTCCTTTGAACACCAAATAAATCAAAGAGATAAACGTGATTTCTACAAGTCAAAAGTTTCAGAGCGAGTGAGTGGAAGAGGGCTTGAGCGTTATATATCTTTTCATACCCACAATGGGGATATTGCAGACCTAGGAACCGAAACGGTTTTGATGAAGTTATTGTGCAGTAATGCAGATTTGTCTGAAAGATTGTCTGTAGGAGACATCATATATACCACACATAAATCTCCAACTTACGCCACGTTTAGTAATATTACTAAACCTACGCAATCTGTTAGCCCGCAAGTGAATGGCGAACTCCAATGGCAACTGATTGCTAATATGTCATTGAATTATCTATCGCTCTCTAATATTGATGTACTCAAGGTTTTACTGTCTACATATGACTTCCATTCTAGAGTGGATAGGCAGGCTCATAGGGCTTCGTTGCACAGGCTTGACGGCATTATCTCATCAGAAATGAAACCTATCGATAGAGTGTTTAGAGGGGTATCCGTTCGTGGTAATCAATTTAAGCTTAAGATGAACTCTAGTTTTTTTGTCAATGAAGGGGACATGTTTTTGATGGCAAATGTATTGAATGAGTTCATACGCTTATATTCAAGTGTTAACTCATTTACAGAGTTAGAAGTCTACGATGAACGCAGTGGCGAAAGCTACCAATGGGCAAGTTTAACTGGACAGCAAACAATCTTATGATTGATGAATTATCAGAAAAAATAAACGAATTTAGCTTTTTTCAAGCAGTTTTGTTGTTAGAGAAGCACTACCAACTATTACCGGGCAGTGATTTTGTAGCGGTTGGTGAAAACAAATATTTTTATCAAGAGAGAATTGCGTTTAGTGTCTCACCAAACCTCTGTTTCCCCAAAAGTGATATGGAATTCATCAGTCATATGGAAAGGTCTGGTGAGCACTATTCGAGAATTGAAACTAACTTTTTAGGATTACACGGTTCAAGTTCACCTTTGCCCGCGAACTATACAGAAAAATTAGTAGGTAGAGATGATGATGATAATCCAGTTAGAGACTTCTTTGATTTCTTCCATAATAGATATACCAGTTTAATCTATCGTGTTTGGAAAAAGTACCGTTATCATGTTCAGTATCAAAGCGATGCAACAGATGACTTTTCTGGGCGTATGCTGCACCTAGCAGGGTTGTCTAATGTTATTCAAGAGTCCGATACGATCGGGCTTGATCGTGCAAAGATTTTGTCTTACGTCAATCAGCTATCTACCAGGACACGCTCTCCGAAACTGATTTCTGGCATTGTTGCGCACTATTTTTCATTACCAAGTGTTCGAATCGAAGAGTGGGTCTTTCGAAGAGTAAAAATTGCCGAATGCCAAAGGAATCAATTAAATAGAACGAATTGTATTTTGGGTTCAAATTTACATTTAGGTAAGAGCATCCCAGATCTAAACGGTAAGTTTAATCTTTGTATTGATAACATTGATTTCGAGACGTTCCGAAAGTTCTCCTATGGAGGAGATTTCCATAAAACTTTAGTGGGGTTGATGCGTTTTATTCTTCGTGACCCCATGTCTTGGGATTTAAAGCTAACCGTTGATTTAGACTCAGTTCCAAAGAACCAACTCGGTCAAGGTGATGGGACGAGTTTGGGGCAAACTTTTTGGTTGGGTCAAGCAGGTACGAAAGATGCGAAGATTAGAGTAATTGGAGGCATTTAAAAAAGCCGCTCATAAGAGCGGCTTTATTTTTAACGACTGATTGGCTGGTGTAGCACTACTGTTGTATTGAGAGAGCGAATGCCATTGAAAGACTCTATCTCATTACATAAATGGTGTATTGATTGCAGATCAGGAGCTTCAATCAAAGAAATAATGTCGTAGGTCCCCCCAACAATGCTTGTAAGTCTGACTTCAGGTAGTTCTTTTAATGCATTACTTACATCATTTTTCTTACCTTTTTCACAAGAAATTAGCAAATAACTGGCCGCTTTTCTCCCGTCATTTTCTACTCTTATTTGTGCCGTATACCCTTTGATAATACCGGTCTTTTCAAGCCTGTTGATGCGTTCAGCGACCGCTGTTCGCGACAAGCCGATGTTGCGAGAAAGATTAGCAATCGATTCTCGCCCATTGGAGAGTAGATTCGAAAGAATTTTACGATCTAGTTTGTCTAAGCCTTGTAAACTAATGTTGGACATCATGTGTTCTGCCTTTTCTGAATTATTATTGTATTTGTATTTGTATT
>NZ_JBFRKI010000035.1:0-20121 GCF_041469245.1 Vibrio sp. 10N.286.51.B11 | reverse complement strand
TTGTATTTGTATTTGTATTATATAGCTTCGGGTAGAGTGAAGTTATACAGCTCCGCTAACGTAAACGGGTTTTTCTGAGTCAAAGGAGTGATTCGCAAGCTCAGATCTCTGCCTGATACTTTTATATCACTCACGAAGCTACCGTTATGGGTATTTGTTAACGTTGAGTCACCAAATAACCGATAGATAGCCCATTGACCATTCTTGCTTAGTACATGTTGTTTACCTTCGTCTGTTACATCTTGAATTGTTATACTGATATTGAAATCTCCATTTTGAGGAGGCCACTCAAGTTCGCGAATTCTGCTGGGACCATGGTAATAGTTGATATTTGAGTCCGCTATTTTTAAGCTTGCTCTGATCGCACTAGAATCAAGATCAAGTACCTTCGCACTAAATGGAAGGTACAAACGGTTTGTACTCTTGTTGATTAGTGTATCTTTGATGACATTGTAATTTCGTAACTGAACAAGCAGTTCTGGTGAGAGAGGCATAATTTCACCTTCTACTTGTTTTGGCGTCCATAGGTTTGTGTCATAAAAAGGAGCGAAATTTTTATCGATAAATGCATCAAGCAAGCCTCCCGATGCGAAAAGCAGCTCAAAGTCTTCGATCGAAATTTCTTCTGTTGCACTTAGATCAAAAGGGTACCTTCCTAAACCTAACTCTTTGAACTTAGAATAGATCTCACTATACCAAAGAGTCTGTATTCCTTTTGATGATTCAGAAATCATCACGGACCAGCTCTGGTTAACTACGTCTAAAAGCCAACTTCTTACTGGCTCAGGAGATTTTTGTGCAATTTGTTTTAAACGAATCAGAGGATCGGCATCCGTACTACTCATCCGGTGTTGTGCTGCAGACAACGCTGCCATTTGAGGGTCCGGTGCGTCTGCTATATCTTTCATATACGTACGAACTCTGCTCAGTGCAGTTATCGTTTCATCCCATGGTGTAGGGGAGTTTGGAGTTTCGTTAATTTGCAATTGATTCAAGATGTGGAAAGCTTGTTCAACTCTTTTCATTAATAAGTAGTCAGGCTTTACAACTTCTTCAACGAGTTCTGGTGCTGCTTTTACGGCACCCGTAAGTTTAGGGTTAACTTGAGCCATTAATGCTCCTTGTTGACCGATCGGTGAAAACTGCGTGTTTGTATAAACTTGTTTTAGAACCGTTGTCATCGGAGAAGATGGGCCAGAGATCAGATCAATGGCGTTAGTAATCTCCCCTATATTGTTATAACGCTTTACTTTTAGTTCGCTTAAAGCATTTCGCCAATAACTGATGTAGTCATCCGTATATTTTTTTCTTACTTGCTTCTTGAATGTCTCTTGTTCTTTGTCTGTTGGGATTACGTGGTTTGACAAACCCAATACCCAGTTGTCGGTGATGACTTGTTGCGACATTAAATCGACGCGAGGGCGGTAAAACGTACTGAAGCCTGTAGATGTGTAAACTTTATCGATTTCTAATCGTTGAGGATCCAAGTTGTCGTTGAAGACATTATTAAAGTCGAAACCGACTGCTCGCTGTAAATTCAAAGTGCCTAAATCAATGTCACCTGCTTGTTGTAACAAGCTGGCGTACACAAGATCTACATTTGAACTAGAGAGTAGAGAACGTCTTGTCGCACGCACCATATTCATGTTGATCGATACAGGTTCAAAATCAGTGCGGAAATATGCGTCCAAATATTTCATCACTGTCGTGATCGTGTCTGGTTGATCACTGAGTTTTTGGAGCGTTGACATCGTTTGCTGACGTAGAAATTTTATCTCGCGTTTTGTAGGATCATTCAACATTAAGTAACCTTTTAGTAAAGGCAGTGCATTATTAACGTTGTCTTGATTTTGTGTTAGTTGCAAACGATAACCTTGCTCAATTACTGGCATTAAGTGGTTTCTAATTTGCATTATGAGGGCGTTATAAGCGATTTTCGTACTTTCATCGAGACGACTTACATTCATATTCACAAGTTCATTATCTAGCGCTTGTGAGCCACTAAGCCATGCTTGATAAGATGGTTGTACAGTTTGGATCGCACTTGAAAGAGAACTTTCAAAAGAATTGCCTTTTGGGTAAGACGATTGTGAATCATCTATACCAATAAGCTGACTAATCACTCTCAGGTTGTCATCTAAAGTCGTTGAAAACAGGTAAGCACCACTACCTAGTAAAATAATGGAAGCTGCAACGGCTAGACGGCTCTGCCTCTGGATCATCCTAAGGTAAGTCTTGTTTTCACCTGCGAAATCAGATTCAGGCAGGATCTGAGAGTCCATTAAGAAACGCGTAAAATAGGGCGTTTCTGTTAACTGAGTATGTTCCGACGCAATGATCGGCAAGTTAAAGTAGTTGCTGCAACTCTTAGCTAATAGGTTGTATTTTCTACCACCTTGGATATTCGATATAAAAAACACTTCACGGATATCAAGAGAATAAGACCCAGTATTGAGTTCTGAAAGTCGTTCTATCACAGAAGCAATTTCAGACTGACACAATTCGAATTGTTTAGGGAATGCTAATATGGCTTGCTTCTCGTTAACTTCATTAGAGTGAGACGACGAATCTAACGCATTGCTCTCCATTACTTTTACTAAATTACGGAAGCTATCATGGTAGTACTCAACAAATACACCTTTAGCTTCCTTTAATGGAATTGATAGAAATTCAACCGAGGTCTTTAAAGAACTAAAGTGTATGTATTCCTTAAATCCTTCTAGCTTGTCGAGCTTAGACATCATTAAATATAAAGGGATCGCTGAAGATGTTTTTTCACTTACTGATTCTAATCGATGGTTAAGCGCGGTTAACGTGTAATCGATTTGTTCGGTTTCAGAGACAATTAGAAATTCAAAATCGATAAAAAACAAGCAACCAGAAAATGGCTTTCTAGGCTTGTGTTTAATGACCTCATCTACAAATGTGTTCCACAGAGCGCTATCGTTACTTGATACTTCTTGAAACAATAGGCGTTGATCCGGTTTGATATACACGGCGGAGTCTGACTCATACCATTCGAAAAAATCATTCTTTGCAGTACGAGTCTGATCCATTGGCTTGATTGCACTGGAGTTAAGTAGAAACTGAGTTCGACCCGCGTATTTATTGCCAATCATTAAATAGATTGGCTTTTTATTGGAACCAGAAAGAAGCGGACGGATGACCATGGCTAATGCTTCTTCTTCTGTTTCCAGCTTTAGGGCTTTAGTGTTGTTTTTCTTTTTTAGCCACAACGTTACCTGAAACAACGAATAGAAAATTGTTATAGCACCTAAAGCAATCCATAGGTAAAACTTGTCTGTTATATCTAGCCAAAGGATATAGATTGCAGCGATCGTAGCAGCAAGAAAGAGGAAAATGGCCGTTGATATAACAACAGGGTTCCTCATTAGTTTGTGTTTTAACATAAGCCTATTTCGTTGTTTTGAGTTTGTTGTAATACCGAGTCTTAAGACGGTTTTATGAGTTTTACGGTTTATTTGCTGACAGATCTGATTCTAAGGTTTTTATTTTGTGTAAATAGACGTTCAGTATCCGAAGAGATTTCTGTAGTTCTTTTTGTTGTTGTTCTTTTTCTGCATATTCAATGCGGCCAATCAATGGAAAAAGAGAGTTACTGTACTCATAAGCTCGTGCTGTCTTTTTACTTTCACTTCCTCTAATTACATTCGCAAATACAGTCCTGGCGTTAGAAAAGCGTCGGTGAAGTTGGGCGTAATCTGTGTTTAACTTTTCTTGTTCATTGGTGAACTCTTGGCGTAATCGTAGAATAGAAGACGAGTCCGGATACAGCTTGGTTAAATCAAGCGTCAATCGGTCTAAAATATCGATCTGATACACTTTGATTGGATCGGCAACCCAACCTTTCATTAGTGTGTCTAATTGGTTTACGACATTAGGTCTAACATCTTGAGAAATAGGAGCATATTCATATCTTAATGAATGTGCTATTTCATTAAGTTGTGAGATATCAGATGTGATGATTTGTTTAGTCAGATCTTTTAGTTGGTATTGCTTATAAAAGAAGTGAGAGGACAATGCTAAAGCAAGAAATCCGGCTAACAGGTAGACGACTAAATAATTAGAGGGTGTTTTATCGTCGACTTTCGATGTTGTTGCAGATTGCTTATTTGACACATCAATTTTAATGGTTGATGGTTGAGCCACTGGTGTTGGTTGTTTATTTTCTTCTGGAGCTCGGTACTTTCGTTGATTCTCTGCTTCGCGCAGGTTTGCTTCGGTCTCTTTATGTTCATCAACCCATTGCTTTAAGATTCGACGTACCCCACCTAATGAAGGTGCTTTTATACCGTAATGTAGTCTTAGTTCTTCTTCAATTCTCATACATAAGCGATGGCAAGTTTCGATCAGCAGTACGTCGTCGGGGCTTGTTTTAATCGACTTTATTCGTTTTTCTGTGTGTTCAACCATCCAGTCTATCGCCCCAATCCTTGCGTTTGATTTTGTAACTTCTGGATATGCGGTAAACCAATAAACGACGCATAAGTCCAGAATAGAACTGAGTCCTTCAGCTAAACCTTTTAAGCCATCATTATGTGTTGCTGCGACAGTAAAGTAGCAACTACAACGGAAATCTTTGCTGTTTTTCGAAAGTATCGTTTTTGAAAGAGACTGAACCTTTTTCCAAGATACTCTCCCTGTCACCTTATTAAGGTTATTAATTTGACGTTTTATCTCTGTAAAATCATCTAATGCGTTTGGGTTAGTTCCGCTAGGCTTTTCTTCGTCAATAGGCCGTCTTGTGAAATCTGAGGAGAACATAATCTTGATATCCAACTGTATATATAACGAAATCGAAATTTAGCGATAACTAATAAATTTAGCCTCGCTTGTTTTTATATTTATATTTTTTCAAGGATTCTATAGTCAAACAGAATAATTTGAATGTTAAAAGATTTGAAAGTTCTGAATTTCAGCACTATGTGACGTTATTCACAAAAAGATCAAAAAACGTAACAATTTACGACTGAGCTTTATAAAGTTTCAGTGATGAAAGTCACGTTTATGGTCTTTGTTGGGAAAAATAATATGAACCTAACTATTCATGTGTGTGGTGTTTTATTGATCAATAATTACTCTTACCAATGATTACATAAATATTAACTAACACTAAATTAGAAAAATGCTGGAAATGATTATGCTACAGCTTAAAGATAAAAAAGTGGCATGTTAGGTTTTTTGAATTTTGTAAATGCTAATTTTCTTGTATTGAACAACCTTCTTTCTTTGGATGGTTGTTGGTCGTTTGATTTTTCAATTATTGATAGTTTTGATTTTATAAATGAATTTTATTTGTAATTATTCGTAATGCATTTTCTTGTAGATATATCGTTTTTTTTGCTAGTTATAATGTCGTAAATGGCGGGTGTGACCGTCTCCTTATTGTAAAAGACATAATACTTGCTATCTTGCGCATCTAGTTAATATATGGATGAACTCAGAGGGAAGCATGCGAAACCTAAGTCAAATCGGTCTAATATCCACAATGTGTCTTTTTTCGTCCATCGCGATCGCGAAGGGGGAAAGATATGGTGGCTCAGTAAATATGCTGAGCATAGACACTATAGAATATGAAGAAGGACCGAGTGGCCAAGTAGATGCTCTGCGTTACGGGTTCGTCCATACACGTCCAATTGATGAAAGTAACAACCGATGGCGTTGGTGGTTAGGTTTTAATTATTTGGCTGAAGACGACATCGAAGCTCCAAAGAATGGCGTGTATAACGAGGTAACCAATTACGAACTTCGTATTGTGCCTCAGTATGCTTTAGGTAGCTGGTCGGTGTTCACACCTTATATAGGTGCTGGCTTGTCTTTAGGTTACTCGCAATACTCAAACCGTTGGAAAGTTGACGACCAAGGCTTTCGTTACAGCGAACAACTTGAAGATATCGATCAATTTGAAGCTGGCGCTGTTGTTACTTTTGGTAGTGTGATCAAATTAGGAAGTAACCCAGACGCTCATTTACAAATAATCCCGCAAGCTTCATACATCTTACCTTTTTATAACGAGGGTCTAGGTGGTGTCGAGTTTAGTGTTTCTCTTCTGTTTTAAAGGCTATTCATGCGTATAAATCAATTGGTTTTGGTGATCTCGAAGTGCCCTGAAGAATATGTTGGAGCTAAAAGTATCGAGATGCCTGAAGAAGGTGGATCTCTAGGGCGAGAAGCAGGTTGTACAGTGACTTTAACGGATCACAACCGATTCATATCTGGTACGCACTGTCTATTGAGTATATATGGAGACACTTATTACATTAGTGATGTGAGTACAAATGGCACATTGGTTAATGGTAATAAGATCCTAAAGAATCAACCAGTTTCGTTGTGCGATGGTGACAGAGTTTCTCTCGGACAATATGAAGTGAGTATTTCTCTTGAGTTGGTAACGACTTCATACGACATAGCTTCTGAAATAGCGCCAGAAAGAGATTCAACAGACCCTTTAATGAACTTGGAAGAGTCCGTTGTTGAGGAAGAAGCAGAGACAGGCGCGCTTGAAGATCTCTTCATGGAAACGAAACCTGATGGAGTAGATACTCATGATCCCGTCGAGCACTTAAAATTCTCAATGCAGAGAGATGATGATTATTTGGTCCGAGACGAAAGTAACGAAAAAAATCTTATGAAGTCATCGACAGAACATCAAAGGCAAGTCGTTGATGACAGTCTGAGTATCCATTCTGAGTTTGACCTTCCTAGTCTGATTCCTGAAGATTGGATGGGGATGGAAGAAGAACAGCAGGCGAGCCTGAAAGCTAAAGATGTCGCCGATGATCAAGCTAAGATATCGAACCGTTTGAAACCAGCAAGCGTTGAAGGTTCAGATCTTAAGTCAGATACACCTAACGGCAGTTCAGGGACTCTCAAAAATAAACTACCAGAAGTGCCACCTGTCACTATTATACCTCATTCTACAAACATACAGAGCCATAAATGGGAAGAGGTGACACAAGAATTTGTCTCTCATACCGAACCACAAGAGCAGCCTGTTGAAAGTGAGAGTAGAACTCAGAATAATATCGCATTGAGTGAAACTTCTTACGAACATGAAAATGTAACACATGCATTCTTTGAAGGACTGGGTGTTGATTTAGAATCTGACACGAAACATGACGCTCTATTTTTTAAACAAATGGGCGCTTGTTTACGATTGTGTATCGATAATTTGTACAAAGATTTACAGAGTGTTGAAGAGCTTACTGACGAAAGTTCATTTGCCCACAATGATCTTAGCCTAACTACATTGATGTTAACGCTCAATAGTCAAAATCTATTGGCTCCAAATGAGCTAATTGAACAGATACTGGATGAACTTAGCGAGCACGATACCTTATATGCGAAGGCAATTAACGATTTGGTATTGGAGCAACTAAAAGCGAATGATCCTCAGCAGTTTGCAAACACTTTAAGCCAAGAGACACGCTTCCTTAGTAAATCAAAGTTGTGGAAAAAGTACAGTGAACATTATAAGCAAAGTACTAGACAATTCAATGCGTCAACTTTTAAAGCGTTGATGAAAGACAGATACAATAAGGTTGCAAAAGCTGATCATGCGTAAACTTATAATCCCCATTACCTTGTTTCTATTATCAGGTTGTTCTATGTGGGAGCAGTTCAAAGAGTCCTCAGGGATAACTCCTGAGACTTCTTCGATTGAACTTGTTATCGAAGCTTCAGAACACCTCAATGTTCGTGACCAAGGTCAATCGTCCCCAGTAATTCTGAGAGTTCACGAATTAACGTCTCCAGTTATGTTCCGTAGTTTGGACTTCTTCGCTTTGTTCGAAAATGATAAGGCCTCCTTGGGGGATGAATACATTAAACGGTACGAATATCAGCTGCAACCAGGAGACAAGTTGCACGAGATTCTAGAGTTAGACCCAACAACTAGAGCATTGGGTTTTTCTGTCGCATTCCGCGATATCAATGGCTCATCTTGGCGGAAGGTCGAAGTGATCGAAGAAAAAAGTGAGTACTTCCTCAGACTAAAACTTGAGGGTAGCGAATTATCTTCGAACAATACTCGTGGTATTGAACAGACGTATTTTTAAGGAACCGACGAATGTCTTTATATAATCCAGTTGTTTGGCAAGATGGTATGTTCATGAAGCCTCAACATTTCCAACAACTAGACCGATCTCAAAGTAAGTTATCTAACATGCTTAGCTCTAATAGCTCTCCATTACATTGGGGAGTAAAAAAAATTGAGATTAATACTGAGCTATTGGCATTAGGAAAAATCGGAATCACACGAGCAGAAGGTATATTACAAGACCGCACGCCATTTGATTTACCGCTTCTTGCTGAACTTCCAGAAGTAAGAGATGTTGACCCATCTATTGCGGATAAAGTGGTGTACTTATGTTGCCCACTACCATCAGAGCGTTCGGAACTCTTTGGAGGTAATGGTGACGGTGCTCGTTATAACATGGAGACCCAAGAAGCCGTCGATGCATGTTATGAATCAGAAGATATGGCAAGTATTGTGGTGGGTAAACTTAACTTCTTCTTAATGTACGACCACGAAGATAAGAGTTCTTATACATCGATACCCATTTTAAAAATTTCCGAAGTGAAGCCCGACGGAAGCATCATTTTGGATGAGAACTATATCCCGACGTGTATTGATATTCATGCTTCTACCGTTTTAAGCAAGTTCGCGACTGAATTCGCGTCAATGCTCAAACATAGAGCAGAATCTATAGTTCAGCGTTTGGGGGTGGTTGACCAACAGGGCGTATCATCTGTTGCTGATTTTATGTTGTTACAAGCCTTGAATCGTTATGAGCCGTTGTTCTGGCATTTTGCAAGTGTGGAAGGCGTTCACCCAGAGTCATTTTATCGGATCCTGTTACAAGCGGAAGGTGAATTATCTACACTGTGTTCCGCATCTCGTAGACCACAAGAGTTTACAAAATACAACCATAGCCAACTGACCGATTGTTTATCTCGTACGCTTGATAGCGCGAAAATGACATTAAGTGTTATGTCAGAACAACGTGCAATACCTTTAACATTGAGGGAGCAAAGCTATGGAATTCGAACTGCAGCAATTCCAGACAGTAAAATTGTCGAATCTACGACGTTTATTCTTGCTGTTAAAGCAGACGTACCACTTGATATTCTGCATACGCAGTTTGTAAGCCAAACCAAGATTGGTTCGATCGACAATATTCGCGATTTGATCAACTTACAATTGCCGGGTATTGAAATGAAACCAATGCCAGTGGTACCTAGAGCGTTGCCTTATCATGCCGGATATACCTATTTTGAGCTCGATAAAGCAAGTGACGAATGGAATGCATTGAATAACACCGCAGCAATCGCAGTCCATATTGCTGGCGACTTCGCGAACTTATCACTACAGCTTTGGGCTGTACGTTTATGAGTTACGCCGAAAACGACGTCACCGTAGTACTATTTCAACCAGAACCAGGCAAACCAATGGAGGTTATGCCTGCACCTGATTTATCTAGAAATATTGCGGTAAGAGACCTAAACGTGGAGAGCATGGGTGTTAACCCGTTGGTCGATCAGTTTACTTGGTTAATAGCCAGTCTCTCATGTATGTCTTCGATTCCTTGGTTGGACGATCCTGGTCCTTTTAGAGAACAAGTTGCACGAGAAATTCGCAAAGGTGAACGAAAGCTCAATGAAATGGAGTTGGATCGGGCATCAATATTGGTCATACGCTATTGCTTATGTGCTGCAATAGATGAATCTGTGTGTAGGCAAGAGTGGGGGGCAAACAGCCATTGGAGTACCAATAGCTTATTGTCGGAGTTCCATAACGAAACATCGGGTGGCGATAAGTTTTTTACTATTTTAGAGCGCTTGAAAGCTGATCCACGAAAATACAGACACGTTATCGAATTCCTTTATTTATTGCTTCAACTTGGGTTCAAAGGCAAGTACGGCCGAGAAGAGCGTGGTAACGAAAAGCTTTCAGAGATAGGAAACACAATTTATCGCTTAGTCCGAGACGAGCGTTTAGCCGAACAGGAAAAAGTAACGTTAGTTAACTTAAAGGCGAAGTATTTAAAGAAACCGCTCAAACGCGTTATTTCCCCTAAGTTGATTATTGGCGTCAGTACTGTGATCTTTGGTGTTATGTATGCCGCGACTTACTTGGTCATTGACCTAAAATTTCAGCAGTTACTGGATGTTTATCAATAGCATTAGATTTAATTGTGAGATCTTCTGTCCGTTTTTAAAAATAGACTCGAAGTAACAGTCTCATCCTTCATTTTCACTACGTACTTAGAGAGATTGCAGCCTGCGATCTCTTTTATCATACATCTATTGGAATTTAATTGGATTTACTATGGGCGTAACAGTTTGTGCGAATGGACTCAGCGTAGTTCATCAAGGCTCAGGAGGAGAAGCGAACGCAACACTCCCTGATGTTTGTTTAACAACAGTCGGCAAACCTGTTGTTCCTATCCCTTATGGTAACAATGCAAAGTCTGCCGATTTAGCGGGAGGCACCACGACTGTCTCTATGGATGGCGGTAACAGCATTGCTATTAAAGGCAGTAAATTCAGCGCCAGTACTGGTGACGCCGGTGGTGATAAAAAGGGCGTAGCTTCTGGCACTATTGAAGCCGAGGCCGAATTCATATCAGCTTCTCCTACCGTTAAGTTCGAAGGTGTCGGTGTATGCCGCCTTTCTGATCAAATGACCATGAATAAAGCCAACACTATGTGTTTAGGCGGTGCTCAAAACCCTTCGGTTTCTGTAACTGAAGATCAAGAAGGGACGTATACGGTTGATCTGTTTCTTTCTTATTCTGATGGGGAGCCTGTCCAAGGGGCTACATATAAATTGGTTGATCAAACCGGCGCTTCCTTTGAAGGTACATTAGATAATGCAGGCAAAGCTTCGGTGAGTGGGGTTGCACCTGGTGAATTTAACATTGACTATGGTGAAGATAGTCGCGAATTCATGCCAAACATCCCAACTAAAACTAACCCTAATTTCAACCCAAATGCGAATGCTCAATTAATTATTGAAGAAGCAAAGCGAGGCGAGGTTGGTTTTTGGGAAAACTCCTGGAAGAGAATGTCTGGCGCTGCCAGCTGGGTCTGGGGAGTAATTTTAGGTGACTTTAATGATGACTCATCGGTAGAGCAAATCATAGCCAACACAGCGCTGACAATGATTCCCGTCGTAGACCAAGCTGCAGATGTACGAGACCTGTCAGCAAATATCATGACACTATTAAGTGAAGAAGAACGAGATAAGCCAGAAAATTGGTTGGCACTCTCTTTGACTTTGATTGGCTGTGTCCCAACGTTTGGCAGTGCAGTTAAAGGTACATGTAAAGTCGCTTTGAAAGGTGGTAAGGGTACATCGAAAGACACTTTACTCGCGGTACTTCGTGGTATGGGTAAAGGTGACCCAGAAAAGTTCTTACGTACATTAGATTGGGTTGATTACGCCAAGCAGGCGAGCAATATTGTATCGGATGTTCTAAAGCCTTGTATCGAAGTGGCGAGTGAGCTTGCTTCTTTCGCCAATCGCATGGGAGCTGATGAACTAGCAGAATACTTCTTAAAGTTAGCAGACGAAGTGAAAATCATCGATAAAATGGTGCCGGATAAGCTTAAACAAGCTATGGGTGAGTTTGACCAGTTATTTGCTCGAATTTTGGGTAAAAGTGAGAGAGCGTACCCTGCAAAAGTGAAACATGACACTGGTAAATCTGCTCAGTCAGGAAAGAGTAACGATAACACCAATGAGAAAAAGGATAAAAAAGAGTTTGTTTGTCCTGTTTGCAAGAAGAAACCAGAGAAATGTGACGCTTATTGAGGAGGAGCAGCTGTGTCTAAAAAGCCGTCAGATAGCAAAATATCAGAACATAAATTGATAATAGGAAGCGGTTCCAAGCTAGCTAAAGCTATAGCAAAAAATAAATGGTCGAGTGATCTAAAAAACCATCCTTGGTATGACTCTAAGTACAATACTGAAAAAGGTGGCTTGCAAGCGCACCATATTGTTACCACTGAATCATTGGATGGTCATTTGTGGAAATTATGGAGAGAGGCTTATGAGTATGACATTAACAGGGCAAATAATGGTGTGATGCTGCCAAGTAGCACTATTATTGCTTGCCAAGTAGAAACACATGTTCATCGCTCCAATCACAATCGAGGTCTTGATTACGACACCGTTTTAGATAAGTACTGGGGAGGCAAGGCTAAGCCCGAAGAAATCCCGGATGAAGAGTGCGAGAAGCTATATAGTGAATTACGCACCTACTTGAAAGGAGTATACAAACAAATAAGCGAGATTAAAAAAAGAGCCGAGAAAAAATATTACTGTAAAAGCTCCAAGAAAAAAGAGTTTACCGAGGATCTCGATGACGCAGCGGAAGATATAGTGGACAAACTAAATAGCTTTCATTGGACTCTGTCCAGATTTGGTAAAGACTATGCTCCGAGCTCAAAAATTGGATGTGGAGGTGGTCACATTGAAAGCGAGAAAAAAAGTAGAGAAGAATGTCCTCATAGGCTTAATATTACTGGAACTGGGCACGCAATTCGGAATAAACTAGGCAAGGTAATGGAACCTAAAAAGTTAGAGGCAGGCTCATGAGTGATTATTTTTTCGTAAAAGAAAACCAAATTACACCAATTTATGCAGTTCCTGATGAATATGAAGAAGCGGCATACAGCACAATATTTACTTTTCCATGTGGCCCTGTGCCTGTTTTAGCAAAATATAAGCCAGACGAAAAGTATATAATACCAGATGTTATAATGGAGCCTGATTTTTCCATATCTAGAAATATATATGATAGATTGAATATTGCAAACTTGTATGGTTCTAACTGGATACATATCAAATTAATTGATAAAGGTGAACATGATTTCATGATGTTGCAGTTAGCAAATGAACAAGATGTCATCTGTCATGAACAGAGTAATTTCAAAAGGTTCAAACGCGGAAATATCTCAGGTATGAAAAAAATCGTCATTGATCCTCAGAAAATTTTATCAATTCCTCTTCAAAAAAGACTAGTATTTAGAGACTCGGCTTGGGGATTTCACACATTCTTTCACAAAATTATAGTAAAAGAAATTGAATCAACAACTCCCAATGGTGTTGAATTTATACCAATAGAACACTTTAATGAAGCGTGGGCCGGTTGATATGTACATCAAGTTTAATAAAGATAATATTAGTAAATTATTACCTGAAAAAAGACCAGGTATGATTTTTTCGAACCCTGATTTGTTTGTTATTTTCAATGATAATATCCGGTTTGTAATTTGGGAAGAAATTTTAGACAAGTTAAATAAAATTTGGCTAGAAGGAAAAGATACTTGGGATAGTAATTTTGATTTTGGTAGTCACCCTGATGATTATGACAGACAGTTTGATGACTATAAAACAATTGAATTATTGCAATTTCCTACAATCACGAACTTAGACACCGAAGAAAAACATGCTTTTGCTTTTAACGAAAATAATGAGTTGTATATTAGTGAAGACTTCGTTAAAGACTTAAAGTCAGCAGGTTGTGTTGATGTTTGGTACGATACAACAGCTCCATATGGTCGTTATTAGACTGTCAGTAATAAAAGCGCCGTAAGGCGCTTTTTGCGTTTAGTCACGGTGTTTTTCGACTAAAGCGAACGCAACACTCCCTGATGTTTGTTTAACAACAGTCGGCAAACCTGTTGTTCCTATCCCTTATGGTAACAATGCAAAGTCCGCCGATTTAGCGGGAGGCACCACGACCGTCTCTATGGATGGCGGTAACAGCATTGCAATTAAAGGCAGTAAATTCAGCGCCAGTACTGGTGATGCCGGTGGTGATAAAAAGGGCGTAGCTTCTGGCACTATTGAAGCCGAGGCCGAATTCATATCAGCTTCTCCTACCGTTAAGTTCGAAGGTGTCGGTGTATGCCGCCTTTCTGACCAGATGACTATGAACAAAGCCAACACCATGTGTTAAGGCGGCGCTCAAAACCTTTCGGTTTCTGTAACAGAAGACCAAGAAGGGAGATATACGCTTGACCTATTTCTTTGTCACTCTGATGGCGAATCTGTGCAAGGTGCGACATATAAACTGGTCGACCAAATCGGCGCTAGCTTTGAAGGAACCATCCTCTCGGGGCTTGGTCATCCTCGATATTTAAAGGCGTTTTCCAAGGAAGTCGCTAGGTGCTATATGACTCAAATAAGTACTGGAAACCGCGCAATGGTTACCATAAACGTACAATTTAGGATGCGGTGATATAACCTATAAAGGATATTAATTGTTTCGAGGTGAATAAGAAGTTGCTATATCGTTCAAATCTCGCTCATCGAGCTTATTCAGTGTACTCGTATCATTCTGCGTAATTGCCTTGTTTGTATCCGTTTTGATACGCATTCATGTATTTGAGAGGTAAAGGGGATCTTGAGCTGAAATTTCGGATAGGTGTCATTGACTGATAGGGTTATGACGAAAGGTGAAGTTTAATGACTTCATTTTCCTCAATTTAGGGTCATCGAAGCCAAAGGTGTAAAGGGCACGGGGAAATTAGAATGAATGATGGGTAGATCATGTTTTTGTTCGTGAGTAAACGTAACAATAGAGCTTCCCCTTAGGGGAAGCTCAAGTCGTATTTGCTCTGGATGATAACCTTTAAAGCTTAAAGTACATTTGCCAACTTTGTTAGGAATCGAGCTATGTCTTCTGCGCTAACATCACGGTGAGTAACAAATCGAACCGGGTTACCTGGAGACATCGTAATGCCTTGTTTGCCCAGTTCGCGAGCGATTCGGTTGATATCCACGGACTCATCTAACTTAGCAAACACAATGTTAGTTTGAATGAAATCAGGGTTAACAGAAAAGCCTTCTAACTTGCTTAGGCCGATCGCTAGGTTTTTCGCGTTCTCGTGGTCAGCTTTAAGTTGAGCAACGTTCTCAGTCAGTGCCATTTTACCTGCTGCAGCAAGAATGCCTGCTTGACGCATACCGCCACCGACCATTTTACGTAGGCGGCGTGCTTTAGCGATGTACTCTTTACTACCAAGAAGTAGAGAGCCAATCGGCGCGCCTAAGCCTTTTGATAAACAGATCGTCATTGAATCGAAGTGTTGCGCGATCTCTTTAATGTGAACGTCTAACGCGACTGCCGCATTGTATACGCGTGCACCGTCTAAGTGCATCTGTAAACCATGTTGGTTTACGAACTCACGAGCTTCCGCTAGGTAAGACATTGGCAGCACTTTACCATTGATCGTGTTTTCTAAACTAAGAAGCTTGGTACGAGCAAAGTGGCTGTCGTCGGGCTTAATCGCAGCGGCAAGCTTTTTAAAGTCTAAAGTACCGTCTGGGTTATTCTCGATTGGTTGAGGTTGGATAGAACCAAGGACCGCAGCGCCGCCAGCTTCGTATTTGTAGTTGTGCGCCTGCTGGCCACACAGATATTCATCACCACGCTCACAATGCGCCATTAAGCCAAGAAGGTTGGCTTGTGTACCTGAAGAGGTAAACATTGCCGCTTCAAAGCCTGTCTCATTTGCTGCCCACTGTTCTAGTTCGTTGACGGTTGGGTCATCGCCATAAACATCATCGCCCACTTCTGCGTTTGCCATTGCGTCACGCATAGCTTGCGAAGGTTTAGTTACGGTATCAGAACGAAAGTCCATGTTTCTCTCCTAGAGTACTTTAGGTAGCCATATAATTGGCTATAGATGGCCACATAGTTGGGCTTTACTTAAACAAGCGATAGTTTTGGTATCAGTGATTTGATCGTGTCGTATTTTATCGTGCAGTTCTTCTAAACTCAGTTCGATCACTTCTATTACTTCATCGTCATCGCATTCAAAGCGGGTAGTGAGGCTTAAGTCTTTTGCGACAAACAGATGTTGTATCTCATCACAGAAGCCAGCCAAAGGGGTGACTTGCCCCAAGCTTTGAAAAGAAGTTGCACTGTAACCTGTTTCTTCTTCCAGTTCGCGTTGGGCACATTGAAGAGGTGTCTCATCTATTTCCATCGTGCCTGCGGGTAGTTCCAAAAGCCATTTCTTTAGAGAAGGGCGGAACTGGTTAATGAGGATGATTTTTCCAGACGAAGTGATAGGAAGAATAACTGCCGCGCCAGGGTGATTGATTGTTGTATGTTTTACCACGACGTTCGTAGGGAGCGTCACGTTCTCCTCTATGAGAGAAATACTTTTCCATTTATGGATAACTTTACTCATGCAGTCTGGCCACATTCCTTGCCAATTTTTCGTATAACGGAAGACGTGCACCACCATAACGTCTATGGTGTCGAAAATAAAAGAAAAATTAGGTTTCGTATTAGATTTAGTTTCACGCCGTTCGTGATGTTACTCTCATAATTGGAATCTATGATTGCGCCAAAATTACCGACGTAACCATCTGATATAAATGCAACTCAATAATAAAATGCACTTGTAACAAAGCGCTAACAAATGTATAAAAACAATTCTACACTCTCAACTGTTCAAAGATTTTCGGAGTAACGCATGAACCCTTCTATTTCTTCACATGCTGACAAGGCGCTACTCTCTGAAAGAATCAATAAATTAGCGCATGCTCTGTCTGATGGTGTCTACGAAAGAGAAGACACCATTAAGCTTTGTTTACTGGCTGCTTTGGCTGGTGAAAGCGTGTTTCTATTAGGCCCTCCGGGCATCGCAAAAAGCCTTATCGCGAAACGTCTCATTCAGGCTTTTGATAACAGCAGCTATTTCGAATATTTGATGACTCGTTTCTCTACTCCCGAGGAAGTGTTCGGCCCACTAAGTATCCAAGAATTAAAAGACAACGGTCGTTACGTAAGACTAACCGAAGGCTACCTACCAACTGCACAAGTCGTCTTCCTCGATGAGATCTGGAAAGCCGGCCCTGCAATCCTAAACACGCTACTTACTGTCGTTAACGAAAAGACTTTCAAAAACGGCAGTGATATTGAACGTGTACCGATGCGTCTACTAGTATCGGCATCCAACGAACTTCCAGATGAAGACAGCGGCTTGGAAGCACTTTATGACCGTATGTTGGTACGCGTGTTCGTGAACCGTATTCAAAACAAACAAAACTTCAAATCGATGCTGACGACGGGTACTTCTCAAGAAGCGGTAATTCCAAAAGGTTTGGCGATTACGGACATTGAATACCATCAATGGCAGAAAGAGCTCGATAAGCTGGAACTGACAGACAATTCGTTTGATAAGTTGTTTGAACTAAAAACCATGCTTGAAGAGACGGTTAAGAAGCAAGGCTCTGCTTCAGAGTCAGAATTGTATGTATCAGATAGACGCTGGAAGAAGGCCGTTAAACTATTGAAAGCGAGTGCGTTCTTTAGTGGTCGCGATAGCGTGAACCCTCTGGATATTATGCTTCTGCAAGATTGTTTGTGGCATAGCCCAGAATCACGTGATGTGGTTCGTAGCGTGGTGAAAGACTTTGCATTGAACCGAGCGTTTGATCAACAAGAGTCGAAAGCTCAAATTGAAATGTCTCGTGAAGAGTTAGAAGAGATTCAAGACGATGTTGAATCAACGTTGTCGGTGTCACTTTCTATGGAGTCAACCAGTGGCTTGTTGCGTAAAGATGTTTACCAGAATGACATCAAGAACGCGAAAATGTACAGCGTGGGCAGTGCTTACAATCTAGTGAAACTGGTTATGCTGCAAAGCAACATGTCGGTTTCTGAATCTGAGAAAGGCGATAGCCGTTGGGTATACGTAGCCAAAGACGATTTTGATCGTGTTCTTAAAGAAGGTCACGGTGATATTTACGGTTACGTAAACGAAAATAAAAACCTATGCCGTTTAAAACTCGACTTGGATGCATCAAACCAATTAGTGATTAAAGACATCGCCAATCGCTCTGTATTGGTGAGTGTGGTTACTACTGACGGTTTAGACCAAGAACTGTACAACAAGTGGTTGAGTGGCGCTGAGAAAGCCTTAGAACAGTTAACTGAAGCTGAATTCAAGTTAAAACGCGTTCGTACTGAATTCCATGATGCATTACCTCATAACTATATTGACCCTGATTTACCAAAAGCGATGGAAGCAAGTTTGCAATCGGTAACGCAAGATCTTGAAACCACGAAAGTGAAGAGTGCCAAGATCGCTCAGCGTATTAAGTTTATGAGCCAGTACTTCGAGTAAGAGGAGAGCATATGTTAGGAGCAGACGGCTTAAACCTCGCTTTGATGGTAGCTGATTCCGGAATCATTGATACCGCGATGAATGATCTCATCGCTCGTTCTCAAGTCATGATGGCTGCAGAGAACAAAGGTGTGAAAACATCAGTGAAAAACCACTTAGTTAAATGGCGCGGTAAAGTTAAAAAACGCGTTACTAAGGTGTGTGAAACTGATCGATTCCAAGAGGAAATCGCCCTTTACCAAGAAGTGATTTACTGGGATGAACCTCAGTTCTTTGATGAGATTGACAGCGTTATCAAAAAGCTGGAGTGGCACTCAGCGTTTTATCTACAAGCTCGACGCCTTATGGAGAACAACAAGGGTGTTTATAACGCGATGTTTCCACACTACTTTTGCGACCAATGGTACCAATCACTTTCTGATGCGATTAAACAAGCTCAAGTAACTGAACTTGAAACAAGCAAAGAAAAAGTCTTAGCCGATCTTTATCAGCGCATGGAAACCATGAAAAACATGGATAAAGTGACTGAGTCGGGTGATGAAGGCAGTGTAGGGCGCTTGTGGGACATGGCTTCTGCCAAATTAAGCAAAACAGACCTTACCATCATGAAACGTCATGCTGAGTTCTTGAATAAGCACAAGGGCTTGCAAGAGATCGCTGAAAAGCTAGGCCGTATGGCTGGTGAGGAAGATGATCCTTCGCTACACAAAGCCCCTGTAGAAGAATTGCAGGTGGTTGAAGAGAAAAGCGATGAAGCGGTCGATGATATTGTCGGGATTCATGAAAGTGATGACCTTAACAAGATGCTGCCAAACGAAACCATGTTCTTAGCTTATCCTGAACTTGAGGTTATCTTTTACAAGCACTTGGCCGACAAGCGTTTACTGAGCTATCGCTCGCAAGGTAAATCACGCACGTTACGCAAAGTGAAGGCGCAAAAACCAGATAGCAAGAACATCGATATTGAAAAGGGCCCGTTTATAGTCTGTGTGGACGCTTCGGGTTCTATGAGTGGTTTCCCTGAGCAGTCTGCTAAAGCAATGGCTTATGCCTTAATGCAAATTGCTCTTGCAGAAGAGAGAGACTGTTATGTGATTCTTTTTTCTTCTGAGCAGATTACCTATGAGTTAACAAGGCAAGATGGCCTACGTGAAGCGAGCGACTTCTTAAGTTACTCATTCCACGGCGGTACGGATTTGGAACCTGTTCTCATGAAGTCGATTGACCTAATGACTGGTGATAAATACAAGAATGCCGATTTAATCGTACTTTCTGACTTTATTGCGCCGAAACAATCAGACGAAATGATTGCTCAGGTTGAAAAGTTGAAAGAACACAAAAACCGTTTCCATGCGGTTAGTCTTTCTAAGTATGGCAACCCTCAACTTATGACTATGTTTGACCACTGCTGGGCGTATCATCCGAGTCTTGTCGGTCGTTTCATGAAGAAGTGGTAGCGCTAGAACATCTTGTTTAACTCGATTTTGCTGTGTGTTTTTTGATTAAAGAGATCGAACATGCAGCAATTTGATTTAAATGTCAGCAAACGGAATTTAAATTCACTTTTTTGTTTGACTATCTCCCCTCAATCCGTAAAGTAGGCACCCGAACACAGCGGTGCGGCTTACTTAAGTCCCTAAAGTGTTGAATTAAAAAAGGCGCCTTGGCAGAGTGGCTATGCAGCGGATTGCAAATCCGTGGACCTCGGTTCGACTCCGGGAGGCGCCTCCATTCTTTTTCTTATCTTGATAAGTTAAGAGATATTAAGAATGAAAATGCGATACTAGCTCAGTTGGTAGAGCGCAACCTTGCCAAGGTTGAGGTCATCGGTTCGAACCCGATGTATCGCTCCAAATTTTGTAGTGTTGATTCATTTTGACATTAAGATGGTGTTTTACTTTTCAGTAATCGGCATCGCAATAAAAAATTGCGTGCCCTGGTGGT
>NZ_JBFRKI010000034.1:0-106924 GCF_041469245.1 Vibrio sp. 10N.286.51.B11 | reverse complement strand
ATTCAGCGTACCACTACACCTTAGTGACTTTTCTCGTCATAGGGACGCAGGAGTTTTTTAACACCAGATTCGAATAGCTTTCCCATGTCGCTATTTTAGAGGCTATAAATGCTTTGGAATATTCATCTAACACCGATTCATCAACATAAAGGTGGATTTCTGTATTCAAAACCTCGCTCTGTACACAAGTAGGAAACTCGATGCTTTGAGCATTGGAGAGTCGACTATTGCTCAACACTATAATCAAAACACAACCAACTAACTGGATGAGCCTTTTAAAAGAACCCTCACTGACTCGTGTATTCATTTCCACCCTCTCCCTATATTCAAAACCACAAAAAGCATCATAAATGCCGTGACTTAAGATTCATTTTTACCCTCATTACACATATAAGCGTTGGCCTCTCAAAGTAACCTGCACTATCTGTGTTTTTCAGAAAACAAAAAGCTCGCCATGCAATGGCGAGCTTTATTGATTATGAGAGCTTAACGGTTATAAGACCCTGGCATTAACAAGGCCCAAATACGAAGAAATCTAAAGTATTAAGACACCTGATCGCGTAAAGCCAATTCAACGTTTTTCAACACTTTGAACTCTTCTCGAGTACAACCGCGTGCCACGGAAACCCAATGGTCGCCAGTTTCATCGGCTCCTTTAAACTCTGCACGCAACTCATATCTTCGCCATGTAACAAACGCCAAGATAAAGGTCAGTGCAAGCATCGGTAAACCGAACTGAGGAACAAATGCCCAAGTCGCAGCCGAGAGAACTAAAGCCAACGAAACAATATTGATTGCGTTTTCTTTAAGACCCAATTGGCGAATTTCTAACTGTTTGATTTTACGTAAGCTGTACACATCTTTCTTAACTCGGAGTTCGTTAGAGCTCACCAGAAAATCTGATGCTTTGTATGACCTACGAAGTCGCACTAAATTCGCTAACCTGTTGCGTGTTTGATTCTTTTTCATCGCCTTTCTCCATGTTATTAAAGGTTAGTAAAAACTAATATAATCATGAAGTTAATGAACGAGTGCTTATTTTATAAATCAAACTAATATTAAAATCAAGCTTATGCAATTAATAACACTTATAACAACACCGTCTTACATTTGAAATTTTAATAGAAAGAAGGCTTATTAAGGAATCTACTCATCATAAATCGATGTACTTTAGTTAAGTTAGATATAGGCCGATAATATTTCCAATAACCGACCAAACATACCAAACGGCGGGCATAATTCCTCCTGCTTTGTAACCACTTATTTCAACGCGATTTTTGCGACAAACTTCGTGTTCAAGGAATGCTGAACAGTGGTCACATAACGCTCCACTTGTCATAGGTCGCATAACTCCCTTGCCCACTATCCATCCGGCTTTTAAATACCTGAATCACTCAATTGAACATATCAATATAGCTTATCGATTAAGCAATTGATCTCATAATGTAGAGTCTGTACGCTTACACTATGCACACGGTTACCTAATGAAGATCACGATGAACGAACTACTGACATGCGGTATGGAACAGAAACAACGAACAACGGTGACGAGTTTATTCGCAAGAAATGGATTTAAGATCGCAACGACTGACTTTGATGATGTGACTTTCGAACGTGAAAATGTGTTGGTCAACGTTCGATTTGATTCCTCTTCTAACGTTGAATCGATTTCAACTCTAAACAACTAACGAGCTCACAAGCAGGTCGCTAAAATAATTGAATGGCCAACATTCGAGTCATTTTAGCGTATCTTGCAACCTGCCCTTTTCTACTTCATCCCCACCCTCTTCTCTTCCAAAAGCCACCGAGTGACAATTAAATCAATAACTCGCAATTCCATGATCTTGGCTTATATTTATTAATATCCTTTGAAAAAAAATTCGAAATGATGCCTATGTTCCTAACTCGGTTAATTTATGTCAGTACGCTCTGTGAAAGTTGCGATTCTCAGGCTTTGAACGACATTCTTCAGATTTCACACGACCGCAATAAGCAAAGCCATTTAACAGGCCTTCTAAGCCACAATGATAAGTATTTCCTGCAATGTATTGAAGGTTCGAGAACCGCAGTGAACCATACTTACAATCATATCTTGAATGACACGCGACACAAAAACGTCATGATTTTATATTTCAAAGAGATCGATTGTAGGCAGTTTGGTGATTGGTCTATGGGTGATATTCCACAATCTAGCCTAACTGAACTGGTTAATTTACAGTTTTCAACATCAGACCAGTTCAACCCGTATGAGATGTCAGGAGAAAGTGCCTACCGAATGCTTCTGGAATTGAAACAGAATTTGCCATCAGAATAGCTCTTCGACCCAACTTAATCCGTAGAGCAAGCAACAAAAAGCCCCAACGTATGGGGCTTTTTGCGTTTTATTGTAAAGGCAACTATTCGTTATTCTTCGGTGAACTCTAATCGCTCTCGCTGCTCACCGCTTCTTGTTCACTGCCAGCAAGAGCTTGCTGTTCGGCGGTAATATCAGATTCTTTGAACACAATGAACGCGCGGCGGTTTAATGCATCGGCTTTTTCAGAGCGTTCATTAATCGCAGGCTGCAACTTACCAAATGACTTCACTTCCCAGATGAACTGCTTAGGGTCGAGTTTGGTTTTGAGGTATTCAACCACCGTTTCTGCGCGGCGCTCTGCCAGCTTTTCATTGTAAGAAAGTGAACCCGCTTGGTCGGTGTGCCCTGCCACCATTATGCTACCTTGCAGGCCGCTCAACTTAGTTGTGAAGTCATCTAACTGAGTTAGGTCTTCTTGCTTGAGTACTGACTTATCGAAATCGAAGTGCGGCGTCATTGCCATATAAACTTTACGTTCTGGTTTTCGCGGCTCACAGAAAGGCATCTCTTCGTACTTCTGAGCTTCTTCAAACACGATAAATGCACGGCGGTTCTCCGCTCGGTCTTTATCTGTCTTACCAAACAGAAGAGGTTGAGTCTCACCAAGATGTTTCACTTCCCAGTCATATTGCGTTGGGTCTAGTTGCCCTTTCAAATAATCTGCGACCGATTTAGCACGGCGCTGTGAAAGGCGCTCATTATATTCGAAAGAACCCTTGAAATCAGTATGGCCGACAATCGTGATGCGCCCTTTTAAGCCTCTGATCTCTTTAACAAAGGTATCTAAGTTGATCTTGTCGAGGTCGCGTAATTGATATTTATCAAACGCAAAATGCTCTGCGATGGCGATGTGCACCTCACGCTCTGGCGCCAAACACTCGCTTATTAAAAACTTAGACACATCGATGCCAGCAAACTTGTCTCGGTTCTCCTGACTCACATAGGTGTCGGTTGCACAGCCGGAAAGCAGCAAAGTACTCATCACTGCGCTTATTAGGAAAATAATTGTTTTCATCTTACTCTTAACTGTCACTTTGAATTCTCAACTCTTAACTTTCGACCCACTTGGGCAGGCTTAGATCTTACCGACTAAGTTAATGAACACACCAGATGCGTCGTAGTCATCATCATTGGTTAAGTCACTATCAAACGCAGAGAAGTTATAACCAATCCCCATTTTGAAGTTCTCGCCGATGTGCTTGTTCACCGAAACTAATGCACCGTGTTCTAGCTCATCGTTGAGAGTGTCTGTTTTCCAGTGGTATTCACCCGTCACATCCCACTCTTTCATCACACGGTAAGAAGCGCTTAATCCGTATAGGTCGATATCGCTTTTAACCAGCTCATTCGAACCAGATGCTCGTTCAAAAGCTTGCTGTTTGTCTTTATGGGCGTACTTAGTACCGACATCCCAGTGTTGGTCAATCGAATAGATCGCCTCAACTTCAATGATCTGACTGGTTTCGTCTTGATAATCCACATCGCGATCCAGTTGATCGAAATCTGCAATATACGTGTAGCGGCTCAGTAAGTTGAGTCGATCGTTGTAGATCGGACGATACGCGAGGCCGCCAGTGGCTTCGGTAAATTGCGCCATGGTTTCGCCCGAGGTTTCGCTTTCGGTGATGGAGTAGTTGTACTTACCAAATAGCGTGTACTCTTCCGTTAAGTGATGCGTGTAACGGTTGGTCGTCACGATTTGTTGCAGTTCTCGCTGAGCGATGTCAGGGTCGTCTTCACTCTTATCCACTCGATATTCAAATTTGTGGCTTAGGGTGATGTCATCTAGGTCAATTGAAGCATTGAAGCTAATAGATTCACGCTCTGTGGTGATGTTCTCGTCATCTTTAATTTCCCCAAGCTGATAACCGATCCCCATCTCGACATCTTCCGTCACGTCGTAACCAAAGCCGTACGAGTCGATACGGCCATGACCGTCGTTTTCATCAACAAACTGGTTCTCTTGGTAGAAATCGACACTGCTAGTCAGGTCTGCACGCTGACCAACAATCACGTTGTTTTGACCTTCGTAGTTATCATCTACATAAGTTACGTAGGTTGAGTGGTCATCGGTTACATCGTAAGTCACAGTCGCTTCTGCTACTTGGCCTCGGTCGCCATCGGTGTATTCGCCGCCAAGAGACAAGTCTTCCAACACTTGGAATTCAGCGCCAATCGACGCGCTGTCGTTTTCATCATAGTCATCCGACTGATCGACAGTCTTTTGCCCTTTAACGTAAACGCTGTTCTCGCTGTCCCACATGTATTCCAAACGCACGCCCGCTAAGGTCGCATCGCTGTGCTCGTCGTTTTGGTTAAGCTCTTCAGTTTGTTGCCCTGCCGCCGAAACTTTGATGTGCTCGGTGATTTTGACTTGAGTCTCGATCTCAATCGTTTCAGTATCTGTTTCTAGATTACCATCGACATCGCGCTCTTCATTGGTCGAGAAGCGAGAGAGAACCGCCAAGCGATCAGTAGCTTGTAAACGAACTTCAGCACCGTATGCCTCTTGCTCTAGATCATCGCTGCTGCTCGCGTAGCTGTATCCCGCGTCTTTGTCTCGGTACCAAAGCTTAAGGTCATTGCCAACGACACCAAAGATGGTTGGAGCAAGATCGTAAAGGCTAGTCACAGCCGTTATTTGGATACTGTCACCCTCGCGATCTTCTAACGTATCGCCAATTGGCGTAAAGGTTAAACCACCATCGGTAGAGACGAAATTCGACTCGGTTTGCCTGCCTTCACTGTGTGCAAACTCAGCCTTAATGTAGGTACCTTCTGTTGCACGCAACGTTAAGTCCGTACCGTAAGACTCGTAGTCTTGGTTGTCCTTTTCTTGAGTCGCATACGTCACGCCAACACCAACGTAATCGTTGATCCAACCTTTAGCACGACCACCGTAAGACATCGCATCTAATGAATCTGAACCTTGTGGGACGTACTCATAGTCTACAACCAGAAAGTTTTCGTAGTCGTCTCCGTTTTCAATCACGCTGCCAAAGCTGTCGGATAGGATGTTGTCGAGTGGCTTGGTCAAAATAATTCGACCTTGGTACGGGTCAAAGTCATAGTCGACGCCCGGCTCAAGTGGGATTTCATTCTGCACTAGGCCAGATTCATCTTTTACTTTGACGTAAACTTTGTCACTTCCCGGTACCGCTTCACCATGACGAAGGAAGTACAGAGAGCCGCCTGTACCCAAGAACTCATCGTGTGCATACAAGGAATCAGCTTCTGCGGTAAAACCGACCATGTTCAGACGATCTTCACCGTATTGTGTAGTATCGCGAGTGCGATAATCAGCTTTGAAACCATAGAGGCTACGGTTGTAATCGTTGTTCTCAGTGCCTGTTAAACCCGTGTTGTAGTTACCCCACAAGTATTGAGACTTATCGTATTCCACATTGAGGTAAACCTTGCCCTTGGTGTTGACCACTTTTTCGATGTTTGAGCTGTCACCATAGTTACCGTAATAAAGCTCATCGTCGTCTTCGAGGATATCGAACACATCCGAATCGTCTGAGGCGAACGGATGTTTGAACATGTCTTTGATTTCACTTTCTCGCGTATCAAAGTGAGTTGTTACACGAAGTTTGTCGCCAAATTTACCCTGACCAAAGTACGCTAAACGACCTTGGTTATAGATGTCATTTTGATACTGGTCATCGACACTTAATGCATCGCTATTACCAGACACATTATTCTTACCAACATAAAGATCAGCCAAACCGGTTTGTGCGTAGTACGTATCTGGAATACGAACGTACAGCTTGTAACGACGTTCATCACCGTTATCAAACACAACCTTGGTAGGGAAAATGTAGGAGTCTGTTGGTAAGTACTGCTCTGCATATAAGTTGCCATCTTCGACATCAAATTCATCTTCACCGATGATGACTTTATCTACGCCTTTCAAGCCAGTGCCGATGAACTTCGCTAAACCCGCATTGGTCGGGATGTTGTGACGCATCAGCTTTGCCTGTCCGTAACTTTTACCTTTGCTCTCTTCATCGTCGTTATCGTTTCGGTCGATATCGACTTCAGAGTCCGGCTTAACTAAGTCAGTCACACCAACGGTGGTCACATCCATGTTGCCATCTTTGTCCCACACTTTTAGGCGGAACATCAGCTGCTCACCGACCTCAAACTGATAATCAACATCAGTTTGACCATCCCAATTGATGTCAGAGTCGTTCGCCAGTTTATCGCCTTCAAGCACAGCGATTGGCTCAGACAGACCAAAGTCACCCACTCGGTACACTTCCAACTGGTACTTTTTGATGTAGTAACCGTAGTTGGTGGTAATGGTGAAACCGACGCTGTCACGCAGTGTGCCTTGTTCGACTTCTAATTCATCGCTGACACTGACATCTAATACTGGGTCAAAGCGAGTGATGTCACGGCTTGCCCAAATAGCGCCTTGCTCTAAGTAAATACGCGAGCTGTCTTGGTCTTGGTTCGGCTTGGTGATTTCAATGCCAGTCGTCTCAGAACCGAGTTTTTCAAGCTTACCTGTGTCTTTCGCTACCGCCATCACAGGAATGGCCGTTAACACACACGTCGCTAAACGAGACTTACTAAATACTTTCATACAATTTCCAGTTACGGTTCCAATGGCTTACTTCTGTTCACTTTGTTGGTCTTTGCGATGAACGCTAAAGTTGAACTTGGTGAGCTTGTTCGGGGTAATTCGCAACACTTTTGGGTTTTCGCTCACCACTTCCATGGAGGTGGAGAGCGAATCAGTGTCCAACTTCACGAGGAAGTTCTTACCTTTCTTATTGAGTACCCATTGGTCGGGCACGTGGTAACGACCGTACTGGTCTGTGTAAATAACGATTCCCTCAACCGTCATCAACTTAACGCCCGGAATACCATCTTCGTAAATACCTTTGTTCTCGATAACGATTTCCCACAGGTAATCCTCGCCATCGCGATACAGGTTTCTGGTTACGTTGAGGTTTTCCGCGCTCAGTCCCTTTTTCTTGTCCGATTCATGCTTAAACTGAATCTGACCTTGTGCGTCGAACTCGATACGAGAGCCCGCATCGGTTGTGACGTAGAAATCAAAGCTTTGCTGTGTGCGAGTTTTAAATTGAATCACCACTTTGCTGGTTTCTGGCAGTGTTCGGTTCACTGAATGTCCCCAAAGGTCACCAAGCTCCAAACCTTGTTCAAGTGCAGTGGTTATCGCACCATCTTGAATAGCAACGTCTTGACCATCACGAATGATGTGCGTCGAATCAGCGATGTAGCCTTGTGTTGCTAAGTTCGCAGTTAGCTCAACATCAAACGCGGTTGCATCAGCTTGGAATCCATCTTTGTTATGATCTTCAAAAACTTTACCGATGATCGATGAGGTATCGAACACCTTGTCCGGCTCAATGGTCACTTTGGCGGTGTCTTCATTAGAAACAGCCGAGCCATCAACCTTCGCTACTGCGGTGTTGATGTAATCACCAAAAGTGGCACCTACCGAGACACGCAATAAGTAACGAATACGCAGCTTCTCGCCCGGATCAAAGTTCAACGATGTGAACATTAACTTGCCCGTATCTGATGGATCTTGAGAGATAACCTGATCGTCTTCCGTACCGAACTCACCATCAATGCCGCTTAGCACAACTTCTGATGTATCCACGATGTATTTCAGACCACCTGGGTAACGGTCTTCCACAGTCACGTTCTTAAAGTAAGATTCATTGTTGTTCTCAACGATGATCTCGTACTCAACCGCATCACCCACTTGCGCGGTATCTTGCAACGCAGACTTGGTCAGCTCCAACTCTCCAGAATTATCAGGAATCTTCTTGATATGAGTAGTTACACTGTCGCTGGTTTCGGTACCGTCAGATTCGGTCGCCGTAAAGGTATTGGTAATGTCGTCATCCAAGCCCTTACCTAGCGTACCCACGACCTCAAACGCGTAAGCATTTCGTTTGTTGGATTTCAGGTTAACGGTAGTGTCTAAGTCTTTATTCGACGGGAAAGAATGACGCTGAATAACCGCGCCCGAGTCGTCGACTTCCACACCTTCAATTGTCCAATCGATAAAGACTTTATTACCTGTGCTGTTTTGTAGTCCACTGATCTCATCGGTTAGACGAACATTAGCCGCGTTACCTTGACCGTTGTTGGTCACGGCTAAGTAATAAGTGACACTGTCGTCATCTTCGGTGTATTCAGGCTTATCAGAACGTTTTTCAACAACCAGATCAGCACCCACTGGCGGCAAATCCAAAGCAGATACTTGATCTGCCACTGCCTGCATCGAGGTTTCAGAGGCCAACATGCCTTTAGAACGAGCGCGCATCGCTGGGCTACCAGTTAAGTCGAGGTAGTATCCAAGCACATCGATATTAGTCAGCATGTCTTCGTTGACCGTCAATGTGAACGTGTAATCAATCTTGCCGCCCGGCGATATGTCGACCAAGGTGAACAGGTCTTTGTCGTCATCAAAGGTGCCAGGTTGAGTTTCAGCCCCTTCTGATGTTGCCGTTAGTGTCCATTCATCAAACGCATTACTAAAATTACCATCAATATGATCACCCATGGATTCAGAGAACTGGGTGTAAAGCGCGACATCTTTGGCTATACCTCGGCCTATGTTTTGCACCACTAGGTGATACTCAACCGGCTCTCCCGGCACGTAATACGGGGCATCGGTAAACAGCTCAGCTTGAACCACAGCCGCAACTGTTTGAACTGGAGGACTGATAACATCGCCGCCATCTACTTGCGCAGTATTAATGATGTGTCCGGTCGCGGTATCGACTACGGTGCCTTTTGAGCGGAACACAACTGTGCCGTGCGGTGCAATATCCACACTGTACTCAATCGGGCTAATTTGCTCCGTCGTCGTTCCTACCGTGGTTGACTCAACAACCAAAGAAGTGGTTCCAGCAACAAAAGCAGGCCCAGTGGTACCATCGTAATAGCCCACCTCTATCGTGCTCATGTCATCGACAACACTTAAATCGCTGATGTAGTTGTTAGAGGTATTTTCAATGGTAATCAAGAATTCCAGCTCACCACCCGGCTCATACTCGGTTTGTACGTTAGTTTTCGTCGCAACAAACTCAGAGTCTTTCGGTGTCATGACTACCGTTGAGTCTTGTGGTGTTCCGTTATAAGTGATGGTTGCCGTGTTACTGATATCGCCAATCGCCGTCGTACGAATCAACGCCTTAACATGGAATGTCACGGTACTTTGTGGCGCCACATCCATACTCACATCGATATCTTCACTCAAGTCGAACGTCTTGGGAGTGACAACAGAGCGATCATCCGAGGCGTCAAAGCTCACTTCCCATAGTAGGAATGCCGACTCTTGTTTATCCGCGGTCGTGTCGACTTGAATGTCACTGATGATGTCTTGAAGTTGAACACCAGATGCAAACGCATCAGAGCTGTTGGTTACGGTGATGTCGTAGTTAATCAGCTTGGTTACTTCATACGATGGCGTATCAACCGTCTTCTTGACCGAAACCGTCGCTAACACTGGTGTACTGGTAGCACTGTCATCAAATGTTGTGCCGTCAAAGGTCGCTGATGCGATGTTAGTAATATCGCCTGTCGCCAACGGATTAGTCGCAACTTGAATAGTGAAAACAATACTGTCTTGAGGCGCAATATCGAGCGTCTCATGAAGGTCTTCACCACGGGTTGCATCCGGTACTGGGGTTTCACCGGTTGTCGATACCGCCGATATTTGGATTGAAGCAGGGTCAAAAGCTTGTTCAGTCGTACCACCTGCAATCGTGGTTTCAACCGACTTCAGCGCATCTTCAATAGCAACATCTTCAGCCCAACCTAAGCCGTTATTCTTAACGGTCACGGTGTACTGAAGTGTTTCTCCCGGAAGGTACTCTGCTTTATCGACATCTTTAGTGATCTCAACTTGCGCATCTTCTGGAATGTAGGTCGCGTCTGCAGAGTGCTCACCGTCGTCGCTATCAACTTTAACGACGTTAGTGATCTCGCCTTTGGCCTTATCATTAACAGTGTTGGTCACGACAAATGAATAACTGTCACCCGGGTGAATGCTGTAAGTCGCACTATAACCCTGTGCGTTATTAACCACATCTTTGCGAGCGTTCAGGGCTGGATCGCCACTGCCATCAAGCTGTTCGTCGCTAATGATCCAATTACCTGTCAACGCTTGCTCTTGATCTGGGCTGTTAGCCACCTCTGTCATGATGGTATCGATGCGATCCGTCAGGACTTGATCGACAAGGTAACCTTCACCTGTGTTAGCCACGGTGATCTTGTATGAGATAGGTTGACCCGGTTGATACTTAGCATCAGGTTCTGCAATTGGCGTCGTTTCTTTGGTTAGAACCAATTGACCCGACTTCGGAGTGATAAAGCCTTCTCGTAAGCGAGCGATCTTCGAATCGTCCAAACCATGTCGCAGATAAGCCGTATTGGTGAAGCGCCCAATCGCGTCATCTCGTACCTTGCCTTGGACGTGAATACGGACAACTGTGTACTTATCGCCGCCACCCGTACCGGCATCGTCACGCCCTGCCATCTTGATCGATTCGACAGGTAAATCGATGTCTGGACTGTTTTGAGCAACTAGCTTATCTAGCTCTGAAAAATCATTAGCGTCAGGGTCTGACGGCGCCGAGTTATAAAGCACATCGTAATCAACCATCCATTCTGTCAATGCCGTTTTCATTGAGCCATCAACGGTTTCGACTTCAAAGCTTCTGATGATGTCACGAATCGAAAACAGGCCAGAATCCACATCGTCATTGGTGATGTCGATATAGTAATTCACTGTTCCACCCGGCACGTACTCAGGCGTATCCGTCCATTTATCAATCAGGATATTCGAGCGGCCAGGGTTGAGGGCAATATCGTTGGTGTTATCGCCATTCACTTGTGCTGTATTGGTGATGGTACCTGTCGCTGACGTAGAAACTCTGCCTTTCACGTCAAATACAATGTGCTCACCTGGGCGAAGGTCGACAGTTGCATTCAATGGTACACTGCCGTTGTAGTTACCTCGTACGTCATAAGAACCAACAGGTTCCACAGCAATCGCGGTGGTCCATTCAGAGAACGCATCATCACCATCTTCGGTTTTGATGGTATGAATAGCATCGATAACACTCACGTCATTCGCGATGCTATCACCCGTATTCTCTAGCGTAACTTGATACTCAACATCCCCGCGAGGTGCGTAGGTACAGCTACTGCCATCGTTTGAAGGAACAGAACACCCTGCCGATTCACCATCGGTATACACCAAGGTTTTGAAGTAATCGAGCTCAGCATCTTTAGGTGGTATCACTTGCGACGTCGCAGAGCCACTTCCTGCGGTCACTTGGTTCGCATCAATCGTGCCCAAAGCGTCGTCACGAACGACACCGGTTAAGTTAAAGGTCAGCCCTTCTCCCGCGGCAATATCGGTTTCAATGTCAAGGTTGCCACTGGTGTTGTAGCTTGGTACATAAGTATCAATATTGGCATCAATACCATTGCTGACTTCATGGGTCATATCGCCAGAAACAAAAGCGGATTCCGTTTTACCGCCAATCACTTCGACTTGAATGTCTGTGATTGTGTCTTTGATCTGAATATCATTCGCCCAACCGTTTTCCGGGTTTGTGACTACAAATTCATACTCAACTTCGTCACCCGGAAGATAGGTATCACCATCATTGAACGGGTTACCATTGATCGACACAACACGTTTTTCAACACTGGTATTATTTTCAAGCGGCATTAAATTCGCTGTTCGAGCACTACCGTCATACGTCGCTTTATTTTGAATGTCACCCAATGCATCTTCACGAATTTGAGCATGAATAGTGAACGTTAGGCTTTCTTGAGGCGCGATAACAATGTCGTTATCAATATTGATGTTATTGCCCGGAACAAAGTCAATCGCGTCGGTAATAGAGCCTGTCGCAGCCGTTTTATCTAGGCTAACTTCCCAGCCAGCCAAGAACGGTTGTCCAACAGGATCACCACCTGCGGTGGTGCTGTCTTCTGCAATACGAGTTTGAATTTCCGAAATCGCATCTTCTAGGCGAGAACCATATTCTATACCATCACCCGCATTCTTAATCTCAACGCGGTAATAAACCTCACTCTCACCAGAAGCTTGAGAATATTCAGTTTTTTGCGAAGAGAAGCCTGCATCATAAAACGCTTTTTTAGAGAACGTGACTTCAGGATCTGCCATCGTTGATGGTGGCGATACCGCGATCAACTCATTGCCATTGTCTTCGTCGATGAAAGCTTTGTTGGTAAAAGAACCAACCGCTTTCGGACTGATCTTGGCTTTTATGACATAGCGGACAAACGCTGACGATGCAGCTCGGCCAAAGTTGTCTGCCGAGATATCGAAGTGAGTATCAATCGGCTTATTGTCTTGGATTGAGTTATCAACATCTGGGTTGGAAATATCTGAGCTATCAGTGAATGTTTCAATCGTCCAGCTATCAAATGCAGGGCCACGAGTTCCATCAAAGTATTGAGTGTTAATTTGGTCGATGTCATCACGCAAGCTCATATCATCAACGTGGGCGCTCGCAATGTTCTCAATTAAAATTTCATACTCAACATAACCACCTGGCATGTAGTTAGTTGCGCCAACCAGTTCGTTTTCATCCGTGTCGTAATACGCCAGAATGTTCTTTTCAAAATCAACTTTTCGAGCTTCTTGACGAATATCATGAGATATCGTGTCGCCATCGACGGTTAGAACGTTGACAACATCGCCATTGGCTTTGTCATTGATGGTCGCGACGACTTGGTACTCAAGCTTAGCGCCCATCGGGATATCGGCTTCAACATCTAGGTTACTCTTGGTTGATGTGTATACATTGCCAGCACCTGCGCCCGCATCCACATACTCAGAATCGGTTCCAGTTGCGATCGATGTGATGGTCCAATCTGAATACGCTGGTCCTGTCTTACCGTCCACTAAGCTGACCGTAACATCTTCGAGGTTATCGACGATTGGAATATCGTGAGCGTTACCTTTGCCGTCATTCTCAATCACTAAGTGATAGGTCACGGTTTGAGCGGGCTCGTACACCGCTTCATCAGTCGTTTTATCAAAATCTAAATGGTAGTCATCGGGAATCACGACGGTATCTCGATAATGAATATCACCGACCGCATCCGGTCTTACGGTACCTGTTACTGTGTAAGTCACGTCTTCGCCAGCATCGATATCAATCGAGGTTACGATGTCAGTGTCGTTCGCAACATCACCGTCTTTGGTACCATCTGTTGTACCCGCGTTCGCAGGATCGCTCTTAGCAACCGCCACCGTAAACTTGTTTGAACCTACCGAATCATCGAAAAATGGATTACCTGAATTGCCATCTTGTAGCTCCACTGATATGTCATTAATCAGTTCGTTAACGTCTACGTTGTTTCGATAACCATGTCCATCTTGAGAGTTGTACCTAATGGTATAAGTCAACTCATCTCCCGGAGAGTAGCGGTTAATGTTAGTAGTGCGAACAACGCCGCCGTTATTATGTACCTGATGGTTTTCAGCCACGGCACGTTTGGCATACTCACAATCGTCAGTACAACCGGCATTATCATCATGAATCAGCACGGCTTCGTTGCGGATTATGCCGCCGTCTCTGTCCGCTACACCGTTAGATACCGCATTGTCTTTGACATGCGCCTTAATACGCACCGTGACAAAGTCTTTGGCCGGAATTGAAACTGGGAACTCCACATCTTCAGTCGTTTGAGGGCCGAAACCAGAGCCAGTATCAACAGACCAATAGTCAAACGGGTTTTGATTAAGAACATCTTCTACTTCACCATCTTTATCATTCGCTAGCGTAGTAGTGATCTCACTCAGGCGATCCATGAAGATAAGATCGGTCTCATCAGTGTCGCTGTTATTGCCAATAACGATGGTGTAGGTGAGATCTTCACCCGGCGTGTAGCGGACAACATCGGTCGTTTTGGCTAATGAAACATTGATGTCATAGGTACTGTGTGAGTTATCTATTTGAGCGGAAGAGCTGTGGTCACGGTCTGTAATAGGATCGTAAACATCAACACGGTTCGATACTTGTTCTTCTTCATAGTCAGACTTAACAATGCCGCTCACCTCATAGTGAACCCACCCTCCGGGAGTGATATCAACGTCGGTATCGATGTCAGTGTCGTTAGCAATGTCACCGTAACGAGAACCCGGTTTATCTGTGTTGGTCGAACCTACAATTGTCCAACTATTAAAGAAGTTAAGCGCTGAAATACTATCTTGTACCGTTGCGTCATTTGCATAGCCAACACCGCGGTTATAGATATAAATATCGAACGTAGCGCGCTCACCTACAACAAAGTCGGTATTTTGAGCGGTCTTAGCGACTACAAGATTCGGCTCGCTAGGATAGGTACGTACCGTATCCGATAGATTAGTATCTGGTCCCGTCACTGTTGCGGTATTGGTGAATGCTCCCCAAAGAATCTCACTGTCGACACTGCGATCGAGTGTCCCAACAATGGTATAAGTAATCGTCGCACCTGGCGGGATCTGAGCGGTGGCATCCAGATCATTGTTATCCGAGAACGATCCAGGGTCAGTCACGGCTTTCACCCACGGGGAGTCTGCCTCTCTTTCTGCACTGATCGTCCACGAAGAGAACACGGGCTTGGTTTCACCCGGCTCGTGAAGTAACTCTGCTTCTATGGTACTGATTTCATCTTTAACATTGATGTTAGAGGCGAAACCGTTCCCTGCTGGGTTGGTAATGCTGATCGTATAAGTGACAGTATTGGTGGTGTCGGTATACGCGTTTTGTTCGTCATGACCATCAACACGCTTATCCAATACTAAGTAGTAATCTCGTGGGTATGAGCCTCTATCGGAATAAAGTACGCTGTCAACCGTCACTTCATTACGGATTTCATCATCGGCAATGGGGTTTACGGTCGCGGCAATGCTATAAACGATCTTATCGTGTGGAGCTAGCTTTGCCTTCACATCTAAGATCTTTTGATTCTTCTGATTACCTTCTATGTCATCAGTAAAGCCGGGATCACTGTTTGTCGAAATTGAGCCGTCAGAGGCATAAGATTTCGCAGTAATAATCCAGCTCAAATACGCTTTAGTCGGTGTATCATTAATAGACTGAGTCATGACAGAGACTAAATCATCATAAACCGGTATATCAATCGCATAGCCGTCACCGTTATTCTCTACCGTGATGTCGTAGTTCAGGGTACCGCCAGCTGAGTAGTAACGAGAATCCACTTCCTTTTGGACCTTTAATTTCGAGTTTGGCATTTGGACGCCAGAACCCGACTCGCCTAAGTTATCCCCTAAGCACAAGCCGGCATCGGTACCATCATCAACAATCTGCCCCACACTGGTATCTGCCACTTTTGCGGTCAGCTTATAATGAACGAAGCCCTCAGGTGCGAGGTCGACTTTCAAATTGATGTCGTTTGTTGTCCAAGTATTGTAATTAAATGAACCATAATTCGATCCTTCACCACTTCTATCAGCGACTTCAAGCTTCCACTCGGAAAATGCTGAAGCATTAGAGCCATCCGCTTGCTCTGTCACGATACAAGCAAATTTATCGACAACTTCGATATCGTTGGCGAAGAACTCTGTGTCCTTGTTAGAAATAACAATGTCATAGACCACTTCGTTATCACCGACTATCCCCGGAACATAAGTCGTATCTGTGGTGTTCTTATTACGTGTAATTTGACTTGATGACGTCGTCAGAACGTCTTTCGAATCGAGAATATTGGCCAAAGCATCGCCAGAATCTGCGTGGCCATCAGCATCAACCACTCGGGCTGCAACTTGGGGAATTTGACCAATAGACACAGGGCTAACGTCCACCACAACGGAATAAACAATCTGCTCACCGGGATAGATAGACACTTTGTCTTCTAGTGACTTGTTGGACTCCTTTCCAGATGCATTGAGTTCAGAAAGGCTATTAGAACCGATCGAGGTCACTTCATTGGTCCAAAAATCGTAAGGGTTACCAACCGTGTCAGTTGCGTTCTTTTCGTTGCTGACATCGTTACCTAGATCGGTTTCAAGATCCGCAAGAAACTGCTGAACCGAATAATGGTACGCGATACCAGTGTTTGCTTGGTTAGCAACCGTGACCGTATAGGAAAACTCATCGTCGACTAGGTAGTTATCCGATTGGTTCAAGGTATGTGTCAGGGTGATACTAGGCTCAGTGGGTGGAGTGATAACCTCATCAACTGTGACCAAGTCATCGCGTGTTTCAGCGGTTATACCGTCATTAACAATGTCGCCGACTAAATTGTCGGCAACGGTCGCTTGAATTTCGTAAGTCACTGACCCACCTATATCAATCGACGCAGCACTTACTGATAAGTCCCCTGATTCGGCGAAGGTGCCTGGATCGCTTTTGCTGCCTTCAACCTTGCTTACTGAGTTAACGTTGTCAGTAAAGGCTTGTTGCAAAGCCCCTTCAATATTGAGTGCCTTTATGTCTGAAATGACATCTTGAACGTCGATCGTCTGAATAAACGTATCGCCAGTGTTCGAAACTTTAATCTTGTAGGTGAGTTTGTTATTGAGTTGATAGTTCGTCTTATCGACTGAAACAACAACATCATGTTGGTACACACCACGCTGAATGGATTCTGTATTTGATTCAACAGCATCCAATAGTCCAGTGCTCGCACTTGCGACGTTATCAATCGTACCGGCTGCGTCAGCAGAAACGGTGGCGACCATGGTGTAGGTCACCGACCCACCAGCCGCAATACGCACACCTGATGCATCTAAGTTTCCGAAGCGACTGTAATCACCTGGAGATGACAGGAAGGAGGATTGCGCTTGAGTCGAGACTTGCGAGAACGCGCTGACATTATTCCCTTGGTCATCTGTCGTTAAGATATTTAACAGCTCATCCTTAACGTCCAACTCAGCAATAGCTTTATCCGACTCATTCGTTAAAACAAGCGTATAAGCCACCTCTTGGTCGTTGTCATAAGACGCACTGTCAACAGACAGATCCATAACAAGACCCGTTGTGTCCGCATAGGAGGCCAATGGAAACAGCAGAATGGATAAGAAAAAGGCAAGATTGTATCTGAACATTAACGCGCACTTCACAGTAGATTGACAAGTGTCTAGGCAAAAAGCCATAGATTTGACGTCACTAATTTGGCACCTAGCCTATTAGGGACATGCGCAACATACAGTTCAAATAATCCGAACAATTAACATCTGTAAAAAACAAATTACTGAAGATGTTAAATAGAGAATCTGATGTCTAAATTAGAATCAAGACATTGAGTTAATTATCAGAAGGTTAATGTTTTAATGAGTGAGTTTTCACAGTTGTTACGTAACTTCAGAAAGGAACTTCAATTTACACAAACAGAGTTTGCAACCTACTTAAATCAGCTGGACGACGAGTTTAATGCGGTTGACGTCGTAACGATAAATCGTTGGGAAAACAGTAAGGTAAAGCCTAGTACATACAAAGCACTCAAGATCTTACAGTACCTTGGCGGAGATTTGTTTGAGACAATAAAGAGCTTTAAATCCGAACAAAAAGACACACTAATCGAACTGTTTTTAAACGAATCCTATGGCTCATTTCAAAGTAGAATTTCAGCTCTATCAGGCCTGAATCAACAACAAGGCAAACGCAACTTTAAGTCACGGCCTTTAATGTCAGAGCTGTGTGACACTGGCGTTATCGACAGAATCAAACTACTTTCTAAATTCACAAAAGTCGATATTTCGCCACTGGACCAAATTGATTTATATCTCTACTACTGTGAGAAAAAAGCACATGGTCACAAGCTGATCAATGTTGATGGCGACATTGTGAGTCACAACGTAGGCTTTTTCTTTGAAGACCATCAATTTGAAACATTAAAAACTCAAGAGCTAGATCTAAGAATGGCCTGCTCTTTAAATTCAAGCAAAAGCATAAATTATTTTAATATAAGCTCACACTCAGAGACAAAAGATCATGTTATTGAGCATATAGTTTCAGATATACAGTTACTTTCTCAGAACAAAAACATTAAAAAATATTCTGTTTTAGTAAAAGACCCCAATATGATGAGACTCTTGAAGAGTGTGGGGTTTGAAGTATTTAAATTTTCAGAACCTTCTGCTAAAAAATGTAATATTACATTCAAAAATAAATATTATAGCTACTGTATATTAACGATTGATAAAATAGACTATCTGACTAATCGGAACGTAATGTCACTAATCAAAGATGAATATTCTACCATGATGAAATTTCCGCAATTACTGCGCGAAGCGCGCAAGAAATTGAAGTTAACGCAAAAGGGTTTTGCGGCATACATTAATCACTTAGATGATGAATTCAGCTCTGTAGATGTCGTAACGATAAATCGATGGGAAAATAGCAAAGTAAAGCCAAGTAATTACAAAGCCCTAAAGCTATTGGACTGCCTTGGTCTGGACTTGTATACAACGTTGAAATCCTTTGATTCAGAAGATAACGAAGACAGTGCATTACTTGAAGACTTCCTTCGTGAGAGGTTCTTTTCGTTTCAAAGCCGAATATCGTCTATCACTAAAGGGGAAATAGAAGAAGGCTGCGACTGTCAGATCATGCCACTAATGACAGATCAGAATGACAAAGCAGTAATAGATAGAATAAAGCTGATTTCACAATATACAAAGATGGATCCTTCAGCCCTTGATACCATAGATCTGTTTCTCTATTGCAGTGAAAAAAAGGCGCATGGCAGAAAAATGGTCGATGTTAATGGCGATATTATTAGTCATAGCCTAGGTTTTTTCTTCAACGAAGAGGTGTTCGAGCAATACCAAAATAAGCATCTACATATTAAGCAAGCTTGCTCTTTAGATTCTAACCAGAACTTAAATTACATTGTGGTTAGCGGTCACTCTGAGAAGCGCGAACAATCTATTGCGAACCTAATTTCCGATATGAAGCTTCTTGCAAGAAATACTAAGATTAAAAAGTATTCCATGATCATCAAGAACCCAAGTGCATTGGATCTAATGAAAAAACTTGGATTTGAAATCTATAAATTCTCAGAGCCAACAGAAGAAGCCTCTAACATTACGTTTAAAAACAAATCATACACATACTGTATTCTAACAATCGATAAAATAGAGCTACTTAGCAATAAGCATGTTATTGCATTTATTAATAAGTATGGTTAATTTTCAACACGCGTAAACTATAAGAAAGCCACTGTATCAACGGTGGCTTTTTCATATTCTCATTAATTTGATTCGAGGTTCTAAAAATAATATCGACAACCTACTAGATATTACCTTCGGATAATCACGGCAATTGCGACTGAATATCTGCGAGTACCTGATCCAGCCCTTCCCCTAGAGCTTCGACAAGCGATTCATACCCCGACTCTTTCAACGGCACCTTAGAATCGAAATCAGCACGTGCAAGCTCTTGATCTTGCTCGCTCAATATCCAAGTTCCTTTTACTTCAGCATTGCCAGTGTAAGAACCATTGAACTGCTCGAAAGTAATGAGCAGCTCTTTATCCGATTCTCCTGATGCATCGGAAGAGTCAATACGCTCTTCAAGCAGCCCTTCAAGGTTCTCGGCCCAAACATGTTTACGCGCAGAAACCAGTTCATTTTCAGACTTGCGATAAGCTATCCCTATCGTGTCGAGGTAATCCGGCAAATCAACACTAGTTTTGACCTTAAAGATGGGCTTATCCAATGTACTTTCAGGCAAGAGGTACGCGTTAGTACCATCAGTAGGCGCAGCGCACCCCAAGAGCCCGACTGACACAACCAGTGATATAAATTGCTTTCTCATTATTCCACTCCCTTAACTGGAATCGGGTCTTCTTCTACTTCGCTACCGAACACTAACGCATTCGGTTTGTCGTTCAGCACTTTAATCAGTGGGCGAAGCTCTTTTAACACATGTTCTAACTCTTCAGATGCACTGATCAATTGCTTGTAAGCGTCGGAGTCATCATCGTAACTTTCTAATGTCGCCTCAAGTTGCTTCATGGTGTCACTCAGATCTTGTGGTAACGCTTTTGCGCCCTCACTACCCATAAGTTGATCGACACTCTTCAGGGTAGTGTCTAATGATGCAAGCGATCCGTTTAAATTGGCGATAGTCGCGTCTAACGGTAGCTCGTTAATCTTGGTTAGGAAATCGGCGATCTGATTTTGAATTTCGGTTAGACCACCCGCGACAACCGGGAACACAGGGTAACCATCAAATTCTCTGGGTTCGTAAGTCTCCTCATCTTCATAAAAATTAATGTCGACAAACAGCGCTCCCGTGAGCAAGTTACCCGTTTTCAAGGTTGCTCTTAACCCTTCGCCCATTTGCAGCTTGACGCGTTCAGCAAAGGCTTCGGCATTCACGGCTCTAAAGACTTCAGAAACTCGTTCTATTTCCAGCTTGATTAAGATAGGAATACGGTTCGAGACCTTGCCATCTTTATCCATGCGAATTTGTAACGGCACCAATCCTGACACCACGATACTCCACTGGAGCCCCTTTCCTTAAACCTCGAACCGATTCTTCAAATAGCAACACATACTCGATCGATGTCGTGTACTTACCTTGTAAAACCGCGTCGTAATTGTCGTACAGAGTGTACTCTTGAAGGTTCTCTTTTATCTGCAATCCAGGCTTAATACTCTCGGCTACATCAAAGCTCACACCACCAGTCAGGATGCTTTCTATTGATGCAAAGTTAACGTCTAAACCATTCGCACCAAACTTCACATCGATTCCAGAAGATAGCCAAAACTGCGTTTTTTCGAAAATCAGGCCATCATAAGGTGCAAAGATAAACAGTTGGTATTTACCCTCTTTCTTTTCATAGTCAAAGCTTGTTTTCTCAACCCGACCCACCACGAAGCCATGATGCCATGATGCAAGACAGGTTCTCCTACACGCAGTTGATTGGCCTTATTATGTGAAACCACCACACGAATTCCTTTGGTATCTGGTCCCGCGACGGGTGGTGTGTCTAATACATCGAACTTCAATTGAGACTCACTCGATTTACCCGGCTTCAACTCAATGTACGACCCCGACAAAATGGTCTCAAGCCCACTAATGCCATCGGTGCCGACATGGGGCTCAACCACCCAAAACTGGGTTTCTTTATTGATCATGCGTGAGGCTTTCTTGTCTATCTGAGCTTTGGCTATGATGTATTCGTAATTTTCACTCAGCGCGACATCCGTAATAGTGCCCACATGTACATTTTTAGACTTAATTGCTGTCTTTCCAGCTTCGATACCTGAAGCATCAGGCAAGATCAAAGTGATCTCTGGTCCGCGATTGTTGAAGTACTGAAACAACATCCAACAGCCGACCAGAACCGCGATAATGGGCACAATCCAGACCGGAGACAATTCATTTTTTTTTGATACTTTCGCATCTGACGCGCTTTGTTTTTCCATATACCCCACACCTCTACCGAGAGATTATTTCCATATAATTCGAGAATCAAAAATCATTGCCGACAACATAGTGAAAATGACGACGGCAGCAAAAGACAAAGCAGCAGGCCCAGGATAAATCGCCATCAATCCGTCTAATTGAACCAAGGCAACCAGAATGGCAACCACAAAAATATCTATCATTGACCACCGACCAATAAACTCAGTAACACGGTATATTTTGAGAAATCGAGTCGCTTCATCAACAGGTAAGCCCTGAACCCTTTTTGCATTCCAATACAAGTATGCGAGCGCAATCATTTTTGCCATCGGTATAAACACACTGGCAAGCAAGATGATCAAAGCGACTGGGTATGACCCCATATTCCACAGAATGATGACACCTTCGATGATGGTTGAACCTTCACTCGTCCCGAATGCAGACGTATACATCATTGGGTATAGGTTTGCCGGGATGTAAAAAATAATGGATGTGAGTAATAGAGCCCACGCTATCTGAAGGTTTTTGGTCGGATTAAATCGGTGTAGGTGAACATGACAACGAGAGCATTGACTAAGTTGGTCATCATACAAGTGAACCTGCCCACAAACATGACAAACCAAATGCTCATGCTTTTGAAAAAGGCTACCCGTTACCGATTCATGCAACGGCTTAGGTGGGATCAATCGGTCCCAGATCCAATCAAAATCAACCAACGAAATGGTTTTGACCACCAGCATAGCGTAGATACCAAATGCCCAAAACGATATGCCCATAGAGACATCGGCTAGTGCTGCTATTTTAATCAAACTAACCAACACACCAATCAAAAATACATCCACCATGAGCCACGGTTTAACCCAGCTCAAGGTCTTTAAAATGAAGATCGCTAAACGGCTTAGGTTCGGCGAGTGGGTGCGCCTTTTTTCAGTCAACGAATAGAACCAGATCGCGCTAATCAGAAAATAAGCAGGCAGGAAAATAACGGCAAGAAATAAGAGCGCGGCAATCAGTGAATTATCTAACCTATTCATCATATCCACGGCTTGATAAAGGGTTATTTGTTGACTGATACCTTGGACGCTAAATGACATGTAGGGAAAAGTAAGACTCATCACGAGTGTGATCAAACTGGCCACTGCGTAGGCCATCACTCCTTGTCCCTTACTCGCACCGATGCTGCACAATGTATGATGACAACGAGGGCAAGACGCCTCACTGCCCGAAGGTAATTCCCGGAACTGACTGACTAACCCACATTCGATGCATGACTTGGTACAAAGATCAGACAATAACGGCACCTCTTAGCGGTTGATAAGCAACTAGACACTAAGACTAACTATAAGTAAGGGTTGGATTTTTTGCCAATATGCACCCAATTAAACAAATACAGTATGGTAGAAATGAGAGGTAGAGAGGTAGAAAGATAAAAGAAAAGATGACCAATTGGCCACCTCCTTTCAATCATTGAACGAATACAAACCGCAACGAGTTAACTCGCTGCCGTAGCTACGCACTATTTATAGCGTGATCAGTTGTGATTGTTGTCTAACTGATAGAAAGTCACTTGCGCATAATCGCTGTCGTCACTTGAGTTATCTTGCAAGTAGATACCCGCTTTAAAGTACATGTAGTTATCCGCATCGTCATAACCGCTGTTACTCATATCCACTTCTTTTGCCGCTAGCTCTGAGCCATTTTGACTAATGGTAGTAATCAACTTATCACCTTCAACAACAATGGAATACGAGAAGGTTTCATCGAGTGCAATACCGTCACTTGGGTTGCTAGTGCTGTTTAAGTCACCGTCAGACGTCACCATGTTACCTAATAGATTATGCCAAGTTTCATCGCCACCGCTCGATTTCGATGTTTCATGAGCAAAGTAGATTGCGCCTTTGTCGTTGCCTGGCAGTTTATGGTAGTACAGGCGAATAGGTTCGTTTTTCTCAGCGTGGATCTGGCCAATCACGATTCGACCCACTTGTTCAGTGTTCGAAGTAGTTGTTGTCACGTGGTTGATGGCTAACGTCGCATTTAACGTCCCGTCGATACCACCAAAGTCGGACTGGTCACTCGATGGAATAGACGAAAACGCCCAGTTATTGCCTTTACCCGAAGTGGAGTAAGAGGTATCACCGCGGCGAAGCATTTCTCTTAATTCAGTACGAACATATTTTGTTCCGCTAGATGTAGTCACGCCTTCGACTGGCGTGTAAAACACTAAGCCACCATCACTACCGGTATAGAAGAACTCGTCTTCATAACCCGCATCTAGCGTGTTCTCTTTGATAGAAGTCGCGTAGCCGTCACCTTCATCAACGGGAATACTCACATACCAGTCCAGTAAGTCGAAGTTACCTGACGGCGGTAGGTTTGGATCGAGTCCATAGTCAGGGCTATCATTGCCACTGATTTCGACTTCAGTAATATTCGTCCAAACACTTTCAGCACTGTTTTCAAAGACTTTGATACGAATCCAACGAGCCTGAACATCCGTCACATCGTAGGTTTCAAAACCAGATGTGCTGCCACTACTATATCCATAATAAACCTTGTCCCAGCTGCTTGAACTTTCATCAGCGAGCGCTCTGATCTCGAACTTATAAGTTTGCTCTTCGCCTTTACCCCAAGCTATCGCGACGTCTTGAACATTTTGTACCGAGCCTAGGTCAAGCACTAAATTGACGGGCGCATTCTGAGCAGCCCAACGTGATGACCAATCAGTGCTTCCATCAATCGTATTCGATGCTGGGTAAGAGTTGTGCGCTCCGCCCCAGTCTGATGCGGATTGAATGTTCAGTGTTTCAGCCGATACGCCATAAGTAGCCATGGCTAAAAGAACCGCGCACGACAATTGTTTGTAAGGTTTAAATTGGTGAGTTCGAGGTTTGCAAGAGGTAAGTTTGCAAGATTTAAAAGTCATACAAGTCTCCATGATATGTTTCACGTATATTATTTATTCCATATTTTGTAGGGTGTTACCGAAGTAACGAGAACCACTATAGGACAATATTTGTACGACAAGTTGAACAAACATCACGAAAATGAATTATTATATTACAAATGAATAACTATGTGACATGAGCCATTCTTATACCAAACACATCATCTAATAAGACAGCATTATAACGAGAGGCTTTAAACCAAATTACACTTGAGCTTTTCTTCCAACGCTTGGATACACAGCTTGATGGCGATAGGCGTATTTGAAGCGAATGGATTTAGCGCATAAACCGTGTTGGTGGGTAATTCAAAGCTTGGCAGCACGTCGACAACATCACCAAATAACTGAGGAATGCAGAAATCTGGAATCACACCGATACCAACACCTGATTTAATCAGTGCAAGGCAACTGTGGAACGAATTGGTGACGCAACTAGCTTGCTGTTGGTAGACAAAGTCCTGCTCAGTTTGAGAACTAAAATGATGAGTCACCTGCTTTCCCTGCCATGAGTTAGCAATATAAGGAATTGATTCAAGTTCACGCTCTCGCATGCTTTCTACGCCGCACAACACGTCTTTAAACTCGCCTAACCGTTTCTGCTTAAGATTACTGTCGCGCGAGCTACCCACTCGTACCGCGAGATCAATATCGTGCTCCATGAAGTCTAAATGCTGATCGTCGCTTATCAGTTCTGGCTTTAACTTCGGATATTGTTTCATCAGTTCGGCAATAACAGGCGCTACCAATAAATCCATCAAGGCATTCGGAGCTGTGATACGAATCCGGCCTTGTGGCTCTTCTAGCTCGGCTTTTGCCATATCCCAAGCCGATTCAGCGATCACATTGATGTCTTTGCAACTCAAATAAAAGCGCTCACCCATGCTTGTCAAAGTTTGTCTTCGTGTTGTGCGTTTAAGGAGAGAGGCGCCTAACTCTTGTTCTAGAATTTTGAGATGTTGACTGACGACAGATTTAGACAACTCTAACTTTTCAGCCGCAGCCGAGACTGAACCCTGCTCTACGATATGAGCGAAAATCGACATCTGCTTTAGCTTACTCATCTTATTGTTCTCTTTTTACAAACAGTATTTTCTATTATCTCTGTTTTTCAAATCAATTTCCAAGACTAAACTCAATTCAACTTATCGAAATACCAAATAAAAAAGACAGTGCTCGAAACAACAAGACTGTTATGGAGAAAGACAATGTTAGACAACCAAATTTTAGAAGCATGTAAGCAAGGCATTAACGCGTGGCAAAAGGCTTTCAACAACCAAGATGCGAAAGGTTGTGCCGATCAATATACTAAAAGCTGTGTAATGGAAGCGCGTCCATTTGGTACTTTTGAAGGTCATGAAGCGATTCAAGCATTTTGGCAAAACATCATCGACCAAGGTTTCAAAGACGTTGATTACACCGATGTAAAATGGGAAGAGCACCCAGACGGCGGTTACATTCTTACCGCGAGTTGGACAATGAACAAAGCGTTTGGCGTTGTACATCATGAACACTGGGCACTTGAAGCCGATGGCTGCGCTCGCTTAGTCAGCGACAACTTCGAAGTTCAAGGCGAACGCTAGAGCTGTAATTAACAGCTAGAAGCTCAAAAATAGAAACAGAAAACAAAAAGCCAGCAATCCAAATGGACTGCTGGCTTTATAATGTTCACTCTTGTCGCCCTTTCACTTGGTTTGAAGGTGATTGAGTGACTCTACACAATCACTCAACACGCTCATCATTTCAAATCAAAATGTCTGGTAAGACAGAGTAAATACAAGTCAACGTTACAGTGCTGATTTTTCGCTTCTGTAATCCAACCATCGAACGTGCTTTGGTTCGCTTTGATCCAACCATTTACGTGCGCTTCGATATCCGCAGAGCTATTTTTACCTTTACTCATCATCATGTTCTGAGCACTTACATCATTGATGTTAAGTTTGATGATTTCGAAAAGCTTCGCTGCTGATGGGTTGTTCTTAGCAAACTCTTTATTCGCAATAATGCGCATTGAGTTCATTTCGAAGCCGTAGTTTTTACCGTTAGATAACGTCGTGTCCACGTTCGAACGCTCGCCAGGAAGTGCTGAGAAAGGAACCTCTAACCAAACTACATCTTCGTTAGGCACCAATACGCCACTTACCCAGTAAGGTGTCCACGTGTAGTAAAGGATTGATTCACCCTTTTGGTAACGAGAAATTGTATCTGCAATGATTGCAGCGTAGTTACCTTGGTTGTGAGTCACCGTATCGTCGAGTTTGAACGCTGAAAGTTGGTGTTCAATCACCATCTCACAACCCCAACCTGGGTTACAGCCTGTTAGGTCTGCTTTACCATCACCGTCCGCATCAAACAGCTTCGCGATTTTTGGATCAGTTAATTGACCAATGTTGGTGATGTTGTACTTTTCAGCCGTTTTCTTATCAATTAGGTAACCTTGAGCAGCGCCGCTTACATATTGGCCTTCACGGTAGAATTTCTCATCACCACCTGCCATTGTGTATTTATCAGCATGAAGCGGGAACCAACCTACCGTTAGGAACGTTGCGTCACCCTTTGCAATCGAGGTGTAGCCTACGTTGTAGTCCACTTCTTGAGTTGATTTCACGTCATAACCCAGTTCTTCTAGAGCACGGTTAACGATCAATGTTTGGAATGTCTCTTCCGCTACAGACGATTGAACAGGCTGAACTGATACGCCATCACCCGGTAGGCTTGCTGCCCACACGTTAGTCGATACCGCTAATGTAGAAACGATGCTTACTGCGAGTTTACTCTTCCATGAATTATTCATTGGTGTTTTTCCTTAATTGAAGTTCTGATTTGTTACCGCGATTAAGTACATTCAGTACAAGGGAAACAGGTCCCATGCGATACCAGCGTAATTTTGTATTACCAGCATTGACACCCAGTACTTGGGTGATTCTGTCTAATAAGATGGCTAAGATAACGATGCCTAAACCACCAACAGCGGCCAGTCCCATATCCAAACGGCCAATACCTCTCAGTACCATTTGACCTAAACCACCTACCGCAATCATTGATGCGATAACCACCATCGATAACGACAACATCAGTGTTTGGTTCACGCCCGCCATGATAGTTGGTAATGCAAGTGGCAGTTGAATTCGGTAAAGCATCTGCTTTTTGCTTGCACCGAATGAGTGACCCGCTTCGATCAATTCTTCCGGAACTTGCTGAATACCCAAAATGGTCAAACGAACAACAGGAGGAAGTGCGAATATGATGGTCACCACGACACCCGGAACGTTACCGATACCAAACAACATGACGATCGGTACTAAATAAACGAAGGCTGGTGTGGTTTGCATAGCATCCAAAATTGGGCGCACGAATTTAGCCGCCGTGTTACTTCGAGCAAGCCATATCCCCATGGGTAAGCCAATCAATAGGCAGAAGAATACGGATGTCATTACCAGTGACAATGTGGTCATTGCTTCAGACCAAGCGCCAATCAAGCCAATGAAAGTCAAAGATACGGCCGTTGCAACGCCAAGCTTCAAGTTTGAAAACTGCCATGCCACTAGAAACAAGATGATCAACATGAATGGTGCTGGCGTAGACACCAACGCCGTTTCAAATGAACTTAGGATAAAATCGATAGGCACACGGATTGCCTGGAATAATGGGCGTCCGTGCTCAACTAACCAATTCAGTCCAGACTCAACCCAAGTGTCAACAGGCAGCACAGCCTCTGCAAAAGGGTCAAGTGGATCAAAAGGTGTCGTTTCAACGGTTTCGCTGCTTAACCAATCCGCTGACGGTGAGGTATCAGCGGATTGACCCCAAGGATCACTTGCAGGTTGAGCTGGAGGAGCCGATTGAGACCATGGGTCATTATTTGTTTGTTCAGACGACATGATCTACCCCTTATCCAATGTTTGTAACAGTCGTGACTTAGTCACCACGCCAAAGTAATTACCTTGCTCATCCACAACAGGCACTGAGTAAGGCACACCACCAACTAGGCCAAGCACATCATTGATTGGTAAATCAGGGTTCAGCGTTAGTCCATCATCGAGCTGTGCGCTGATGAGTGATTTGTTCTCTTTGTGGGCTTTACGAAGCGAGTCGATAGAGACAATGCCGGAGTAACGGCTGCTCTTCTCAACTACGATGCCGTACTCGCGGTCGTTATCCATCAAAATTTGTAGAGCGGACGCTGGGCCATCGTGTTCTGATTTTTTAAATACCGCAGCTGGCTTCTTACGCGCAATGTCTTTCACAGTAAGTACGCTTGCTACGTTCACACCACGGAAGAAAGCTCCGACATAATCATTCGCTGGGTTACTAAGAATATCGTCTGGAGTACCGACTTGAACCACTTCGCCATTTTGCATAATCGCAATTCGGTCACCAATACGCATCGCTTCATCCAAATCATGCGAGATAAAAACAATGGTTCGTTTATCGTCATTTTGAAGGCGAATAAGCTCATCTTGCATTTCAGTACGAATCAAAGGATCGAGCGCCGAGAACGCTTCGTCCATCAACAAGATATCTGGGTCACATGCTAGTGCACGAGCCAAACCAACACGCTGCTTCATACCACCAGACAACTCATCTGGGTAAGATTCTGAATATGCGCCAAGGCCAACACGCTCAAGTGCTTCAAGTGCTGATTGCTTTCGTTGTTCAACTTCAACACCCGCAAGCTCTAGACCAAACGCGGCATTCTCGATAACCGTCATATGCGGCATCAAAGCGAAATTTTGGAAAACCATGGAGATGTTGTTGCGGCGAACTTCGCGGAGTTCATCTTCTGAGATGTGGGCAATGTCTTTGCCTCGAAGAAGCACATTGCCTTTGGTAGGTTCGATCAAGCGGTTAAGAAGGCGTACTAGGGTTGATTTGCCAGATCCTGACAGTCCCATTATGACGAAAATCTCGCCTTCTTGAATACTAAGAGAAACATCGTTAACGCCGATCGTTAGCCCTGTTTCTTCGAAAACTTTATCTTTATTTGCGCCTTCATTAATCATTGTAAAAGCACGGTCGGTGTCTTCACCAAACACCTTGTACAGTCCCTTAACTTCCAGTATGGGATCCATGTAATCTAATCCTTTCTCAGTTATTTAAACTTAAATTGGTTATTTAAACCCGAAAAACAATTAGCACTCTAAGTAATTGACACGTGTAAATCAAGGTTCTTCGCTCGGTAAAACAAGGCAACAGACTGAAACCAGACCAGCAACAACAAGACCAAAAAATAAGCAAAAACAAAGCAAGCCACTGATAATAAAAGGGATAAATTAGCTAAGCGTACGGCCAATATTATGTATTACGTAGTCGTAGATTATTGAATATTAATTTTACATTAGAGTAATTAATAGGCTGAATGAACCAACAAAAGCCATAATTAGTTCGTGCACAAACAATTCGAATACGAACTATTTATTAAGCTTTCATGATGTTTCCGAGGCGAAAGTTCGCTCGATAAAAAATATAAGATCAACTCTCAATCTCTACCTAAAAACCAAAGGTCAACCGGCTAAAGTCAGCGAGTTGAAATCAACCTTTTCAACCAAGAATTTTAATACGTCACACCAACTGTGATACTTGCTGCAAACTGCCAATTGGTGATTATCTAAGCTGAACTTCAACTTGTAGAGTGCTCATTGCTGAGCCATTCTTTATAAAAGAAATAAGCATTTTCCCGTGACGAAATAGAGAAAAAGACAAGGAATTCGAATGATAAAAATGTTGGTGTGTGACTTTGACGGTACGCTTGATGGAGGCTCATCTCACGGTGTTAACCAGCTATTTGATTACCTCACAGAACAACCTGATATTCGCTTTATCATCGCAACAGGAAGAACGTTACCCTCTATTCAAGACGGCTTAGCATCAAACAACTACCCGGAACCACACAGTATTATCAGCGATGTTGGCACCAGGATTCATCATAACCATTCTCAAAAGCCCGACCATATATGGCACCAACAACTCGAGGCTTCATGGAATAAGTCAAAAGTAGAGTCCGCACTCGCACCACTCGACTTTATGGGCGAGCGTATAGAGAATCATCAAGGTGATTACAAGATGACGTTTGAAGGTAAGCTGTCTGAGCCACAACATGCATTGATCGAATCTCACTTACAGTCACACGGCTTAGATGTCCACCTAACGTATTCACACGACTGGTATCTAGACATCACACCAAAGGGAGTCAACAAAGCAACCGCTATCCACCATCTTTTGAAGCAACACGACTTGAGCATTGACCAGGTTTGCGTTGCCGGTGATTCAGCTAACGACACCTCAATGTTGACAATAGAAGGCGTTAACTCGATTTTGGTGGCAAACCATTACCCAGAGGTTGCTCACCTATCGGATAGAGACAACGTATACACGAGTAGAGCAACACATGCTGAGGGTGTCTTAGAAGGCCTTAAATACTGGCAAGGGCGTGCGTCGAGTATCCGATAAACGCCAGTTCGCCATTAACAACAGATTAGAATCAAACAGGCTTCTAGCCCTACTTCCAGCCTGGGAGCCAATTTTGATTATCAGTAAGCTCTCGCCAATTGATGTTTTCTTCTCGTTTAGTCATTACTGCCTCTATCATGCAGCGCACTACTTCCCCTTCATCAAATTCAACTTCTGTGACCATAAAGTGCTTTTCTTTCTTCAAAGGGCTAACGGCCGTCCATTTACTGCGAAGTAGTTTCTTTGGATTGATTCGATTCATTGGTTCTGTCCTGTCTTAGTTTTTTAATACTTTATCTATAATCCTCAAAGAGTTAAAAAGATCACTTCAAGTTTAAAAAGCCCACGATTCAAACCCAGGTAAGTCATAACTAAAATCAATAAAACAAATCGTAAACTCGATACAATAGTTGTCACCAGAACAGAAACCTACTTCCCATGAGCCAAACAGAATTCCAACAAAAAATAGCGAGTTTCACCTCGATTGAACAAGCGCTTGATTACTTCGAAATTGGGTTTGATAGCAAGTTCATCAACCAAAATAGAGTCGAGCTTATGAAACGCTTTAATGGTTATCTGATCCTGTCAAAACCCGATGATTGGTTCTCAGGAAGAAGAGCGCTGAAAAACGCTTATTGTAAGGTTCAACGCAGCAAGTTAGATCGCCACACACGTTCAGCCTGTCGTGGGTGTACAACTTGTCAGCGTCGATAGATAGGAAGTACTGCTCAAAGTAGAGAACTAAAAAGTAGATAGTTGAAATAACATCTCATTACGATTTAGTTAGTGGTTTGCTCGAAAAAAAGTGTGCTAGTCTTACGGCAACTCAACTACGAGATAAAAACTACAATGAAAATTTTCAGCAATTTCGAAAGCGGCAACATTCACGTCGTTTCTGCAGATTCACCACAAAACATTCAACTGACGATCCCAGCAGACTACCAAACTGAAATCTCTCAGTGGTTTCACTTCCGCTTAGAAAGTGAAGCTCAACAATCTCACCACTTTGAAATCGGTCAATTGGCAACATCTGCCTACCCTGAAGGCTGGAAAGATTACGATGTAGTTGCATCGTATGACCGTGAAGAGTGGTTCCGTATCCCATCTCAGTTCGATGGCGATACATTAAGCTTCGATATCATCCCTGAACACGATTCAATGTACTTCGCGTACTTCGCGCCGTACTCATACGATCGTCACCAAGATCTTCTGCACAATGCTCAAACGCACCCTGCTTGTAAGCTTGAAACTCTAGGTCAGACGCTAGACAACAACGACATCACTTTGCTAACCATCGGCGAGCCAAGTGAAGAGAAGAAAAACATCTGGGTTATTGGTCGCCAACACCCTGGCGAGACGATGGCTGAATGGCTGATCGAAGGCCTGCTACAACGCCTACTTGATGAAACAGATACGGTTGGTCGCTCTCTTCTAGACAGCGTTGTGTTCAGAGTTGTACCAAACATGAATCCAGATGGCAGCATCCGCGGTCACCTGCGTACTAACGCGATTGGCGTAAACCTGAACCGCGAATGGCAATCACCTTCTATGGAACGCAGCCCAGAGGTATTCCTTGTTCGCGAGCGTATGCTGGAAACGGGCGTTGACCTGTGTCTAGATATTCACGGCGACGAAGCGATTCCATATAACTTTGTAGCAGGTAGCGAAGGCACACCTTCTTACAACGAGCGCATCGCGAAGCTAGAGAGCCACTTCAAGCAAGCACTGCTCACTATCACGCCAGAGTTCCAAGATGAATTTGGTTACGATAAAGACGAACCAGGCAAAGCAAACATGACAGTTGGCACAAACTGGATTGGTGAGCAATTCAAGTGTTTGGCTTACACCGTCGAGATGCCATTTAAAGATCACATCAGTCACGCTGACGAACTTTACGGCTGGTCTCCAGAACGAAGTGTCGCGTTTGGTCACGATATGCTAGCCGCAGTTTGGGCTACAGTAGACGAGCTATAAGGCGAACTAAGCTCATTAGCTTTACCTGTATCGCCTTTGGTTTATAAGAATCTGGGCTATAGATAGAACAAAGCCCAGCACTTGTGAAAGTGCTGGGCTTTTTAATATCGGCTTGGATGAGTGAATCTAACTTTAAAAGCTTTCTATGCCACTCTGAGGCTAGCAAAAAACACTGGGTATCTTTGCCTAATGTGGCGTTGTTCAGACACCATATCTTTGAAGCTCGGACCTTGTGATAACTGAACGATCACTTCGTCACCTTCTTGTCGCAATACAGCACCGCTAATATCGATACTGTTGTTGTCATGCAACCTCAAGGTGCCGGCCATTGAAAAGCCACGATAAACCGGAATGATGTTACGCATCATCAGGCGTACACCCTTTTCAGAAACTTCGCTGACATGAAAAAGCTCATCCTTAATTCGCATCACCGGACGAGCCTTTTGAGGGTACTTTAAGCGGTAATATTTGCGTTTCTGGGTGAATGAATCTTCACGCATTGGTGACTCCCTGTCTCTGTTATTTCGGTCAAGCAATAGGCTGTAGCTTCAATTGGTCTCAAATAAACACATTCACCAAATTGATAGCTAATAATTATATCGACTTCCCGAGCTAATGCTTTAGAGATTTATACAGAGAAACACTGATTGCTTAGCATTCAGTAAAAAATGAGAACTGAATCGGAAATGAAAACTAAGATGGAAACGAGAACTAAGCCGGAAATGAACTGAACCAATAGCTAAAAACCCAATTCTTCGCATCGCACCCTAAAGCTGAAACAATGCCAACTGAATGCTGAAGCCCACGAATAGAATCCCACACACAATGTTCATCATTTGCGAGGTGCGCTTTTGAACTAACAAGCGCTTAAAGGTATCCGCCATTAAGATCACAACTAAGAACCACATCGACACCACTGACGCTTGAATTGCACCAAGTATCAAACTGTCTGTCACAATCGCATCTGTTGAAACAAATTGAGGGAATATAGAAAGATAAAACAGGACAATTTTAGGATTCAGTAGATTAGTGAGAAGCCCTTTGAAAAATTGCTTATAAAGCTTACTTCCCGATGCACTGACCACAGAGAGCACGCCCTCTTGAGCGCGCAGCGCCGCACGAAAATGGTTATACCCAAGCCAGACAAGATACAAAACCCCAGCCCACTTTAGCCCTTCAAAGGCCATGGGAGTGTTCGACAGTAATAAGCTTATGCCGTTAGCCGAGATAAAGGCATGAAAAAAGAAACCACATGACACGCCCAACACGTTCACAAATGCGAACAGCTTCCTTTGAGTTAAGGCTGTGCTTAATACCAACAGCGCATTTGGGCCCGGGATAATGGCAATAAAAAACACGATAACGATAAACAGCCAGATACTGTCCCAACTCATTTCGATCTCATTTCATGAACATTTTTAGGGCGGACATTGTACGTCCATTCAGTGCCATTACAATATGATAAACGCTTAATTATCGCGTATAGCTAACAGACATAATTCGCGCGTATAATGAATGTGTTTATCGTCTAACATACAAAACGGATTCTCTAACATTTGTAGCCCTGATAGACTCCACCTCCTTTTTGATACTTGGTTCATTTATGTCATTTGATAGCCTAACCCTTAACGCAAAAACCGTCTCCGCGCTCTCATCTCAATTCAATAAGCCGACAGAGATACAGCAAGCGGTAATTCCTACCATTATTGCGGGGAAAGACGTACTCGCATTGGCTCAAACGGGCAGCGGTAAAACATTGGCGTTCGGCTTACCTTTACTGAATAACATCAACCAAGATGTGAATGAACTGCAAGCACTGATCATTGTTCCAACCCGTGAACTTGCATCTCAAGTGACCAAATCTTTAGAACCGATCGCGACAACGCTCAATATCAAATTGGTAACGCTAACGGGCGGCGTAAATACTGATGATCAACAGCAACAATTATCGACTAAACCACAATTAGCCATCGCCACACCGGGCCGCCTACTTGCTTTAATCAAAAGTGATGAACTGGATATAGCTCGGTGTTCATCATTGGTTCTTGATGAAGCCGACCGCCTGATCGACATGGGATTTTGGCCAGATATTCAAGCGATTACTGCAGCACTACCAAGTAAACGTCAGTCACTGTTGTTCTCTGCGACACTTCCGCCCGAATTAGTAGGGCAAGCTGAAGAGCTTCTTTTAAATCCAGTTAAAGTCACGACACATCAAGAAAACAGCGTGGTCGCGACTATTGAAGAAACCCTGTATTTAGTAAACAAAGGCAGTAAAGCTCAAGCGCTCATCGCACTACTCAATCAACACACATGGCCGCAAGTATTGGTATTTATTGGCGCAAAAGACAATGCCGACGCATTAACCAAACGATTGAATAAAGCCAAAATCAGTGTGAGTGCGTTACATGGAAATAAGAGCCAAGAAGAACGAGAGCAAGCATTAGAAAGTTTCAAAAATGGCGAGACTCGTGTGCTTATCGCGACTGATGTGATGGCTCGAGGCATCCATATTGATCAACTACCTATTGTAATTAACTTCGAATTACCTTCTCACTCAGCAACTTACGTACACCGCGTTGGTCGTACAGCAAGAGCAGGAAGTACTGGCTGCGCGGTCTCTCTGGTTAGCCACAGCGAAACTGACTACCTCAATGCGATTCGCACCTTGACCAATAAGCCGTTAGTGCTGCAACCATTAGAGGGTTTCCCGGTTACCGACAAACCTGCATCTGAAACGACCGCTCGCAAGCGTCCACCTAAAGATAAAATGGCCAATCGAAGAACAGCTAAAAAGAAAAGCATTAAGCAATTTAAAAGCAAACCAAATAGCTCTAAGTAACCAGAAATAACTCTAAGTAACCAGAAATAGAATGGTCAGCTCAGTTTGTACTGGGCTTTTTTATATGCAACAAAATACAAATTCACACCCAAAAACTTCCCTAAAGTTGCCAACTTAAATGACACTTTTGTGAATTATGATGCCAACGTATTGATTCTTGGTTGCTCAAAAAAAATACTCTTAAATCACGTTGACGCCCCTATATCTAGCAACTAGATTTTTCTATTAGTGTCTACAACAGGAGGTCATTGAAATGAAACGTGCTAGCTCTACATATCGATTACAACTGATTAAGGAAGTGGCAACTCGCCGAGATCGTCAACGTTCCAATGACCCGATGGCAAACTACATACAAACCCTAATAGATAATAAAGATGATTGTGATACTTCGGTTGAACGCAACCAGAGGTTCAGTGGCAGTCATTTTGATGAGCACATAGGTGGTTGGGTAAGTGACCACTGGGGTAACAAGTAGGACAAAGAGAGTAATCCAACCAGCATAATCGCTGTAGAATTCGTCTCCGAATTAACCTATCATCTGCAACAATTCCCTATCCTAGAGTAAGCAGAAAGTGTCTGAGTTAAAAAGAGAAAAAGAAGTGATGGTTGCCTTCCAAGTGATACCTCGCGTTAAAGAAGGCAACAACTTCGAAGTGGTTGATAAAGCCATTGAAGTTGTGAAAGCTGCCGATGTGCCTTTCCAAGTCGGTGCGATGGAAACTACGATGAAAGGTGAACTCAACCAATTACTCGATATCGTTAAAAAAGCAGAACAAGCTTGCTACGATGCAGGGGCGGTAGAAGTGATCACAAACATTAAGATTCACAGTAAAACCACCGAGGCCGATGATACATTTTGCACTTACCATCGTGGTGTAACGAAAGCGAATCACATGTTTGTTTAATCACATTTTTGTTTCTGAAAACTGAGCTTTAAGAAAGGCTCTGAAGAACCAGTGGTGTTATTGGAAAGGCATGTCTGAGAGGTGAGAAAGGATTTCCATTCGTTCTTCTTCTGACATCGAATGCCAATCACGCGGAGTCTCTTCAGGGTCATCTTTTGCCCCGATCGGTTTTCGGTCAAGTGCTTTGACTGGCTCTTTTTTGATTTTTACGTTCTTTTTATTCATACCGACACCACTCCTTCTGGTACAAAGGTACCTACTTTAATATTACACCCCAACCATTATGTAAAGTAATAGTTACTTCGGAGTTAAATAAAATCTAAATACTTCCTCTTTAGCCAAAAAGATCTCTTTGGGGACTGGTATTTCCCTCTTCATCGACCTGCTTACCAATCAAGTTTTTTTGATTCATTATTTTTCTTCTATAGCGCTGACGACACAGCTTTATCACGTGCAATTGTTCTGACGGTGTCATCGACATCCAATTAAAGCGCTCTTCTCTCTTGCGCATACAACCGTTGCAATAGCCTTTGTCATCGCTTGAACAAACCCCAACGCAAGGGCTTGGAACTTGGAAAAACTCTAACTGCTCCACCATGCCTCCTTACACATTCAAAATTACGCTTACTCTCTCAAAAATAAGCGATTAATTTGTCGCCTGGCTCATGAAATCCATACTAAACTATGACCTTATACTGACACATATAGTGTTTTGTAAACTATACTTTGAACCCATCAAGTTACACTTATCCGGTAACTTCGTTCTTTCCTTTGGAGCCTTATAATATGAAGTTTAGTTCAAAAAAATTACTAGCAGTAGCCGCTTTACCTATGATGCTAGCAGCATGCACAACAACAGGTGACAACGCGATGCAAGTAACACCAACCGATCTACAGCACCATAATTGGGAACTTGCGCAAATTGATGGCAAGGACATTGTGAAAAGCGAAGACCAAGCAGCTCCTCGTCTAGAGATCGGCGAAAAGATGACTGCAAACGGCATGGCTGGTTGTAACAACTTCTTCGGTCAAGGCGAGCTGAAAGACGGTCAATTCCGTATCAAGCAAATGGGCATGACAATGAAAATGTGTCACGGCTCTGCGATGGAAATCGAACAATCGGTTTCTGCTACTCTAAGCGAGTGGAGCGACGTAACGCTAACAAACGATACGCTAGTACTGAAAAACGATGTACACACGCTAACGTACACAATTCGTGACTGGGTAAACTAATCCGTCATCGAAACCAAATACTGATTAAAGGAGCCTGATGGCTCCTTTTTTATTGTCAGCTTGCCCTCACTACTTCTTCAAAATTGACACTCATCGCCGACTTTTCGTACCAGCCTCCAATAAACCTCAAAAATCTCTCATTTAGATGCAATAAATTCAACGGTTCAGCGGTCTGTTGCTAGGATGGCAAAAGCCTAGAGTCTGTCGAGTTTTCGAGGTGATTACAGATCGAACAAAACTCAACCGAGAACTCCCTGCTTGTTCTCAAGTAATTGATTGAATTTACTGTTGAATTAGAATTTATTTCAGAAACAGATAGAATAACTATTAGGGCATGTTGATCTTTCGTTAACCACGAAGGGTCAACACGCCCTAGGGAGTTTGAAAATACAATGCTCTTGCCCGTTCACTACCAAATGGAAAAGTTTATGAACAATATAGTAAGTACGTTAGGAATCATGGCAACCGTTGCATACAGCGCAACCATTTATGCTGATGAAGCAACATCCATCGACAGCTGGAACCAAATAGAACAGCAGGCAGAGGGAGAAACTGTCTACTTTCACGCTTGGGGCGGAAGCCAAGAGATCAATCGTTACCTACAGTGGGCAGGCAAGAAATTACAAAGTGACTACGGTGTCACGTTAAAGCATGTGAAAGTGACCGATATTGCGGAAACCACCACTCGACTGCTTGCTGAAAAAGCGGCAGGAAAGAACAGTGAAGGCAGCGTCGATATCGTCTGGATTAATGGCGAGAACTTCCGTTCGATGAAAGACAACGCGCTATTGTTTGGGCCATTTACGGAATCACTTCCAAATTGGCAGTATGTCGATAAGTCTCTGCCAATTGATGTCGATTTCTCAGAGCCGACAGAAGGCTTAGAAGCACCGTGGGGCGTGGGACAACTGGTGTTCATTCATGACCAAGAAACACTTCACAACCCGCCACAATCATTCTCTGAGATGTTAAGCTACGCTCAGGCTTTCCCGAACCGCTTAAGCTACCCTCGCCCACCAGAGTTTCATGGCACGAGCTTCATTAAGTCACTACTGATTGAACTAACAAACAATAACCCTGCGCTGGCTCAGCCGGTTTCAGAAGACAACTTCCAAGAAGTAACGGCACCACTGTGGGCTTACTTAGATAAATTCCATAAAGTGGCGTGGCGCGGTGGAAAGCAGTTCCCAGCAGGCACATCGGAAAGCATCCAACTTCTGGATGACGGACAGATCGATCTCGCGATTACGTTTAATCCAAACTCTGTTTATTCAGCACAAGCCAGTGGTCGCTTAGCCGAAACCACTAAGGCTTATGCTCTAGAAAGCGGCGCTCTATCTAACATTCACTTCCTTGCGATTCCTTGGAACGCCAATGCAACCGCGGGTGCTCAAGTGACCATTAACTTCTTACTGAGCCCTGAAGCACAGTCTCGCAAGGGGGACCTCAATGTTTGGGGCGATCCTTCGGTTCTGAGCAGCAAGTACCTCACTGGCAGCGCTAAAAACACCCAGCAATTTAAATCGGTTGATGAACCACACCCTAGCTGGCAAAACGCGCTCGAGAAAGAGTGGCTTAAGCGATACGGTAACTAGTCTTCATGCTACGCGCTCTATATTTTGTTGTTATAGCTGTATGCATTATCCCGACCATTCCTGGGGTAGCGGGAGTCGTGGCTTCGTCACTGAGTTTCATCCCGCCCCTTGGTTTAGAGGAGCCGACACTCAACGGTTTTAGCCAAGTCTTTCAATGGGAAGGGGCTTGGCACTCTATTGGCTTAAGCCTAGGTTCAGCAATTGCAAGCAGCTATATAGCCTGCTTCCTGACCTTTTGTATTCTTCAAGCCTCTTGGGGAAACAAGTTTTGGAGAAGGATTGAGTTTACGCTATCGCCAATGCTTGCCATTCCACATGTAGCTTTCGCTATCGGCTTTGCTTTTCTGTTTAGTCCAACGGGGCTTGGCGCAAGAGCGGTACATCACTTGCTCGGCGAATCGGCTACCAGCTCTGAATTGGCGTTATTGGTGAAAGACCCATACGCGTTCGGCTTAATTATTATGCTCGCACTCAAAGAAGTCCCCTTCTTATTGCTGATGAGCATTTCGATACTTCAGCAAATTGATGTAGAGCGTATCACCAAGGTCAGTGCATCGCTCGGTTACAGCCGCGCTCAGATCTGGTGGAAATGTATTTTCCCACAATGGTTTACTAAGCTTCGTTTCCCAATGCTGGCGGTACTCGCTTACAGTGTCTCGGTTGTCGATATTGCTTTGATCATAGGCCCAACCAACCCGCCGACCTTTGCCGTTTTGGTATGGCAATGGTTCAACGATCCGGATCTTAACCTACTTCCGCGAGCTGCTGCTGGTGCCATCGTTTTGTTTGGTTTAGCTTCGTTGATCATCGCCTTGGCGCGTTTAGTTGAATGGGCGGTTCTTAAGTACTTTCGAACTTGGCAGTATTCCGGAAGAACAGGGGCAAACCTTCCGGGGAAAACGGTATTCACTGTCCTTGCTAGCCTTTCACTGCTGATCATTCCTTTAATGGTAATTTGGAGCGTTGCTCAGCGTTGGCGCTTCCCTGATTTACTGCCGAGCCGCTACAGCACGCGCTTCTGGGAGTTCGAGTGGGAAGGCATCATGAGCACCGTTGGTCAAAGCTTATGGATTGGTCTGATTGCTGCTTCAATCGCTTTGTTGCTTGCGCTGGTTGCTCACGAATACAGAATCAAATACAAGTGGCAAGTTCCGGGCTTCATTATCGCTATTCCAATGCTAATACCACAGCTTTCAGTGTTGTTTGGTATGCAAGTCACGACCCTCTACATCGGCAGTAGTGCCTATGAGTTCTGGGTGATTTGGGCGCATGTTTTCTTTGCTTTCCCGTTTGTGTACCTGTCTTTGGATGGCCCGTGGAAAAGCTTCAATGATGGGTTGATTAAAGCCTCGCTGAGCCTAGGTAAATCGCCATTTCAGAGTTGGTATTCGATCAAACTACCAATCTTGCTTCCTGCGATTGCCTTTGCTTGGGCGGTCGGGATCAGCGTGAGTTTGGCCCAATACCTTCCAACATTAATGCTCGGCGCGGGCCGTATTAGCACCATCACCACAGAAGCCGTTGCCCTAACCAGTGGTTTCGACCGCAGGGTAACCGCAATTTATGCCATTTGGCAGGCCTTGTTGCCTCTGTTCTTTTTCTCTTTAGCGATATTAGTCAGCCGACTTCAACTTAGATATCGCCGTCTTACTTTTAAAGGTTTTCTTACTAATGAGTCTGCACCTCAACGACCTCGCCATCCATAAAAACGGTGGCGAATCGCTGTTTTCAGCGCTAAACGTAACATTAGAATCAGGCCAAATATTGGCGCTGATGGGGCCAAGCGGCTGCGGAAAATCGACTTTGTTAGATGCCATCGCGGGTCACCTGAATGACGAGTTCTCATACTCTGGCACCGTTATTTTGAACGATATTCAACTAGACGATCTCCCATCACATCGGCGTGAAGTTGGTATTCTGTTTCAAGACGACTTGTTATTTCCACACCTAAAAGTATGGGAGAACTTGGCCTTTTCCTTACCAAACTCGGTTAAGGGTTCAGATCGTCAACAACAAGCAATGGAAGCGTTAAAAGACATTGAACTGACCCGCTTGGCTGAGTCATTTCCCGACCAAATATCTGGCGGCCAGCGAGCGAGAATTAGCTTAACTCGTATGCTATTGGCGAAACCGAAATTGGCGTTGCTTGATGAGCCGTTTAGTAAGCTCGACCAAGAACTCAGAGCCCAGTTTCGCGACTGGGTATTTGAGCAACTCACTAAAGCGAATATTCCGACATTAATGGTGACGCACGACCAAACCGATGTGCCTCAAGGGGCAAAAGTTCTGTCTTGGCCATGGAGAAGTAACCATGCTGGATAAGTACTCTATTAAGATCATTAAGTGGCCATTAAATCAATCAGCCAAACTACTTAATAGATTCGGCATCACAGCCAACCAAACCACCCTGTTTGGGTTTCTGGTTGGATGTTTAGCGTTTCCAGCATTGGCATTTCAACAATACGAATGGGCGTTAGGGTTTATTGTATTTAACAGGGTTTGCGACGGGCTTGATGGAGCCTTGGCTCGAATCCAAGGTATTAGTGATGCGGGCGGTTTCCTCGACATCAGCCTCGATTTTCTTTTCTACTCATTAATCCCCTTTGGCTTTGTTATCGCCAACCCAGAACACAACGCCATTGCCGGTGCATTTTTGATTTTCTCTTTTATCGGCACTGGCAGCAGCTTTTTAGCGTTTGCGGTTATGGCAGGCAAGCGAGGCATCGAAAACCCAGTCTATAAGCATAAGTCTCTGTACTACATGTCAGGGCTAACCGAAGGCACTGAAACCATCGCTTGTTTCATTGCTTTCTGTATTTGGCCTCAACACTTTGCGGCTATCGCTTACACCTTTGGTGCAGCTTGTTGGCTAACCACGTTCATGCGTATTTATTTTGGGTTCCAGACACTCAAAATAAATTAGGACACCAAGAAAGGATACAATCGATAATTGTATCCTTTATTTTGTTGAATCTAATTTACCATCACTTCGACACGTCGGTTATTCGCTCGCCCCTGACTTGTGGAGTTAGTGTCTACAGGTGCTAATTCGCCACTCGATAAAATGCTAATTCCTTCAACCCCTTTTGATTGAAGATAAAACGCTACTGAATTTGCACGCTGTTCTCCAAGTGCTAGATTGTAATCAGAACTTCCTACGCTGTCAGTATGACCTTCGAGCAAAAACTTACTACTAGACAACGATGCTAACTTTACAATTTTATCCAGAATATAGAGAGAAGAGTCTGTTAACTGAGACCGGTCGAAAGAAAAGTAAACTTTTGCTAGAGGGTCATCTTGCCTTCCATTTTCTAACTGACCGTTAAGGATTAGAAACTCGCTACAACCTTTGCTGACGCCGACCTCGCCAATCAAAAACTGACGCAAGTCTTTATTAAGTTCGTGTTTACTCGTCGTTTCAAGCATGTTGAAAGGTCCGGCATTAGGGATAATAGAGATAGGAGCTCCCACTCTAACAGAGCGCTCAATATCCATCCCTTCTTTTGCACAATACTCGTTAAACATAACTTCTTTCTCTTTGGCTATACTCGCCGCGCTATACACGAAGAAAAAAAGAGCGATAGATAAATACTTTAGTGGATTCATGAACTTTCCTACTACTTGATATGTCCAATTTCTTCTGAAATCAGGTTTAGAATAATTTCCAACAGTTCGTCTGGGTTGGAGGCATCGTAAACATTACTTTCACCAACACAGTCAGCTAAAGCTCTATTGTCATTAACATCATAAGTGAAGCCAATCAAAGCGAGCTGTGCCGTCACTGGACGCCCAGAAACAGTTCTGTCAGAACTCAGCCCGTCGATAATTTCAGTACACATCCCCTCCTCCACCAAAGCACTAGCCATATCCGAATTGTTGTCGTCTCCATCAGAAAGAATAACGATCAACCGCCGAGGGTTTGGTGTATTTGTCGCCTTTAAGATTTGTGCTGCTCGCATAATACCTTGATAAGAAGCTGTTCCTCCCTCAGGTGAAAAACTTTTAATATCATTGTCAATACTGTTTAAATCAGACGTCAGTGGGGTGGTATAATAATCATAATTAGTAACATAATCACAGCGCTCATCGGATTCTTTTACTTGCCATAAATCTGCAACTGTATTTTTCGCACTCTGCTTATCGTTCCCCCCGTACACAATTTGGTCTGAATAATATATTTTTCTTTTACTCCAACTACCATTACACCGATCACCAACCGCATCGACCGAATATGAAGCAAAGGGAACTAAGGTAACCTTATTAAGCTCGTCGGGTGAGGCGCTTTCTTGGTTAAATTTATCCAACTCAACGAGCACGTTCGAAATAATATCTTGTACCTCTTGATATTTTCTCTTTGTACCCCACCCATAATCCATTGAACCCGAAAAGTCTGTCACGAATGCAATATCAATGGAGTCACCTTGATATTTTCTCGCTGTACCAGCATGACTTACAGAATACATTTCATCTAAGCCGACAAAATTATCGTTACCGGGAAACCAAGATTCATGCGTGGTAGTTATAGAAATATCATACTGACTATACCTCGCACCGCCTTCGCATTGAGTTTGATCCGTCAACTGACACTCCGTCCTAACGATATTCATAGGCACATTTGTTTCTTTATCTCGTATATAGGCATCTACATATAAACGAGCTAGTGCAGTATTATGCTGTGAACTTGTGCTATTTTGCGCAGAAAGTGCGAGTGCAGCTACTTCAGCAGCATCTCCCAGACGAGCACGATTTTGTATAGCTCTGGCACCATCGATTCCTAATGCAAACAAACCGTAAAAGCCGGGGATGAGTAAAGCAAATAGTATCGCAGCATGTCCTTTCTGTTTGTTTAACGACTGACGCATACTACCTACCCATCATGACAGAAGAAGATTGAACTGTTGTGAAGTCGGTCTCGAATAGCTCACCAGCCCAATTATCTGTCTCATAACAAAGAGTTACTCGATACAACGTGGCTCTTCTTCCCCATGACGTCATCATAGATAATGCTTGAAGACCCTGAATGGTTTCTGTCAAGGTACAGCCTCCTCCGCGCTTGACCGTCGTAGTATTTGAGTTGCCATTTAAGTCAAAACTTAGCATTTCGAATGTACCTGACAAATTAGCTTGGCTGTAATTTCCGGTAGTACGTTTCAAAGAGTTTTTCGCGACCTTATATAGTGCTTTGGCATCATTCGTTGTTAAAGTGTTATCATTCTTACCATACAATTGAGTTCTTTCTTTTAGCACATTCACAAGAGAATAAGACAAACGGTCCAACTTCCCTTGTATTGATAGCTTTATAATGACGTCTCCTGTCAATATTAAGAGTGCTGCAAAAACAACACCTAGTAATGCAAATTCAACAGAGAACGTTCCGGCCTGTCTATATCTTAAATTGATCACGCTCGTACTCCTGAATCACGATAACTTCACGTGAGAATAAAGCCTCCGTGTCAATTAAAAACGACAACATAGGTTTAAAGTCATAATCAATTCGATATACAGCCATGACGCTATTCACAGGCTCCCCACACTCCAACTCATATAAACTGTCATCTTGAATTTCACACTCTCCTTTATATGATGACAAAGCCTGAATATCATCCAAATATTGAATAGAAAGCCTGAATTTATTAGGGTCAATCATCTCTCCCCAAAGAGATCCCTGTGCTTGAATCGAATTTTTAAATGACTGCATAAAATCAGTAGTAGAGCCTGATTCACCTCTAGTGCTAGAATCTTGAATAACAACTTTTGCATCTCTTACTGACTCGGAGATTGCATAGTCACTTACCGAGGACACATAAGACATGTAGCCCATCTCAGCCCAAGTAATACACATCAACCAAAACGCCATAAATGACAAAGCAAACTCGATAGATGCAATGCCCAAGTGCTTTTTTCTATTGTTCGTTTTTCGCATAAAACCACCTATATTATGGGCGAGTTTACAGACTGGCTACTTTTGATATCATTTATGATCTGAAATGACTCTTTTTCTGAATAACGACTAGCTAGGATTTTTTTCGCTGAATCTATTTGATTAATTTTCACTAAAGAGAAGACAAGATTAGTCTCGATTTTCTCATTACTTGCCCCTTTAATATAGATAGGCAGAAGCAGAGAAGCTGCATGTTCAAAATCCCCCTCAAGCATAGAAACCATCGCTAAGTTATTCTTGATTTTCACATCATCAACAAAGTGCTCCCTAGATCGTTCAAAATAGTACTTCGACTTTTTTATATAACCTAAATACGCATAGGTTATGCCTAATTGATTCTCAATTTCAGGGTTGTTTTTATCTAATTCATTTGCCCTCAGAAGGCACAATTCAGCCTTTCTAATATTACCGATCTCAAACAATGCGTTGCACTCAACAACGATTGCTTTTACATTCGACTCTTTTTCTCTGACACGAGTTATCACAAATAAGCTAGATTCATAATCACCATTATTCGCGTATGCTTCTGCTAGCTTTATCCTAGTTGAATCACTTTCTTTAATTTTCAATTGACCTTTATAATAAGCTATTAATTTTGGATAGTTATTCGTTTCGATTAATATTGATTCTTTGGATTCGGACAATTTACTATCCAAACTACTGTTAGCACACCCAAAAACAAAATAAGATAAAATTATCACTATTACTATTTTATACATTGGCCATAACTCTCATTATCCCCGGAGCCGTAATCAGAATAACGATCGGCATCATAATAAAAAGGATTAGTGGAATAGACATTTTTGCTGCTAGTTTACCGATTTTCTCTTCGACTCCTAACATGTTAACTTCTCTTATATCTGAAGCGAGAGTCGTAAGCACATCAAAGATTGAAGACCCATACTTTAGGCTTTGTTTTAGAGTCATAATAAAGCTTCTTACCTCATGAGTGGGTATCCTATTATAAAATTCATCTAGCGCTATATCCAAAGTTACGATTTTAGTACGTTCATTGATTTTATTTAGTTGATAGGATAAATCCTTGTCAAACCCTTCCATCTCATGCGACAAATAACTCATAGCTGACTCCAAAGTCATTCCTGTTTGGATACAAATAGCCATCAGGTCCAGAAGGTATGGTAATTGATTCGATATTTTTCGTCTTAATGCTTTTTGCCTTACCGCTAAGTAACTGTCAGGTGCAATGACACACAAAACAAACCAAATGGCCAGCATTGCAATAATTTGGTTAAGTATAAATTCAAACCTAGATAGCAGTATGTAAATAATAACGCATCCCAAAAAGGCCACCACATACTTGGTTAGCATGTAATACTGCGAGATATTAGAATTATAAATCCCCGCGTCATCTAACTTTTTATCAATATCATCTTTTGACGATGTTAAAGTCGATGACAGGTTATCAAACAGATTATCTAAACCTTCTCCTTTCCTCACCTCGGCTTTAGGTTCATCGAAAAGTGAAAATTTATTAAGCATTCTTCGCCGACCTATCTCGGTGTATACCTTAAAAAATAGATAGGATAAACACGCGAATAGCAGAACAAGAAAGACAAAAATTAACGTTTGCGTTTGCATTACTTTTCTACACTTTTCATTAGGGACCAAACAATGAGCAAACCAATAAACTCACTAGCCAGAACATAATAAAGAATCGGCTTGCCTGCAGGGTCATTCATTACAAAGTCAAAATTTTGCGGGCTGATAAATTGCATGAAAAACATAAAGCCTATAGGTATAGCCGAAACAATTTTCGCAGACATTCGAGCTTCTGAAGTCATCGCCATCTTTTTCTTTTCAATAGATCTAGAATCAAACATTAAGCGATTCAACCTATTAATAACTTGTTTTAACTGTCCACCCCTCTGCATATTTGCTCTAAGAGTAATAACAAAAAAGTAAAAAGCAGGATAAGGGAAGCGTTGAATCGACTTTCTAAATACAGAGTCTACCGATTCTCCTACCTGTAAGCGCTCCCCCATTTTCTTAAATTCTTTCCCCACTTCACCTTCTAGGGTTTTACCTACGTAAATAATCGCATGAGTAATACTCTCTCCGGAGCTTACTGCACTTGCCAGCATACTCAAAGCATCGGGGAATGCTTCTTCAAAACGTCTTTGTTCGCGATTCTGCAACCATTGATAACCTATGAATAGACCAATAATAACCAATGAAAGTGTTACTATTTGACCATCCACTTTAATCATTTTCTGATTAAGTACACTGCTAAAAACAATAAGAAAACCTAAGTACCCTAATAGTTTTATCATGGCGTATTGACCAAGCTGACGAACTACATTATCAAACTTACTTTTGCATTTTTGAACCAAAGTTTGACTTGATAGAGCATTCAAATTTACAGCTTGCTGAGATTCGTCAATAGATTCTATATAGAGCGTTTTATTAGCTTCCATTAAATACTGGTGACGTTCTTTTTTTGTGGATGGCCAAAACGCTATAAGCATTACAGCTCCGCCAAATATCAAAGCTAACCAATAAATCACGCTGGCTCTCCAACCCTAAATGCACTATTAAGCTGCTCTTCTAAACCAAAAAATTTTGCCTTCTCGACCAGAACGGAACGTTGCATCATACCGGCGGTAACATACCGACCAGAGACCTTGCCTGATTCACTTTGAATCATCGGCTGAAATTTAAATATTTCCTCTAGCACTACATTCGAACCTTCAATACCAACCACTTCCGTAATGCTCATCACTTTCCGGCTACCGTCGTGGAGGCGGCTAATCTGTATGACAAGATCGACTGCGCTTACAATAGTTCTGCGTATTGCTTCCAATGGAAGGCTACTTGTAGCCATCATGATCATAGCCTCTACTCGAGCAATCGCGTCTCTAGGTGTATTCGCGTGTAAAGTAGACATGGAACCATCGTGGCCGGTATTCATAGCTTGAAGCATTTCAAATGCTTCTCCACCACGACACTCACCCATGATTATTCGGTCCGGCCTCATACGAAGTGAGTTAATAACGAGATCTCGTTGTGTAATTGCACCGGTACCTTCAATACCTGCTGTTCGAGTTTCCAATCGAACGACATGGGGTTGAAGAAGCCTCAGTTCAGCTGCATCTTCTATGGTAACAATCCGCTCCTTCTCAGAAATATATTGAGATAACGCGTTTAGCATCGTCGTCTTCCCCGAGCCTGTACCGCCTGAAATTAATATATTCAACCTACAACGAGAAGCAATCATAAGCACTTTCGCCATCTCAGGACTCATCGCCCCAAAATCCACTAACTGCCCTAGGTCTATACTCTGTTTTTTGAACTTACGGATAGAGACGGATGTACCATCAATCGCGATGGGAGGTGTAACAATATTAACGCGGCTACCATCCGGCAAGCGTGCATCGCAAGTCGGTGATGAATCATCGACACGGCGACCAATTCGACTAGCAATACGCTTTGCTATTTGTAGAAGTTGAGCCTCGTCAATAAAACTTACAGGTGCTTTTTCAACAATGCCGTTTCTTTCGATAAACACATTGTTGTAGCCATTAATCATGATGTCACTAATAGAGTCATCATCCATCAGCTTTTGCAGTGGGCCTAGACCGTGTAATTCATCAACCAGACTTCGAACATATTCATTCTTGACAACAGTCGCAACAGAAAAGCTGTGAGTTTCAATTAGCATTTCAACCGCGCTAGTCAACTGCTTGCTTAGAGCCTCCTTCGACAATGAATGGACAGCTTCAGCGTCTAGAGCTTCAAATATTTGGTTACGGATAGCTATGTAGTTAGATTTAGCTTGATCCATTATTTAAACCTCTTAAAGAGCTTTTTCAGCAGCGAGGCATCAGTATTACTAGCGTTCTCGCCTAGAAGCATTGACGTTAATCGATTTAAGCTTTGACTAATAGGAAGACCCAGTTGATAAATATGTTTACCTTCTAAAACCATCTTGCCAACTTGAATCTCGTTAGGACAAACCACATCAACATTTCGACCTAAGAACTGTTTGATTTCATCTAAGGAAATTGTTGCCGATTTTTCCACCATCGTATAATTAACAACAACGATACATCGAGCTCTTGAGTTTAGGTATTCCAATGAAGCTAATACACGCTTTGTTTCGCGGACACTTGATATAGTCGGTTCTAAAACCAATGTAATAATGTCATTATTTTCAGCGATATACTTTAGGTCAGTTTTAGTATTAGAAGAACGCGATAAATCCTCTAAAATAAAGTTATATTGCCCAGCCAATTGTTTGGACATAGCACGAGCATATTCTTTGAGCTCAAGTTCATTTAAGTCTTCTGACTCAACAGCTAAAACAGCTAGCATGCTATTAACTTTTTTAAGCATGCTACTAGCATAACTCACGTCTAAATCAGTAGTGAGCGCGCCTGGAGCGACAGACTTTTTCTGAAACTGCTTTTCACCAAGGAAAATATCAAGGTTTCCACCTCGGAAGTCATGATCCACAATAAGGCAGGTACTTTTCTTTTTCGCACTGAGTTCATAAGCTATTTCAGCCGTTAACATTGTGGCTCCTACACCACCCTTTGTTCCCCAAACCGCAACTTTTTTTGCAGTCCTGTCCTTACCTAAACCGCTATTCTTCTTTCTATTATTATCAACATTTCGAACAAAATCGATTAATTCAGTCTTAGAGATAGGCCAAAATACGTAATAAAATCCCATCTCTTTTAGGTTACGTATAGTCGAAATGGCATCTTCACTACCAACGACAATAACTGACGCACTATTCGGTAATAAATGACTGATTCGCTTCATATCTTCAGTGACGCTTTCAGTCACATTCAACTCTACGATAGCAATTTCGACATTAACTTCACGTACGTGTTGTTTGATGTTTTCATCTGAATTATTAAGCATTGACGGAGGAACAATTCCTTCAAAACGAAAAGCTTCTTCAACAAGATCAATACATTCTTGTGTTTGGTGGAACAATACAGACGTTATCTGTTCTTGCACCACGACTTTTTCTTCTACTTTTGTTTTTAAAATATCTACAAGATCAAACATGTCATCACCGTCTATCGCACACTATTTAGCATTTTTTCAGGGTTAACCATGGACTGCCATCTTGCATTATCAGCATAACATCCGGTTTCTCCATATCCAAAGCGACCTATCGATTCATAGGTACAAACCTTCGTTACAGTTTTGTATTGGGTGTAGCGTAATGTTAAATCAAATAGGCGTTCGTTAGGCGTATCAGTTCCTTCTAAGGAAATCAGCTTACTGTTGACTCCTTTACTTCTCATATACTCAGCCGCAAGGTCTGCTAGTTGCTTTCCTTGCTGTGTGCGCCAGACTAATTGGCTACCTTTCTCAATCAGTACATCAAGATTTTCATCAATAATTTCAAATACTTCTACTTTTGTTTGACCTGTTTTCTTTATGATAAACGAGTATGTATGTTCAACGGGTATGACTTCAATCGACTGACCGCGCCTTTCTTGGACCTTTTCCGCACATCCACTCGAAACGACAACAAGTACACCGACAAATAGAGCCTTTAAATGCATTTTAATAATCATTTTTGGAATCCTCCTGAAGCCAACACTTCCTGAGTCCAAATCGAGCTCGCTTGCTCATATTGATTTTCGATAACGAAAAAACGCTCCAAAGTTGTTGTCTTTCTCATCGTAGGCAGTTGTATTTGGTTAGGTTCGATTGGCTTCACTAAATTCACAGTTGCGACGATTACCAATTCTGTTTTACTTCGCTCAGTTCCCGTATTTCTAAATAAGGCCCCCAACACAGGGATTTCGCTTACGAATGGGACCTTGCTCAATGACTCTTTGTCTTCGGTACTCAGTAGGCCACCTAAAACGAAGCTTTTCCCATCACCAAGTTGTACTGTTGTTCTAGCTCGACGTGTTTTTAGTGCTGGCAGGTCGTACGTTTCATTACTGTATTGAGTGTCCAATGAACTGACTTCCGGCATTAGGGCCAACGTGATTTTATCGTCATCGTGAACTTTGGCTGCCAACTCTAAACGAATACCAAATTCTTTGTATTCAACATTGGTTGTGCCATCGACAACAGTAACAACGGGAAGCTCACCACCAACTAAAAAGCTCGCAGTTTCACCAGAAATAACCGAAAGGTTTGGTTCAGCTAGGATTTGACCTACCGTATCGTTACCAATCGCAGTGATTACAGAGACAATGTCAGAAGCACTAAAGCTCGTCAGCTTGTCGACAAAAACACCAACCCCGGCACCTTCACTTCCATAGCTCACACCAAATTCTTCAAGAAATGAATGTGATACCTCTGCAATTGACAGCTTCACATTTACTTGTTTTACCGTCGAAACTTCGATGTTGTTTACAACCCCTTCGAAATAGTTGCGTTTCATAAATAGTATTTCTTGAGTTTCGTCATCACCGAGGTCCCACTCTAGCTTGTACTCTTCTTTTGATTTTTCCAAAAGAGTACCAACTAACTCATTAATTTTGTCGCGCTCGTTTTCGGTTGCAACAACTCCGGATAAAACAACTTGTTCCCCAATATTTGCTGCGATGACTTGCGCATTTGGGTGCAATATTTGTATTTGTTGTTGAATATGGTCGAGACTCGGGTTAACCCAGATCTTCCGAGAAGCCAATGTTTTACCCTCTTCACCATAAATAGCTAACGATGCTCGCCCAAGTTTTTTTCCGAAGACAACCACTTTACGTTCATCTATTACTTGATAATCCGCAATTTCAGGGTCAGAAATAAAAACTGATTGGATATCAGCTAGAACCGTAATAGTTTGCATCCCACCTTTAGATAAATTTGTGATGGATTGAGCAAATCCTGAGCATGATAGAGTGCTGGCAAACATACAAAGTAGCCATTTAAAAAATGTTAAACGCATAGTAACCTAAGCTTTAATTTACAACGATTTGATTTGCTCTAAACTCAACGATCGATTTAAAGCCCGGTAAAACATCCCCTGCATCTGCCTGCAAGTCTGATTTTTGGTATTCACCAATCGATTTATGAACTTCCAATGACGAAATATGTTTGGCAATTGTTAATTTGGCGACTTGGTTGCGAGTAAGTTCAACAATCAATCGGATTTCAGTCGATTCAGGTAAGGTTCTGCTTGCTTCAATAAGCTGCTTATTGACTTGAAGGACTTTAACTCCCATAACTATAGGAGTCACAGACACCGAGTTCTTACGGTTACTTGATGTTTCCACTAATAAAGTATCTGGCGTCGAAATAGAGAGTATATCGACCAAAGTGCCTTGCGTTATGATTCCACCAACTACTGATTCGGCTTCCGTTTTAATTGCATATGGAACGCGATTTGGTGCAATAACCAACTCTACGTAACCATCTTGCTCAGGATTAATTATTAGTTCAGGGAATACCACTGAATTTTCGATAATATTTTGTCGATAAACAGAGCCTGGAACAAAGTCTAAATCAATGTCGCTTACGACACCTTTTGTGTTTGCTTCGTTTTCAGGAATACGTTGTAGCTTTAGTTGGCTACGCTCAACATGTTGACCTTTTGTTACATTTTCTAAAAGTGTCCATACCTGGACCGTCACTTCTTCTTTTTCTTTGATCGTTGTCGACTCATGATCTTGTTTCGATAAGCTACCAGCCAAACCATATAAGCCAAATAATATAGCGATGACTGCCATACCAAGAATGATGTTTTTTTTCACTTTGTTGACCTTATAACGAGGCTAGCACACCTAAATAACTGCCAATACAAATAGGAACGCCATAAGGAACTCCTCTTTGCTTTGCTTCTTCTATATTGGTTAATCGCCCATATACGTAATACACCACTGATAATAAGCCACCGATACATACTATTAAGAACAATATCGGCCATAAATAATCAGGTCTGATGGCGAATGAGTAAACTGCTAATAACTTTGTATCACCAGCACCAAGGATAGACAATTGGTTGAGAACCACACCAATAACAACAATGCTTAAAGCGTAAAGTAATGAGATGGATTCCCCATACAACAAAAAAAAAGGGAAGACCACTATCAATACAAGAATACATTCCAGGTTGGAAATCGTTCTATTTTTAACGTCTTTATACATTATAATTAGAGAAATGGTGGCTAAGATAACTAGCCACCCGTATTCTAAGATCATAATTTAAGAAATTGCTGTACCACCTAAAGCAGTAATAACATCGTTAAAAATTGACTTTAGTTGAGCGCCAACAGGGGTCATAGCAGCACCAATAACAACCGCGGTAGCAGCCGCAATTAGACCATATTCAATAGCTGTCACACCTTGTTCGTTATTTTTGTAGTTTTCTAGCGCGATTTTGGTGTTAACGAATAGTTTTGTAAGCATAGTTAATTTTCCATGTAGTTTGATTGTTTTCATACGGAATTTCACCCCGTAAATAAAGTTAACAAGATATTACTCATTTATATGATTACAGACAAATTATTAACAGTTTATAATTGTCGAAAAATAAGTATTTAAAATGAACCAACATCAAACAAAACCATTAAATTAATAACACTTAAATCAATAGGGGTTAATTTGTAATCAGGGAAAGTTTAAAATGCGCACAATAAGTTATCAAGCACACATAAACCAGGCGTATATGACTAAGGTTTGACCAAGTTTTAATTGTTACAAACATGAGGCATCCATCACAAAAAAACAACACGTGAGCTCTAAAATAAAATCAAGTAGGGTGATAACTCTAAACTTTTGCTTCGAAGAAAAATAAGCCCCACCCTAAATTTAGGGTGGGGCTTATTTTTCACTATCGAATCAAGATATATCAATTAAGTTTTTGAAATCTAAGAACCTTTAGGCTTGAATCAAGGTCGACATCGACAAACTCAGGCGGGTTGTCCAGACGCTCAATGAACTCAACGCTTGGTGCTTCTTCTGCCATCGTCTCAATCAGGAAGTTTGGTGAGACTGCTGGTGAGTTCACACACGCAATCACTTCACCGCCTTCCGTTAGAAGCTCCGGCAAACGGCGTAAGATCTTTTTGTAATCTTTAGTTAAAGCAAAGCTGCCTTTTTGGAACGAAGGCGGATCGATGATAACGAGCTCGTAAGGGCCGCCCTTCTTGATTTTTCCCCACGACTTAAAAATATCGTAGCCAAGGAAGTTAACCGAGCGCATATCGTGTTCATTCAGACGGTGGTTATCGCGGCCTTTGTTTAGCGAGCCACGTGACATGTCCACGTTCATGCATTGACGAGCGCCACCAGCGATAGCCGCAACAGAGAAACCACAAGTGTATGCGAACAGGTTAAGAACGTTCTTATCCTTGGCATTATCTTGTACCCACTGACGGCCATTACGCATGTCTAGGAACAAACCGAAGTTCTGATTACGGCCAATGTCTAATTGGTACTTAAGACCGTGCTCAACCACAACCGGAGAGTCATTCAACTCGCCCCATAGAACCTCTGAAGGCGCGCCATCGGCATAACGGTGTTGCAGAACAATGCTTGTGCCCTGCTTTGATTGCCAGATATCTTTGTTGGTGAGTTCAACCAATCCGACTTTAAGAGATGACAAGAATTCATCGTCTACTTCTTTAAACACGTTAACCAGTAGTTGTCCATCAACCCAGTCACATGTCAGTTGCTCTAGACCAGGCCAAAACTTACCGCGCCCGTGGAAAATACGGCGTAGCTCGTTTGGTACTTCATTAAGTTGCTGTTCAATATGACTAAAAAACAGAGGTAAAGCTGATGCTTCCATTATTTCACTCACTTAGTGTTTAGCTTTGGCCAAGTTAATGACCAAGGTTCAAGCCTACTGTCCAAACCGTTCGACACGGTTTCCTGATGCCACTTCTCACCCAAGGAGTTTAGGCTTCTTGGATCGCAGACATATTCGTAGGCTTGTGATTGATAGATAAATCGAATCGCGAAAGCATGCAGATAACCTCTGTCAGCCTCACTCGATGGATTATAAATAGGGTCACCAACAATGGCTGAGCCAATCGACTTCATCGCGACACGGATCTGGTGAGTTCGCCCCGTATAGGGTTTACATAAAAGCAAACGCTCACCGGGTTCAGCCGTTGCTGATAAAAATTGAGTAATCGCAGGGCTCTCTTTGGATGTCAGAAGTTTCCAACTTGAGCGTCGTGAACGCTCCATGTCTCCTGAGATCAAACCTTGCTTTTTCTTTGGCTTCTTAGAACCGATCGCAAGGTAGTATTTCTCTACTTCACGCTTTGCAAATAGCTGTGAAAGCTCGCTCGCCGCCGACGCATTTTTTGCCAGCAGCAGAATGCCCGAAGTCATTTTATCTAGTCGATGAACGAGATACAGCTTAGGCTCATTAATTGCCTTAGCAACTTCTTGAAGCAACATGGTATCGCCATCGTCTTTGTGGACGCTGACTCCAGGGTGCTTATTGATAAGTAAAAAATCAGAGTGGTTCAGAAGAATATCGAACATTAAAGGCTAGCTCCATTGTAGAACGTGGAGTATACCTCGTCTGAACCCAGATTCCAGCTACGAAAAAGCCCAACTCACTCAATAAATATTGAATCGTTGGGCTTCTTTTCAGCAACTAGCGATCAGTGCGTGGTCTTTACTCGATTACCAATAGGTAAATAGAACCAAGCTACCGCTTTACCCCAGTTTAAACTTACCAACTAATGCTTCTAGCTCAGCAACCTTAGCGTTCAAGCCTGATGTATTTTCGGAGCTACGAGTTGCTAGCTGCAGAGATTGCTCAGAGATATCGCTAATCGCGGTAATGTCCGCTGCAATTTCTTTGGTCACAGCCGTCTGTTCTTCTGCCGCAGTCGCAATAGAGTTAACCATGCTTTGTACATTGCCCGCACCGCTCACAATCGCTTCTAGAGCCGAAACAGCACCTGAGCTTTGCTCAACACCAATCTCAACTAAACGACAGTTATCTTGAGTGTAAGTCACCGCTTCTTGAGTGCCCGATTGAATCGATTGAATGATGCCCGAGACTTCTCGTGTCGCTTTGGTTGTTCTTTCTGCTAGCGCTCGCACTTCATCGGCTACCACAGCAAAACCACGACCAAACTCGCCTGCACGTGCCGCTTCAATTGCAGCGTTAAGAGCTAACAGGTTAGTTTGCTCAGCAATGTCTTCGATTACCTTGATAACGCTACCAATCTGCTCACCGTGAGAACCTAGAGTATTCATTTGCAACGACATATCGCTCATTTGAGTCGACACTTGTTGAATACTCGCCACCATCTCAACAATCACGTTGCGGCCATCTTCTGCAGAGGTTTCTGAGCGACGTGCTTCTTCATAAGTTGAAGTACCTTGCTGCGCCACTTCAGAAATGGTCAAGCTTAGCTCTTCAGCAGCCGTTGCAATCAAGTTAGCTTTGTCTGCTTGAGCTGATGCACCAGTAACGATGTCTTGGCTAATAGAAGAGAGCTCCCCTGTCACCGATTGGACTTGGTGAGTCACAGACGAGATTGAACCTAATAGGTCTACTAGTGATTTCTGCATCTGGTTAATCGACTTAGCCAGTTCAGCCAATTCATCACCAGAATCATCAATAATGTCGCCTGCCGTTAGGTCACCATTTGCTACACGTCGTGCTACTTGTTCTACACGAGTAAGACGATTGGTAATAGAGCTAGACAATAGATACGCAATCACACAACCAAAGACAATCGCAATAGCAGACAACACCATGATGGTGCGCTCGATGGTAGTAAACGTGTCGGTTAGTGTCAGTAGTGACTGTTCTGTATCTGCGCGCTCACTTGCTGACGCTTGATCCAGTAAGTTCTCAATAGGGATAAGATTGCTCTCATACAAAGATCGTAGCTGTTGAATATTGGCTAGTAGCGCAGCTTCATCATTGATCTTCGGCACAAGCTTTGATTCAAACTCTTGAGTGAAACGCCCCATCAAGTCTTCAATTCGCTGAATACGGCGGTGGTCTTCCGAACCTCTACTCTCCAAACGCTTAGCCTGCTCGATAGCTTGAGCAAATTCGTTCTTATTGGTTCGATAATCGTTCAGCGCGTTATCAACCTGAATGATCGCACCCAGCGCATCTCGGTAGACATCTCCAGCTTCATCTATCAGAACAAGATAGGTAACAGTGCCCGGTACATCGTCCATTCTGATCTCATCAGCACTTCTATGAGCGCCAATAACTTCTATCCATACAATACTGACTAACGTGACAAGCACCGCCAATATAGAGCCAAAACCGGCATACAGTTTCTTTCTCACTGACAATTTCACACAACACCTACCTAAATCAAAATATAGCTCTAACAGCTATTCGTTCCATTTATATCGGCTATCAGACGGATACCTTTAATGATTATTTTTCTTAGATAATTAAGTTCCAGACATAAAAAAACGGGAGCTAATGAGCTCCCGTTTATTAAATTACTTTATCTTGCGATTAGAACTTCTTAGAAATCAGCGCAAAACCAGCAATGATACCAATACCTAGTAGCATGATTGCACCTTTACCGCTATCGAAGCCAGAAGAGATACCCATGAACGCAACGATTGCGATAGCTACAGGGATGATGTACTTAACTAGTGTGTACCATAGACCAAATAGTGGGAAAGAGACTTCACCGTCGTTAGTGATTTCTTTCTCTAGGTCTGCACGGTTTAGTCTCCAACCAGCGAAGATACATACCAACATACCGCCAACCGCTAGGAAAATCTTATCCGTTAGTAGGTCGAAAATGTCGAACGCGCCAGTATCAAACAGTGTTGGACCGAAGCCGCCAAGTGATAGAGAAGCGAAGATACATAGAATCGCCATTACAACACTTGCAGACAGTACCGCTGTTACACGCTTCATGCCTTTCTCATCGATTAGGTAAGAAACCACAACTTCAAGTAGAGATACTGAAGATGTTAGTGCCGCAACACTCAAACCAACGAAGAACATAAGAGCAAATAGAAGACCGATTACGCCGCCCATTTCAGCGAATAGCTGAGGAACAACAACGAATACTAAACCAGGGCCCGCTGCAGGTTCCATACCGAACGCGAACATTGCAGGGAACATTGCAACACCAGCTAGAATAGCAACACCAGTATCCATTGCGGTTACCATTGCTGTTGTCTGAACTAGGTTCTCTTTCTTCTTAAGGTAAGAACCGTATGTCATCATACAACCCATACCAAGACTTAGAGAGAAGAATGCTTGACCTAGAGCGGCTAGGATTACATTGCTGTCTACTTTAGAGAAGTCAGGACTGAATAGGAACTCAAGACCAGCCATCGCGCCCGGAAGCATAATGCCTTTGATTGATACTACAATAAGGATAATGAAAAGAAGCGGCATCAGGATCTTACCTGCTTTCTCAATACCACCAGAGATACCTTTCATAACGATAACAACGTTAAGTAGTAGGTATAAGCCCATCCACATTAGTGGTTGAACTGGGTTTGAGATAAAGCCACCAAAGCTATCACCAATTGCTTCTGGTGCGTCTAGAAGACCACCTGCAATTTTACCGATGTATGCGATTGACCAACCGCCTACTACTGGGTAGAAACCCATGATAAGTAGACCACTGAATACGCCGATAACACCAGCGAACGTCCAACGACGGTCAGTTGTTTTAAATGCACCTACTGCTGATTTTTGCGTATGACGGCCAATCGCAAATTCAGTCAGCATGACACTGAAACCAATAAAAATTACAAAAAACAGGTAAATGGCAACGAATGCACCACCGCCACTTTCGCCTGCTGTGTATGGGAATTTCCAAATGTTACCTAAGCCAACAGCAGAACCTGCTGCAGCCATTACGAATCCTAACTTCGAACCCCAGGTATCGCGGGGTGTTGTGGTTGTATTACTAGTAGCCACGTGTACTCCAAACTTTTGTGTTATGTGATGTTGTGTTTTGCTTTGGGTGGCGTCTTTAAAAGGAAGGTGTATAAATAAATTTACACACCTAAAAGATTTGATTGACGCTCGTTGTCTAGCAAGTAAACCAGTTTAAGAATAAAATTGGAAGTGCATACCGTACAAATTTCGTTAAAGATGTAAATTTTTATGGTTAAATGCCGACTTTTCATACAAAACAATCGTTTTCTTCTTAAGTTGACCAAAACTTAACAACTTTAACCTATTTACATCTTTTGCTCTATTTTGTAAATAGTTGATTCCTTAAATTCCCATATCCGTTAAATAGCATTACTATCTAAGTGTCTCTTTTTTCGAGTATTCAATGTGGATAAGCTTTATCATTTTTTAACTTTGGCCTCTGTTGTTTTGTACTGGGTTCTCGTAGCCGGTGTGACGTTTCGTGTTGTACTAAAACGACGCTCTGTCAGCGTTTCTCTTGCTTGGCTAATGGTTATCTACATTATCCCGATTGTTGGTGTAGCTTGTTACTTCCTTTTTGGTGAGCTAAACCTAGGCAGAAAAAGGGCTGAACGCGCTCATCGTATGTTTACCCCTTTCGGCGACTGGTTCCGTCAATTGAATGATTGCCAACTTCACCAACCAGGGAAAGTCGGCTCCCCTATCCATAAGATTGACGAGCTTTGTAACAATCGAATGGGCATCCCTGCACTCAGTGGAAACACTCTATCGCTGCAATCTTCACCAAACGAGATCCTACACGCAATTATCGAAGATATAGAAAATGCACAAACCAGTATCAAGATGGTTTTCTATATTTGGCATCCAGGTGGCCTGACCGATTCGGTTGCCTCTGCGCTGATTCGCGCTGCAAAACGTGGCGTAGATGTTAAAGTTTTGCTCGATTCAGCCGGTAGCCCTCGCTTTTTCAAAAGCCACTGGCAGTCAATGATGAAGGACGCAGGCGTTCAAGTCGTACAAGCACTAGAAGTGAGCCCATGGCGTATTTTTTTACGTCGCCTAGATTTAAGACAACACCGCAAAATCATTGTGATTGACGAGACTATCGCCTATACGGGTTCAATGAACATGGTCGATCCTGCTCACTTCAAACAAAGTTCCGGCGTTGGTCAGTGGATTGATGTAATGGTCAGAGTGACTGGGCCAACCGTTAATGTGTTATCCGCTATTCATGGCTGGGATTGGGAAGTTGAGACTGGTGAACGCATTCTCCCTGATATACCTGAATGCCCAGTTGAAGAAATCATGACACATCATCCGGTTCAAGTAGTGCCGTCTGGCCCTGGCATGCCGGAATATTTGATCTTACAAGTACTGACCATCGCCATCAATCAAGCGAATCATTCTGTACGTATTACTACACCTTATTTTGTGCCAAGTGCTGACTTACTCGAAACACTTAAGATGACAGCTCAACGCGGCGTAACTGTAGAACTGATCATTCCACACAATAACGATTCACTAATGGTTAAATGGGCTTCTCGTGCGTTTTATACCGAGTTGCTTGAAGCTGGCGTGAAGATCTATGAATTTTACGGTGGCCTTCTTCATACCAAATCGGTAGTGATCGATGAAGAGTTTTGCTTGATCGGAACCGTCAATATCGACATGCGCAGTTTGTGGCTCAACTTTGAAGTGACTCTGGCTGTGGATGATGTGCATTTCACGCAAAAACTGTCTGAGCTGCAGAAATCTTATATCGCTTCATCCCACTCTGTAGAGTTAGAACAGTGGGAGCAAAGAAACCTTAGTAATCGCTTCTTTGAGAGGCTGTTCTACTTGTTCAACCCACTCCTATAATTCCAGCAATGAGTCGATTATGGCTCGTTGTTTCCCCATCGATCATTTTTAACCTTTCACTGTTAACTGAGTGAAAGGTTAAAAATCGTAAGAAAAGCGCAAAAATCCCCGCTCCGCTCTTGCTTTGAACACTCTTGGCATGTTTTAAATAGGACATAACCGATTGATAAGGAATTCACAGCATGTCCGAGAACAAAACCACTAAACTTATCACTGCCGGTCGTGATAAGAAGTGGACCAATGGTGTTGTTAACCCACCAGTACAACGCGCTTCAACTGTCGTATTTAACTCAGTAGAAGAGAAGCGTAAAGCTACGATTAACCGCGCTAACAAGACCCTTTTTTACGGACGTCGTGGAACCAACACTCATTTTGCCTTCCAAGATGCGATGGTTGAAGTAGAAGGCGGCGCGGGTTGTGCACTGTACCCGTGTGGTACGGCCGCCATTTCTAATGCCATTCTCTCTTTTGTAGAAACAGGTGATCATATTTTAATGGTTGACACCTGCTACGAACCTACTCGTGATTTCTGTGACACCATCATGAAAAAGATGGGGGTAGAGACAACTTACTACGAGCCAACGATTGGTGAAGGTATCCAAGACCTTATCAAGCCAAACACTAAGGTGCTGTTTACTGAGTCTCCAGGCTCTGTCACCATGGAAGTGCAGGATATTCCAACACTAGCGCGTATCGCTCATGAACATGACATCATCGTTATGCTAGACAATACTTGGGCGGCTGGCGTGAACTTCTCACCGTTTGATTTTGGTGTTGATATCTCGATTCAAGCAGCGACCAAATACATCGTGGGTCACTCTGATGTGATGCTAGGTACGGCAGTCGCCAATGAGAAATGCTGGGATCAACTAAGAGAGCAAAGTTACTTGATGGGGCAATGTGTCTCACCTGATGATGCTTATTTAGGGCTTCGCGGCATTCGTACTCTTGATGTGCGTCTACGCCAACACGCAGAAAGCAGCTTGAAGGTCGCAAAATGGTTAGAGACTCGTCCTGAAGTTAACCACGTTCGTCACCCTGCTCTTGAGTCTTGCCCAGGCCATGAATTCTTCAAACGAGATTTTACTGGCGGTAATGGCTTGTTCTCTTTTGTACTAAACAACTCTAATATCAAAGCGACGACAGCGTTACTTGATGGAATGACACATTTTAGTATGGGTTACTCTTGGGGTGGATTTGAAAGTTTGATTCTAGCTAACGAACCAAGCAGTTTTGACAGCTTGAGAACTGTTGCCAATCCTAATTTCGAAGGTACCTTGATACGTGTTCATATTGGGTTAGAAGATGTTGATGACCTGATTGCTGATCTAGAGGCGGGATTAGAACGTTATAGCGCTCTGATTTAATCTGAGACGATAGGTCTAATATGCAAAAAAGGCAGGATATTCCTGCCTTTTTCTGTTTAAAGCATAACTCAAAATACTCATATTCAGATACTTCAGCTCATAATACAAACCGCTCATAGTCCAGAAGCTTTCAAAGCCAATATTGAACCTTAAAGCACATCCACTTAAAGATCTCAGAGCGATGAAAAAATGGCTATGAATTTTTCAATTTCTAAGTGATTGTTCCGCTGAAATAAATAACACTTTATTTGTGTGGGCAACCGACTAAATGATCATTGACCATACCTGTTGCTTGCATAAATGCGTAACAGATTGTTTCTCCTACAAACTTAAAGCCTCTCTTCTTCAAAAACTTACTCATCGCTTTAGATTGCTCGGTAGAAGCGGGAACTTGAGACATCTCAGTCCATTGATTCACGATCACTTCATTATCAACAAATTGCCATAAGGCATTAGAAAGAGAGCCGAACTCTTTCTGTAATTCAAGCGTTGCTCGTGCATTGTTGTATACCGAAGCAATCTTACCCCTGTGTTTAACCACATCGAAGTTTTCAATGATGTGCGGCACGTTGTCTTCATTCAGCTCAGCTAGCTTGTTTAGATCGTAATTATCGAACGCGGCACGATAGCCTTCACGCTTTTTAAGGATCGTAATCCAACTCAGACCTGCTTGAGCACCTTCTAAAGTAATGAACTCAAACAGAACTTGGTCATCATAAACAGGCACGCCCCACTCTGCATCGTGGTACTCCCTTTCAAGCTCATGTTTAAGCGCCCATGCACACGTTCTATCCACTGTATTAGCTTCCATTTCGATGGTCTCTTTTAGTAATCATACATAAAAATAATGCCCCAATTAGGGGCATTATTTCAAAGGTCAGTTGACGTTAAGCCACTTCAATTTTATGGAACAAACGATACAGCACAGGCACTACGATTAGCGTGAGTACAGTCGCAAAGCCTAAACCAAACATGATGGTTACTGCCATTGGTTTGAAGAAGATATCCGGTAGTAGAGGGATCATACCTAGAATGGTGGTAATCGCCGCCATACATACCGGGCGAACACGACTCAGAGCCGCATCAACAACCGCTACATACGGATCTTTACCAGATTTCATCTCAATCTCAATTTGATCAAGTAGTACGATACCGTTCTTCAGAAGCATCCCAGATAGACTCAAGAAGCCCAACAGCGCCATAAAGCCGAATGGTGTATTCAAGGCTAGCAAGCCTGTCGTCACCCCTATCAACGCCAATGGAACCGTTAACCAAACGATCAGAGGCTCTTTCACCGAGTTAAACAAGAACACAGTGATTAAGAACATGAACAAGTAACCCAGAGGCATGGTTGTGAACAGTGACGCCTGTGCATCTGCTGACGACTCATATTCACCCCCCCATTCCAATGAGTAACCCGGAGGCATCTCAATCGCTTCAATCTGTGGTTGTAAGCGTTTCTGTAGAGTTGAGGCCGTCTCTTCACCCAATAGATCAGGATCCGCCATTACCGTTAGCATACGCTTACGGTTCTTACGGATGATCAGTGGATCTTCCCATTCTAGCTCGTAACCTAACGTTACTTGTTGAAGTGGGATGTACTCACTTAATGCTGGGCTCCAGATCTTCATGCCTTCGATGTTACGAATATCGACACGCTCGTCTTCAGGCAAACGAGCCACAATCGGCATTAACGTTGTACCATCACGATACACACCAATCGACTTACCAGAGAAAGACATTGCTAGGAAATCATCAACGTCAGATTTAGTAATACCATAACGACGCGCTTGGCTTTCATTGAACTGAGGCTCTAATACCTTAGTTCTTTCACGCCAATCGTGACGAACGTTAAATGCGCCTTCATCAGCACGCATGATGTCCATCACTTGTGCAGCGATTGAACGTAAAACCGTTGGATCAGAACCCACAATTCGCGCTTCAATTTTCGCACCGCCACCAGGACCTAATTCGATCTGTTTAAGCTTGTAGTCAATCTCTGGGAACTGACCATTTACATGTTCACGGAAGCGTTTCATTAGCCCTTCAAGTACTTCATAACTTTTCACACGAACCGTTATCTCACCGTAAGCGCTATAACTTTTCTCTGGCGCATAAGTCAGCATGAAACGTTGCAGGCCTTTACCCGCGGTTGTCGTGATATGTTCAACTTCGTCCTGCTCAGCTAGCCAACTCTCAAGCACTTTAAGCTTGGTATTGGTCGCTCGAATATCGGTACCTTCTGGCATCCACACATCCACTTGGAACATAGGTGTGGTTGAAGACGGGAAGAAGGCTTGCTTAACGAAACCAAAACCGTACACACTCGCGCCTAAACCAATAATCAGAACAAACATGGTTAACCAAGCACGCTTCATACAGAACTCAAGGAAGTTTTTGTAGATAACAAAAACCATCCCGTTGTATGGGTCCTTACCTTCGTTATCTGGATCGACCTTCTGACCTTTAAAGAACATGTCGGCAAAGAACGGCGTGAGCGAGATGGCAGTAAACCAACTCAGCATCAAGGAGATCAGTAGCACCGTGAACAAGGTGCCACAGTATTCGCCTGTTGAGTCTTCAGATAAACCAATTGGAGCAAACGCAGTCACCGCAATAACCGTCGCACCAAGCAGCGGCCATTTGGTTTGGGTTACGATATCGGTGGCGGCCTGCATCCGGGTTCGCCCCTTCTGCGTGCCGATCAATATCCCTTCCACCACCACAATGGCATTATCCACCAGCATCCCCAAGGCGATAACCAACGCGCCCAGTGAAATACGTTGTAGGTCGATCTTGAAGTACTGCATGAAAATGAATGTACCGAATACGGTCAATAGCAGTATCAAACCAATCAATAGGCCCGATCTTAGTCCCATGAAGAACAGTAACACCACGATTACGATCGCAACCGCCTGCCCTAAACTCACCACAAATCCGCTTACCGACTTGTCTACCTCTTTAGGTTGGTTATAAACCTCGGAGATGTCGATGCCGACGGGTTGTTGATACTTTAGCTCGGCCAATCTTCGATCAAACGCTTCACCAACCGCTACTACGTTCACGCCTTGCGCAAAAGAGACACCAAGGTTAAGTGCGAGCTTGCCGTTATAGCCAATGATGTTACTTGGCACTTCAACATAACCACGAGTTACATTCGCCACATCTTTTAAATAGATGAGACCTTGAGCACCACCTTCTGTCAGAATTAAATCGCCAAGCTGCTCAACATTCTGGAACTCACCCGTTGGATGAATTCGAATGTATTCGTCGCCAATTCTTACCGCACCCGCACTTGATACAATATTTTGAGTCGATAAAAGATTAAATACCGTGCTTGGAGACAGACCTAAGGAGCTTATCCGCTTCATCGATATCTCAATGAATACTTGCTCTTGTTGTTGACCAGAAACAGAGACCTTACTGACCCCATCAACCAACTCCAGCTCTCGCCTTAGATAATCAATGTAATCCAGCAGCTCTTTGTAGCTATAACCATCACCCGTCACCGCAAGCAAGATCCCGTAAACGTCACCGAAGTCATCAATGACTTGAGGATCATTGACCCCAGGTGGCAGTTCAACCTTAAGATCATTCACTTTTCGGCGAAGTTCATCCCAAATTTGCGGAAGATCGTCCGGACCATAGTTATTCTTCATCGTTACCGTTACCTGAGACAGGCCACGGCTTGAAATAGAGTTCACTTCGTCGACATAGGTAAGCTGTTGAATCGCTTTCTCTAGTGGGTAGGTAACTTCTTCTTCCACCTGCTGAGGCGTTGCCCCCGGGTATGAAGTCACGACCATTGCATCTTTGATGGTAAAGGCAGGATCTTCTAAACGCCCCAAACCGAAGAATGCTGAAACACCACCAATAAGAAAGATCAGAGATAGCATCCAGCTAATGACTTTGTTACGTATAAAGTAAGAAGCAACACCTGTGATCTGATCATCACCCTGTTGATCGTCATTTTGGGGCTTGTTATTTACTTCACTCATTGTTCGTCTCCTGAGACAATACTTCCACTGTCATCCCATCTCGCAATCGCGATACGCCTGCAACAACGACATGCTGCCCCATTTCCAATCCTTTCACTACCTGCAATGTTTCCTGGTTTGCTTTTCCTAACACGACTTGTTGTTTCGAGACTGTCTTGTCGTCGTTAAGAACCCACACATAAGAGTTTTTACGATCCAGTTCATCACCGTCTGCATTGAATACCGCTTCGATCGGAATAAGTACACCAGCTTTTAGCTCCAAACCGATATCCCGCCCGTTTGAAGTCACATCAACGGCCATACCATCAAGAATCAAATCGTCTTCTGGCATCGGCAAAGCTAATGTAACCGTGAAGGTACCCGTACTTGGATCGGGTTCAGTGGTGAACTCTTTAATACCTGCGGTGTATTCATTACCGCTTGGCACTCTCACCACAGCTTCCACGTTCGAGAGGAGCGTTTCATTGGGTTGATTCACATAAATTTGGTCAGGGAGCTGAATCACAACTTCGACATCCTCAACACTGTGAATGTTCACAATCTGTTGGCCTACCTGAATATTTTCATATTGGTCGACACTGACTCGAGAAATAATCCCATCAACAGGCGCACGAAGCATAGTGAACGATAAGCGCAGTTTCGCCAGTTCCAACTCGGCATAAGCAATCTGGCGTTGAGCGGCAATTTCATCGAATTGCGACTTAGCCAATAAGCCTTTCTTCACTAGCGGACTCGAACGTCGGTATTGACTATTGATTACCGTGTAACGAGCTTGAGCATTGTCCACATCCAATTGATAATCGGTAGGGTCAAGCTCGGCAATGATGTCCCCTTTGGCAACTCGTTCACCTTCCTTCACATCTAGCTTGAAGATTTCACCCGCAACTCGGAAACTGAGGTGAGCCTTCTCAGCAGCGTTTGCTACCGCAGGGAAATAGAGTTTGTCGCTAAAATCGATGACTGAAATCTCGATAGCTTTAACCAAGGGCGTGTTATTCACTTCTACAGCTTGCTTATCTTCACAAGCCGTCAGTAAGGCTAAACACGACAGGCCAGCAGCCACTTTAAGTGTTTTCATGTTATAGCCCCCTTTCCTTGATCCACTCTCGAACTTTAATGCCCGACTCAAGACCATTGACGCCAGAAGTCACAATGCGATCGCCATCGTTCAATCCAGAGACGATATGGCGTTTTTCATCGATGACAATGGCAACATTTTCAACAATGCCGTCGCTATTCACACGCCATACAGAGACATCATCCCCATCGGTCATCATTGCTGACGTTGGTATTTTGGTGGCCGCCGCTAACGATGAAACGAGATTTACCGAGCCAGACATACCGGGCAAAATACCCACATCGGTTGGTCTTTCCATTACCATGGTGACTTTGTACGAACCTGTTTTCGGGTCAGCTTCGGTATCCACTTCTTGGAAGGTTAAAACGTAAGAGTTTTCAGGAAACGCATCAAAAACCATGGTTGCATCCATCTCGAACCCTGATGAAAAGCGCGTAATAAGTTGGTCGGGTAATAAGAAGACGACTTTAAGAATTTGATTGGTTTGAATATTCATCACGCCTTGTTTAGCCGCAATGTATTCATGGTTTTCAGCAGGAATGATGGAAATGGTTCCGTCATACGGCGCAACCAAAGTGGTGTAGCGAAGATTCGCGTTAGCTTGATTAAGCACCGCGCGAGCTGAATTGTGGTTCGCTTTCGCTTGGTCGAAATCTTGCTCTGATACCACACGATCTTTACGAAGTTTGATCGCACGTTGATATTGAACATCGGCTAGCTGAAAATTCGCTTTTGCTTGCTTCTCGAGTAGTTGATATTCATCGGGATTTAACTTAGCAAGCTCGTCGCCTTTAGACACGTGCTGCCCAGCGGTCACATCGATGCTCTGCAATAACCCAGGAACACGGAATGCGAGTACCGCTCTGTCACCAGCTTCTGTGGTAGCAGGGAAATTACGCTCAAAGGCATTATTACCGACGGAGACAGTGAAGAGTTTGGCGGGTCTGGACTCAGGTTCAGGCACGGGAGGAAGCTCCTTACCACACCCAGACAACCCAGCTAAGGCAGTCAATAGGACAAGGGAGGCTCTATACATTGGTGATCATCCATATCTATAAATATTTTTATAACATAGATTAATCACATGTAACTTACCAGTCAGCGTAAGATTTATTTAGAGAAAATTATTAAAAAAAATAACGGCTTGGAATAAATTTTCCTAAACCGTTATCTAATCCTTTTTAGGTTTTACCACTACATGTTCTTAAATTCACGATTAACTTTAAACGTATCTGAGGTGACATAAGCTTCCATGTTGCGGACACTGGTCTCTAACTTCTGGAAATCACCCTCTAAAGTGTTCAATAGCGACTCTGCAGTTTGCCCTTTTTCCCAAGGCTTTTGCTTCAGCGTATGCTCTTGTTTCGCCTTCATTTGGTCGACATACTGAGGTGGTTGTTTTTCAAGCATAAATGTCAAAGCTAAATACGCTAATAACACCAGAAAACTACCACCAAGCAGTGCTGCTGAGATAACTAAGATGCGAACCAACCACACTTCAAGGCCAAAATAGTTCGCTAACCCTGCACACACACCAGACAATTTGCCGTTAATCGTGTCGCGATACAGTTCTCTACTCATAGTTTCGTCTCCAGTTAGGCGACTCCGCATCCAGTATTTTTTCTAGCGTTTTCACTCGGTCTTGCATGGATTCGGCTTGCGCAGAAAGCTTATGCAGACGTTGAAGATCCGTTTCAGAAAGACCATTGCTGGATTTCTTCTTGCTGCGGTAATGTAAGAATAACCATAGCGGTGCCACGAAGATTAAAAAGACAATCAGTGGACCTGCAATTAGAAATGTTGACATAGACAACTCCTAGATTATTTATCGCGGTTTTCAACTTGTTGCTTCAGTTTCGCTAGCTCTTTTTCGATTTCATCTTGAGCTTGTAGCTCGGCAAACTCTTGGTCTAAAGATTTTGCGTTGCCAGTCTTAGCGTAAACGTCCGCTTCAGCTTCTAATTCATCCACTTTACGCGAGAATTGCTCAAACTTCGCCATTGCTTCGTTGGTTTTGCTTGAGTGCAGGTGTTTTTGAACATCACGACGGTTGCTTGCCGCATTGTTACGAATCATTAATGCTTGTTGCTTTGCACGAGTTTCTGCGATCTTTGTTTCAAGTTTACCAATTTCACTCGTCAATTTTTCGATGGTTTCATGAACCAAGGTTTGTTCGGTGTGAAGGCTCTTGATGATGTCTTCCAGTTTTTGCTTTTCGATTAGCGCCGCTCTCGCCAAATCTTCGCGTTGTTTGGTCAGGGCAAGTGTCGCTTTATTTTGCCAATCTAGAATCTGTGTTTCGATAGCTTCTACTTTACGCGCTAGCTCTTTCTTGTCAGCAATTGCTTTTGCTGAGTTGGTACGAACTTCAACTAAGGTGTCTTCCATTTCTTGGATAATAAGACGAATCATCTTTTCTGGATCTTCAGCCTTATCTAATAGTGCACTGATGTTTGAATTTACAATGTCTGCAAAGCGAGAAAAAATACCCATGAGGAACTCCTTAATTACAATGATGGCAAATGCGTTTCAAATCGTTGTGCGACTTTATCAATCCACTTGCTCAAAAATTTACGTTTGTTGTTAAACCTACCATAAATAATCCAAGTAGCGTGCCAACTTTAAAGCCATTTATTATCAGTTACTTACAATAAAATGGTGATTAACTCGAACCATGCTATGATGAATTTAGCCAAGTATTGGTATTTTTCACCACTATGGCTCTTACATGACCTCTCCAGCGATTAATTCATACAAGGACCCGCTATGCAGCAGAACCTCATTGGTGAATCACCTAGCTTTCTCTCTGTGTTAGATAAAGTTTCCCAACTCGCACCAATAGAAAGACCCATTCTGATCATTGGCGAACGTGGCACAGGTAAAGAGTTGATCGCACAAAGACTGCATTACCTTTCAAGACGTTGGGATCAACCTTTGATCTCATTGAACTGCTCAACCTTAAGTGAAGGTTTGATTGATTCAGAACTGTTTGGTCATGAATCGGGATCCTTTACGGGTTCGAAAGGGCGTCATCAAGGTCGTTTTGAAAGAGCAGAAGGCGGAACGCTGTTTCTGGATGAGCTGGCGACCACTCCCCTTGCGGTTCAAGAGAAACTACTGCGCGTTATTGAATACGGGCAATATGAACGTGTCGGTGGGCAAAAGGCGCTAAGTGCCAATGTCAGACTGGTGTGTGCAACCAATGCCGACTTACCAGACATGGCATTAAAGGGCGAATTCCGAGCAGACCTATTAGATAGACTGGCGTTTGACGTCATTACTATCCCTCCTTTGCGTGAGCGAAAAGAAGACATCATGCTACTGGCAGAATATTACGCCATTAAGATGTGTCGTGAATTGGAATTGGAGTTGTTTGTTGGCTTTGCCCCCTCTGCCGTTGAATCGCTTTTGGATTATTCTTGGCCAGGGAATGTACGAGAACTCAAAAACGTCATTGAGAGAGCTATCTATCAGCACGGAAAAGATCCATATCCTATTGAATATTTGGTGTTTAACCCATTTAAACCCGCATGGAAAACAGAGCAAGATTCCTCTCCGGAAACTGGCAATGAGCCGTCTAACAGCCATACTTCATCAGAGAGCTTGTTTTCTTTGCCGCTTGATTACAAAGCATGGCAAGAACAACAAGACATCAAGCTACTCAACCAAGCCCTCAAACAGTGCAAATATAACCAGAAACAAGCCGCAGAATTACTTGGGTTAACCTACAACCAATTACGTGGAATGGTGAGGAAGTACGCGATTGTCGGACAAGCTAACGATAAATAGCTGTCCACGCTTGATTATTATTTGGAGCCGAATAAATAAAATGTTAAATTGTCCGGATCTTGAGGCTCCTCTAACGCCTCGTTTCGAAAAGTATTTCTTTTTATGAAAGCACTAATAAGACTATCACTGAGCATCTGTACGCTGAGCTTTCTCGCTGGATGTGGTGAGAGTGTGAATCACGAGCAAATCCGCGAAAAAGGCTTCATTTATTGCGGCCAAGGTAATCCTAGTACCTTCAACCCACAACTGGTTGATAGTGGTATTACCGCAGAATCGCTGAGCCCTCAAATCTTCGATACACTGCTCACTCTTGATCCAATGACTTACCGACCAAGACAGAACTTGGCGACAAGTTGGTCTGTTGATAAATCAGGTACAGAGTACACTTTCAAACTGCGCCCAAATGTTGCGTTCCAAACTACAGACTGGTTCACCCCAACTCGTAGCATGAATGCACAAGATGTGGTGTTTAGCTTTGAACGTGTCATTGATAGTTCAAACCCATTTCATTATGTGGGCGGCGGCCTATATCCATGGTTTGCCGGCATCGACTTCAAAAACCTGATTGTCGATATCACTGCCGTTGACGACTTAACGGTGAAATTCCAATTAAGTCGCCCAGACAATTCATTTCTCAACAATATCGCCACCAGCTATGCGGTCATTCACTCTAAAGAATATGCCAACAAGCTCATTGCAGCGGATGAGAAAAATCAAATCGATTCCAACCCTGTCGGCACCGGACCTTTCTACTTAGATGAATACCAAATCAATGATCTAGTTCGCTTAAAAAAGAACAAGCATTACTGGAAGGGTGACGTAGAAATGGACCAAGTTGTGTTTGACACATCACAACGAGGGACTGGGACACTTGCCAAACTCCTTCGCAGTGAATGTGACGTGTTGAACTCACCGATTTCTAGCCAAATTCCTATTATTCAAGCTCATGAAGAGTTGCAGATTTCCGCCACGCCTGCGGTCAATGTCTCTTTCATCGCGCTAAATACTGAGCACCCAGCCCTGCGTGACTCTCGAGTACGTAAAGCATTGAATTTAGCCATCAACCGTCAGAACATTCTTGATTCTGTATATTACGGTACCGGTACTAAGGCCTATACATTGCTTCCTCCTACTTCTTGGGCTCACCAAAAAGACAGTGTTCAAGTTCGCTACGACCGAAACTATGCGGTTGCGCTTCTCAAAGAAGCTGGCGTTGAACCTGGGTTAGAGCTTTCAATGTGGGTACCACTAGAGCCACGCGCATACAATCCAAGTCCAAGAAAAACGGCAGAACTTATCCAAGCAAACTTAGCCGATATTGGTATTGAATTGAAACTCTATACCGACGACCGATTTGACCGCACACAGTTGTCCTCTATTTCCTCAACAGACTTGTTGCTTACAGGCTGGATAGGCAATACCGGTGACCCGGACAACTTCTTACGTCCGCTGCTCTCATGCAGCTCTGAGCGTGCAGGGTTAAACGTCTCGATGTGGTGTAATTCAGACTTTGATTTCCTTCTCGACTTAGCATTAGAGATCAATCAACAAAGGCACCGTGTGAACTTGTACCGACAAGCCCAAAACATTCTCAATGAAGAAGTTCCTGTGATTCCTTTAGCTCATGGCGTGCAATTTCGCGTGCACGATCGTTCGCTAACAGGCTTTAAAGCAAGTCCTTTCAATGCCCAACCTTTTGATCAAGTCAGAAGAGAGGTGCAGTAATGTTTTGGTATACATTAAGACGTGTAAACTTATTCGTTATTACGCTAGGAATTCTGACCTTGGTAGGTTTTTCCCTGCTTCGATTAGACCAAACCTCACCTTGGGCAATTCAAGATTTTTGGCCCGGTTGGATTAGCTATATCACTGAATTATCGACGCTAAACTTTGGCCTAAGCAAACACGGTGTGCCTATCATCGATGAGTTGGTCCTGGTGTTCCCTGCAACGCTAGAGCTGTGCTTCTTTGCCTTTGTGTTGGCACTCATCATCGGTATCCCTTTCGGCACCATTGCTGGTATGAGACAAGGTAAATTTGTTGATACCACCATATCGTTCACCTCAATGGCCGGTTACTCTGCGCCTATATTTTGGGTCGCGTTGCTGATGATCATGGTGTTTTCACTGCACTTTGAAATGTTCCCAGTTGGTGGCCGATACGACCTACTTTACGAGATTGAACACGTGACTGGATTCGCGATGATTGACGCCTTTTTTGCCGAGGGTCGCTACCGTGCGCACGCACTACAAAGTGTTATCGAGCACATGGCGTTGCCTTGTCTTGTTTTAGCACTGGCGCCAACGACTCAGGTCATCCGATTGATGAGAGCGTCAGTGGCTGAAGTAATGACGCAAAACTACATCCGCGCTGCGCGAATTAAAGGTCTTTCCACTAGAGAGATCATCACGCAGCACGTGCTAAGAAACGCGATACCTCCGATTATTCCTAAGGTCGGTGTTCAGCTATCGAGTATGTTAACGCTTGCTATTGTTACCGAGTCTATCTTTAACTGGCCGGGCATTGGCCGCTGGTTATTGGATGCCTTATCGAATCAAGATTACGTTTCAATTCAAGCTGGTGTAATTGTGGTGGCTACCTTAGTTTTGACCGCTAATATTCTGTCCGATCTACTGGGCGCGATGATCAATCCACTGGTAAGGAAGGAATGGTATGCTAACAAATAACGTCTACCAAGAAGAACAGATTCCAACCCAGTTCGAACGTTTCTGGCGCAGCTTCCGCAGCAATAATCTAGCTATGTTTGGCTTGTGGTGTTTGGTGCTTATCATTCTGGTCACCGTCACTTCACCGTGGCTAGCCCCGCATGATGCACAAGAACAAACCGGTCACCTATTAACGCCGCCCTCTTGGGATCCTGCGGGAACGGTAGAATACTTTTTGGGTACGGATGACTTAGGCAGAGATATTCTCTCTCGCCTAATAATTGGCTCTCAGTTAACCTTCGGCGCCGCGGTGGTGATTACCTTTATCGCAGCCGTCATTGGTTGTCTGATTGGCGTACTTGCTGGTATGACGCGCGGTTTACTATCAAGCACGCTAAACCACCTGCTTGATACTGTTATGTCGATTCCATCTCTTCTGCTGGCGATTATCTTCGTGGCATTCCTTGGCTTTGGGGAGTTTAATATCTTGCTCGCCTTGTGCTTGGCACTGATCCCGCGCTTTATACGCTCGGTGTACATTGCCGTGCATGCTGAAGTAGAAAAAGACTATATTCTGGCTTCTCGCCTTGATGGTGCGAACGATTTTTACCTGCTATGGAACTCAATCCTTCCGAACATCCTTACCGTGATCGCTCTTGAAGTTACGCTGGCACTGTCAGTCGCAATTCTTGATATCACGGCTTTAGGTTTCCTAGGGCTTGGCGCTCAAGCACCGAGTACCGAATGGGGCTCCATCTTGGGTGATTCGGTCGAGTTGATTTACCTTGCGCCATGGACAGTTACCCTACCCGGCTTAGCTATTATGTTTACAGTTATCGTGATTAACCTCGTCGGTGAAGGTGTTCGCCAAGCGCTAAATGCAGGAATCGAATAATGCCGTTACTTGATATTCGACATCTAACCATCGAGATTGAGACCCCTCAAGGGATGGTTAAAGCCGTAGATCGAATGAGTATTACCCTCAATGAAGGGGAAATTCGTGGCTTAGTAGGTGAATCAGGCTCAGGTAAGAGTTTGGTTGCAAAAGCGATCGTCGGAGTATGTAAAGAAAACTGGAAGGTTTCTGCAGACCGAATGCGCTTAGGTAATATCGACCTACTGCAACTGACGCCGAAAGAAAGACGCCGAGTGATCGCCCGCGATATCGCAATGATCTTCCAAGAGCCATCAACGTGTCTTGACCCTTCTGAAAAAGTAGGTAACCAGCTCGTTGAAGCGATCCCTTCCCATTCGTTTGAAGGTCGTTGGTGGCAACGATTTAAGTGGCGTAAGAAGCAAGCGATCGCATTACTACACAAAGTCGGCATCAAAGACCACTCTCGCCTAATGGACAGTTACTCTTATGAGCTGACAGATGGTGAGTGTCAAAAAGTCATGATCGCAATGGCGATCGCTGCCAAGCCAAAAGTCTTGATTGCTGACGAGCCAACCAACGATTTAGACCCAATTACACAGTCTCAAATATTGCGTCTTTTGAGTCGTATGAACCAGATCAATAACACCACCATCGTGTTGATCGGCCATGACTTAACCACCATTACCCAATGGGCGACTCGCATTACCGTGATGTACTGTGGTCAATCGGTAGAATCCGCTGATACACCGAAGCTGTTGGATGCACCAAAGCACCCGTACACCGTTGCTTTGTTAAAAGCGATGCCAGACTTTAACGACTGGATTCCCCACAAGGAGAAGCTCCAGTCTTTGCCGGGGTCAATTCCACCGCTGCAACATCTTCCTATTGGTTGTCGATTAGGGCCTCGCTGCCCATACGCACAAAGGCAGTGTGTCGGGATCCCACATACGAAACGTATCAAGAACCATAAGTTCAACTGTCACTTCCCTCTGAATATGGAGAAGAAAAAGAAATCATGAGTGCATTATTAGAAGTCAGTGATTTGTCTAAAGACTTTACGACTCGCTCTGGTCTTTTCCGTAAAAAGATTCATCAGGCGGTGAAGCCAGTTAGCTTTTCTCTTGAAGCAGGCCAGACAATTGGTTTTATCGGCCAGAATGGTTCTGGTAAATCAACATTAGCCAGAATGCTCGCAGGCATGGTGGAGCCAACCGCAGGCGAGATCCGCGTGAATGGCGAAAAGCTAGAGCACAAAGACTACTCGACTCGTTGTAAGCTGATTCGAATGATCTTCCAAGATCCGAATACGTCACTTAACCCGCGCATTCAGATCGGTCGAATTCTTGAAGGTCCATTAAAGCGAAACACCAACATGCCTCCAGAAGCTCGTATGCGTCGTGTGAAAGACACACTACTGCGCGTAGGCCTTCTACCGGAACATGCGTATTTCTACCCTCAGATGCTTGCTGCAGGCCAGAAACAAAGGGTTTGTTTGGCTCGTGCCTTAATACTTCAGCCATCCATCATTGTTGCTGATGAAGCTTTAAATGGTTTGGACATGGCAATGCGCTCGCAAATCATCAATCTGTTCTTAGAGTTACAAGAAGAGATGGGCGTATCGTTCGTTTATGTATCTCAACACCTCGGTATTGTTAAGCACATTACCGACAAGATTATTGTCATGCATGAAGGCAATGTGGTTGAGAGTGGGGAAACAGATCAAGTGCTAACCAATCCAACTCACCAAATCACCCAAAGATTGGTTGAGAGCCATTTCTCCAAAGCGCCGAACCACTAACCTGGAATCACGCTACATTTAGCAGAGGGGAAAAGTATGTATCGAACAGCTTCAATGCTTCCCCTCTTGTTGGTGCTGTTGTCCTTTAACGCGACAAGCACACCGCTCACATGGCTAGATAGAAGCTTCGTCGAAACTGCCTTTTATAACGTCGCGCTTCAACACGAATACTCCCAAGGCAACAAACCGCTCGCCAAGTGGAAACAACCGATCAAGATTTGGATCGATCATCGAGTGGGCGATGAGGAACTGCATCAAGAGATCACAGAGCTTCATATCAAACACTTATCTGAAGTCACCCAACATCCAATAACAATCGTCAGTAAAGAGTCCGAAGCGAACGTTAAATGGATATACACAAGGCAGAGCCAGTGGGTATCTGAGGCGAAATCGGTGCTCAAGCTCAAATCAACTCAACATTTAAATAGCGCCATCTGCACGGCGGGCTATAGAACCAATTCTAAAGGCGAGATTGTATACGCTGGGATTGTAATCCCGGTTGATCAGGCAAGATCGCGAGGTAAGCTGGTCGCCTGTATCGTGGAAGAGATCACACAAGTTCTAGGCCTGCCGAATGATTCAGATAAAGCCTACCCTTCTATTTTCAACGACCACACGCCAGAAGACTTATTATCGCCGTTAGACGTAGTGCTACTGCAATTGCTGTATGAACCAGAATTGAAAGCTGGAATGACAAAATCTGAAGTAAAACCTATCGTTCGAAAGATACTCAAGAGATACAGCAAAACAGGTGTGCTTCAGCAAGCTTCTAAAGCCGCACAGCAAGCGCCTTTGTATCAGTTGATTGGGTATTGACGAATATACGTTGGAAGCAACTTAGATGGGATAATTGAATGATAGCGCTGCCTAAGAAAGGCAACGCTGACTTACGATGTTACTGTATTACGAAAGAACTAGCGCTTAGCTGCCTGCTTTTTCAATTCGAAGTCGAACTCATCCGGGAACAAGATAACGCCTTCTTCTTGCTCGTTCGGGAATACTACAACAGCAAGTTCGTCGTCTTCTAGACCGTTCGTCCAGCGACTGTGCCATTTGTTCAACGAAATAGACTCAGCTTTACACTCAGACCAATCACCCGTTGCCCATGATTCTGCGAACTCTTGGTTTGGCCATACTGGAACACAATCTTCATCTTCTGTGTTCAGCATTACACAACCGTGTTCATCGGTTAAGATCCATACTTCACGGTTTGCTACGATTTCTTTCACACAGTATTTCAGGCGTTGCTCGCCCGTGTACTTGTTGATTTCAGCGATTTTTTTATCGTCTAGCTGTGTAGTCATCTTAATTTCCTACTTTAGTCAGTAACTTTGCTCTTAAAGCTATTTTATGCCGAGTGTTGTTAACTTCAAACATTATCGATGAAGAAGAAAGTCTACTTCAAAGAAAAACGCCTGCTAAATAAGCAGGCGTTTAATATTAAGCGACTTGATTAAACAAGCTCACCTTGTAGCCAAGGCCAGCCTTGCTTCTTACGGCTTAGTGTATTTTCCATCATTAATACGCCGCCTTTCTCGTGCTTAACCAATTTCTCAGCCCACTCACCTTTGTATAGAAGACGAGTTTGAGCAGTAGTGATATCTGTTAGCATTACCGCAGCGAACGCTAGACCGTCTTTCTCACAACGCTCTTCAAGATCAGCTTCTAGCGCTTCGATCATGCCGTCTACTTGCTCAAGAGTCGCAAGTTCAACTTGACCAACAACAACATCACGACCGTTGAATGGGTAGCCTTTAAGGTCTTTTTCTACTAGCTGTGCAGCAGATAGGCCTTCGATGTTTGTTTTTGCGATTAGAAGCGCTTTGATGAATGCATCAACGTCAGTTACGCCAGCAATTTCAGCAAGCTCAGCAACCGCGTCTTTGTCTTTTTGAGTACATGTTGGAGAAGCGAAACCAACTGTGTCTGAAAGAATTGCAGACATCATTAGTTTAGCGATTTGTTGAGAGATTGCGTGACCTTCAATCTTGAACATGTTGAAAAGTACAGTGTTTGTACAACCAACAGGCCAGATCCAAGCTTCCATTGGGTTTACTGTCATCACGTCGCCTAGACGGTGGTGATCAACAATACCTACGATCTCTGCATCAGCAACATCATCTGGTGCTTGTGCTAGATCTGAGTAGTCTACTAGCCAGATTTTCTCACCAGCAACAGAAGTACGAAGCTCTGGCTTTTCAGCACCAGCGACTTCTAGAATGTGTTGAGTTTCGCGGTTGATCTCGCCTTGGCGAATTGGTGTCGCTTCCTCGCCACGAGCCTTAAGAAGCTCAGTTGCAACTAACGCACTACAAATACTGTCACTATCAGGGTTTTTGTGACCAACAACTAAAATCATGTTTCTTCCTATTACACTAACAATTATGACTCTACCTTTAGAGCCTCTCTTTATTAGCCATACTTTACCTCATTTTTTTAGATTGGTCATGTTTCGTGGGTTTAGCCAATAGTAACAATAGATAAAAAAACAACAAATGCAATTGATAATTATTATCATTCGTATATATTTATCTTAAGCCACTAATTTTGAGTAACACCTATGGATCGACTAATCTCTTTTTTGCCAAGCAGTAGTGCTGCGAAAACAACTCAGTTTTCACTGTCATTTAAGCGCCTGCTTTTGCCTGTCTCACTTGCAGCTTTGGTTGCAGCCCCAGCTACACGAGAGCTGACGGTGACTACTTTGTCAGACGCGTTTTGGGCAGTGTCTTGTTATGTTGCTTTAACCTTGGCTATTTACCACTGGTTAAGTCTGTACATAAACAAAGATAACGTCTTCAATAAGCTCGTCCATCAATCTCGTTCAAACCAAGTGGTATTCGCGGCTCTCATGGGCGCGTTGCCCGGCTGTGGCGGTGCGATAGTGGTAACCACACAATTTATCTCGGGAAAACTCGGATTTGGTGCGGTAGTTGCGGTGCTCGTCTCAACCATGGGTGACGCGGCGTTCCTGCTCATAGCGAGCGAGCCTAAGACAGGTTTAGCCATGATGGCGATGGGCGTGATCGTGGGTACTGCGTCAGGCCGAATCATTAACTTGTTTCACGCAGACGACTTCTTACGCCCAAAAAAAGCACAGAAAAATGAAGTGGTGAGCAGCTGTGCTTCTCAATCTCAAGACAAAGAATCGGTCTCTAAAAAAGCGATAAACCTGCAAGGTTACCTGTGGTCTGTACTGATTATTCCGGGTGCTGCCGTTGCCCTACTTGGCTCTTTTCAAGTCGATGTGAACGAGCTGCTCGCTTTGCCTGAAATGTCGATGGAATGGGCGGGGACAGTTTTGCTGATCAGCTCGATGTTTCTGTGGGGGCTAACCCGTGAAATTGAGGATTACAAATCAGCCGTGAGTGAGGACGAAAAGTGTATAGGCTCTCACCCATTGCAAAAGACCGCTCAAGATACAAACTTTGTCACCGCTTGGGTGGTGGTTGCCTTTCTTTTCTTTGAATTTGGCTCTGTGATAGCAAATGTTGATTTTGCGACGCTATTCTCAAGCTGGGGCATCATGCTCCCCCTGGCTGGCGTGTTGATGGGTTTGCTACCGGGCTGTGGACCGCAATTATTGGTCACTAGCTTATACCTTTCAGGCGCCCTGCCACTTTCGGCTCAGGTAGGTAACGCAATTTCAAATGATGGAGATGCGCTATTCCCTGCGATTGCGATGGCACCGAAAGCAGCACTGGTCGCAACCTTGTATTCAAGTGTGCCCGCTTTAATCTGTGCTTATGGCTATTGGTTTATGTTTGAGATCTAACTTGATCAGAGTTAACTACATAGGCTTCTGTAAGGTCGGTACTTTGTATCGGCCTTTTTGTTTCCGCCTGCTTAAGTCTTTCCACAGGTTCTTTTTACATTCCCTTCCTGCTTCACTGCTTCTACCACCTCTCTCAAACAGCGCGTTACAGCCTGTCTCAAAAACGCCCTCTATTAGCCCTGTATAATGCTTATTTAGAAACACCAACACTGATATCAAAAATACAAAAAGCCCCTGTAAGAGTGCTTACAGGGGCTTTAATTCAAGCTTTAATCTTGGTTCTTAAGACAAGACTTAAGAAACTTCGATTGGACCACCGAATGAAGTTACTGGAGGCAGTTTGCCTTGGAACTTCTCGAAATCAACCAAACATGTGTTTGCTGACGTTGCTTGAGCAAGTTCAGACGTACCGATATCTTGAGTCAGTGTGTTTGGATCGCCGTATGTATCTAGCGCGCCCACTTTCTCGTTGATCGGACCGTACCAAGCACCTTCTTCGATACGAACAACACCAGGAGCGTAGCTATCCATTAGAACAGCACCTGCTAGTAGTTGACCACGGTCGTTAAACACACGTACTACATCGCCATCTTTGATGCCTTTCTTCTTAGCATCTACTGGGTTGATGTAGATTGGCTCACGGCCTTGTACCGCGTAAGTCGCACGCCACTCTTCAGATTCACACATCTGAGAGTGAAGACGCTTGTCTGGGTGACAAGATTGTAGCCAGTACGGGTGCTTGTCAGAGCCTGGACCACCGTGTGAACGTTCAGATTTCTCGAACCACATTGGGTGTTCTTGACAGTGCTCGTAACCCATGTTGCCAACAGTACGGCTTGTGATTTCGATGAAACCAGAAGGCGTGCCTAGTGCGTTGATCTCTGGATCTTCACGGAATGAAGCGTGACGAGTCCATGGCTTACCTTTGCCGAAGTCTAGGAAACCTTTCTCCCAGAACTCATCAAACTCAGGCATTTCGAAGCTACCTTCGTTTGATGCGCGACATTCGTCGTACAGAGATTTAACCCACTGCATTTCGTCCATACCACGCGTGTAATCGTCGTAACGACCCCAACGCTTAGTTAGGCTAGACATGATCTCGAAGTCAGTCTTAGACTGGAACAGAGGATCCACTAGCTTGTGCATTGCGATCAAACCACGGCCAGAGTACGCGCCGTAACCATCGATATCGTTACGTTCCCACTGAGTACAAGCTGGAAGAACAATATCAGAGTGACGACAAGTTGCAGTCCAAGCGAAATCAACAGCCACTACAGTTTGTAGGCTCTTGAATGCTTTACGCATCTTGTTGCGATCTTGGTGGTGGTGCCACGGGTTGTTACCACTGAATACCATCATCTTGATGTCAGGCAGTGTCACTGTTGCGCCGTTTGCTTTGATCTTCTTACCTGGCTCTAACAGGCTATCTACCCAACGAGCAACAGGGATTACGCGGCTGTAACCGTTGTAATCAGTGTTAGTGTGCTTAGGCGATTGACCTTTGTCGATGTTCAGCGGGAATGAACCCGGAGCAGCGAAGCCAGTTGAAGATACACCGATACCAGAGTAGTGGTGACCGTAAGAGATACCACCGCCCGGAAGACCAATTTGGCCAACCATTGCTGCGATAACTGCACACATCCAGTAAGGCTGTTCACCGTGCTCTTGACGTTGGATACTCCAACCAACAAGAATCTGTGTACGACCGTTAACCAGCATCTTAGCGAAGTCACGAATAGAGTCCGCGCTTGCGCCACAGATAGCAGAAGCCCATTCTGGCGTCTTCTCAACTCTGTCTTTCGTTTCACCTTGAACGTACTTGATGAAATCTTCAAAACCTAGACAGTAAGTTTCGATGAACTTCTTGTCGTATAGGCCTTCGTTGTAAAGAACGTGAGCAACACCAAGCATGAACGCCACATCAGTTTGTGGGTTGATGTACATTTGCTCGTTTTCTAGGTAACGACCTGTTTTGTTTTTAACAGGGTCAACAGAAACAACGTTGATCTCTTTCTTAGCAACTTTTTCTTTCAGCTGTTCTAGGTATGCGAACGACTCGTGAGTCTCACATGTCCAACCTACTTGAAGGTTTTTAACTGGATCGTTACCCCAAAGAACAATGTTGTCACTGTTTTCTAGGATAAGTTCCCAAGATGTACCTTGTGCGTAAACTTCAGTAGAACCTAGCACGTAAGGCATGATCGTTTGACCAGCACCTGTTGAGTAGTCACCGATTTTCTTCACAGAGTAACCGTGAAGTGCCATTGCACGTTGCATGTGGTTAGTACAGCTATGGAACTGACCTGTTTGTCTCCAACCAGTTTGACCTGTGTGAAGCGCCCATGGACCGTAATCTTTCTGTACGCGCTCTAGCTCGCGGTAAACAAGGTCTAGTGCCTCATCCCAAGTCACACGAATAAAGCGGTTGTTACCACGCGTGTCTGCGCTGTACTTATGCTTCTTCAACCAATCTAGGCGAACCATTGGGTAACGCACACGTGATGGGCTGTAGATAATACCTTTAATACCTTTCAGCATCTCTGTTGGGTGCTGATCGATTTCTAGAGGTTTAATTTCTTGTACTTTACCCGCGTAAACGCGAGCTCGGAATGCACCCCAGTGAGAACCAGAGACTTTCCACGCGCCGTCTGTTTCTGCAGCAGACGCTGATGCCGACGCCAATAAGCTTGGACCGATAACCGATGCCGCACTTGTAGTAGCGACACCTTTCAGGAAACTTCTTCTTGTAATTGCCATTGTGTTACTCCAATTGACGTCTTATTAGTGATGGCCTTCAGAAAAATCTGATGAGTGCTTCTGTAGATACTTAAGAACAAGTGCTTCTGTATCTGTATCGAAGTTAACGAACGCAATCATACCATCTAGCATGCCTACCCAACCGTTAGCGCTGAAGTGAGCTTCATCTGGCTGTGAGTGACACGTTGAACAGTTAGATTGGTACGCTTGACCCGCTGCGTTCCAGATTGGATCGAAGTTATCAACCATAGACTCTTTCTTCATCCAAAGTGCTAGGTTAACTTCTTCCCATGGAAGGCCAGTAAGCTCATCTTCTTTCTTCTCACCAACAGTGACAACGTCACTTTGAGATACTTCTTTCGTCAAGATTGCAGTTGAGATGTTCATACCGAAGTCTTCTTGGATTACACGTCCGAAGCCTTTCGCTTTACGCCAACCGTCGATTTGAATCTTGATCATGTCGCCTTTTTCGTCGATAACCGCAACTTTACTTGCAGGGCTTAGTAGACCCGCTTCAACTGTTGCTGTTTCATCTGTGTACATTGGCAGGTGACGAATAGAGATCACGTCAGAACCATTAGCGTAAGATGTGCTGCTTGCTACATTTTCTAGCTCGCCAACAATACCGCTCGCTGATGCCATATCTAATGGAAGGTTGTGAGCAATACCTTTGTGACAGTCAACACAGCTTTGATCACGCTCTGCCGCGTTCTTCATCTGGATACGCGCTGTTGGGCGCATGTTTTCGAAATCCATTGAATCGTAGTTGTGGCAGTTTTTACACTCTAGAGATTTGTTCGAAGAGAAACGATCCCATTCGTGTTTAGCCAGTTCGATACGACGAGCTTCGAATTTCTCAGGTGTATCTAGGTCACCAAATACTTGAGCAAAGACTTCTTTAGATGCTTGCATCTTACGAGCAATTTTTGCTGTCCATTCATGTGGAACGTGACAGTCAGGACAAGTAGCACGTACACCAGAAGTGTTTTTCCAGTGAACCGTTTCTTGTAGTTCTACGTATACGTTGTCACGCATGGTGTGACAGCTTACACAGAACTCTTCTGTATTTGTATGTTCTAGCGCTGTATTAAAACCGCCCCAGAAAATAACACCGGCGATAAAGCCACCCATGGTTAGTACACCAAGACTGATGTGTACTGCTGGGCGAGTCATTGTGCGCCATAATTTAACTAAAAATGATTTCATGTTTAGCTCTCTTAAAAATTAGTTCTAATAAAAATGTGATAGCAAGAGGGCATTACATGCCGCCGTGTGCACCTGGAGGACCTAATACAAACACTTGCAGTGCCCAAACTAGAAAGCCGTAGCCTCCTACAAAAGCCACACTTAATATTGGAAAGAGAACCACTGCAATGAAGAGGAATGACTTCCACTCCAACGAGCGTTTTTCGCCAGTTTCAATTTTATTAACATCACTCATACATTTTGCCTATTTTGTATTTAGTAATTTCGAGTAGCTCATTCTAAGGAGCTAAAGTTCTTGAGTATCTAACAACAAATTTTAGACCATACACAAAGTAGGGTTCAATCAAATCTCTTGTTATAACCCTTGCTAATCAATACTTTTTTGAGGTCATCCAAACTTGTTTTCAGTTAAACAAACTTATTAAAAAGTATTAACAAATGTGAAGAATTAAGTATATTTCACAAATGTTAAAAACCAACACTCGCGCAACTATTTGACAACCGATTTTAACTTTTTACCTACTAAGTAGTAGCCAAAAAAGCCTCAAACAACCACTATTTTGTGTTTTGTTTGTTAAATAATTGATCGTTTTTCGAATCAATGACTTTGCAGTTGAAATGCATCATTTGGCACTTTCAGATATGATATAAGCCTTATTAAAAGGAAGCATTATGCAAGACGTTATTGATATATCTTGGTGGCAATTATTGTTTTTCAGTTCACTTCTCTTGCTGCCAATTGTAATCAACCACAAGCTAAAACTTAGCCTTGGCAAAGAGGCTTCTATCAGCATCATTCGCATGACTGTTCAGCTATTTCTGGTTGGCCTCTACCTAGAATACCTGTTCACTTTGAATAGCTTGTGGGTCAATTTACTGTGGTTATTTACGATGATTATCGTTGGGGCAAGCTCGATTGTTGAAAAATCCAAGTTACCGCGAAACCTATTGTTAGTCCCTGTCGCTGTGAGCCTAGCGGTAACCTGTGTACCCATTGTCTTGTTTATCTGCTTATTCATCATTAAACCAACACCGGTTTTTAACGCACAGTACTTAATCCCTATTGCAGGGATGTTATTGGGTAATAGCTTAAGCAGTAATATCGTGGCATTGCAGAACCTGTTTGGTGCCTTTGAAACACAGAAATCAGAATATGAAGCAGCAATCGCGTTAGGCGCGTCTCCTACTTATGCTGCTGCGCCTTTTGTACGTAATGCAATACAGAAAGCGATGTCCCCTATCATGGCCTCTATGGCAACCACAGGCTTAGTAACGCTGCCGGGAATGATGACTGGACAGATCTTAGGTGGTGCTTCACCGATGATCGCGATTAAGTATCAACTGATGATCATGCTGGCGATTTTCGTGATGATGAGCTGCTCTCTAGCCCTTGTACTTCACCTCTCATTGAAGACATCTCTGACCAAAGAAGGGCGAGTTCTCGCTCAAATACAGCCTTCGAAATAACCTCCCTACTCCACTTAGATCTGGTTACTCACTGAATTTGAGACAGGTTATCCACAGAAACTGTGGATAACCAAATCAATATAGATCCTTTTTTGTCCATTTCGACCCAAGGAAAGATCATCGCCTTCGATCTTTGGGTGATTTCAAAGACATATACACACATGGTAATCAGCGCTGTTGAATTTTCAGATGATCATTAGAGAGATGAAGAAGTAGGTTTTCCACAAATAAAAAACGACCTGCAATGCAGGCCGTCTTGTAAATGTCATAAGTCAGTTCAGTGTTTCCACAGAGCGTTAACTCATTTCGTCAACTGAGTTAGTCACGTAGGTAGATCAACCAGTACCACATACCAACAAAGATACCGCCGCCAATGATGTTACCGATGGTAACGGGCAGCAAGTTGTTCATCAGAAAGTCCATCATGTTCAGATCAACATAGTCCGCAGGATTAGCGCCCGTCATTGTCCAAAATTCAGCTGGAGCAAATGTTTTGATGCCGATAGCTAAAGGCACTTGGAACATATTTGCAATACAGTGCTCAAAACCAGCCGATACGAACATCGCTACAGGTAAAATCATTACCGCAATTTTGTCAGTCAGAGTACGTCCACTAAACGTCATCCATACCGCGATACAAACTAATACATTACACATGATGCCGAGCGCGATAGCTTGGATAAAATCATGGTGCATCTTATGTTGAGAGATCGCCATTGCATTCAAACCCACTTGGCCGTGGTCGAACATGTACTGTTTGGTCAGTAACATACAAGCCACCAGCAGCAATGCGCCAATCAAGTTACCTACATAAACCGTAGCCCAGTTCTTAACGAGCGTGCGCCAAGTAATCTTGCCACTTGCACGAGCAACCAGAGTCAGCACCGAACTGGTAAATAGCTCACCACCGGTAACAACAACGAGAATTAAGCCCAAGCTAAATGCAAGGCCACCTAATAAGCGAGTAATACCCCACGGCAAATCACCAGCACCAGTCGTTACGATGGTGTAAAACACAAACGCAATACCGATATGTATGCCAGCGGAAATCGCTAGGAGAAAAGATTTGATTGGATCTTTGGTTGCTTTACCTACGCCAATATCTGCAGCGCGCTCAGCCATTTGTGGCGGTAATAATGAGTCAAATTGGTTTAGATTCATGATGATTTACATTTTGAAACATGTCGTCGGGAGCGCGATAATCCTCTCTTTCATTTCTGAATTCAAGAGCTATTTTAGGCACAAAATAGCTCTCACAGCCTTGTTGAAAGCAAATAGTCCGAGTTATTCCAAATTCATACGACTTTAGTAGTAAAAAGAAAACTCTGCTGAATGATTAGTTATCAGTATAGAAAATAACACATCTATAAATATCAACAAGTTACGTTAAAAATCAAAGAATAACGTACACTAAAATGGCTCACAGAGCGCTTTTATTTCTAGATTTTGACATAGATCAACAGAACGTAAAAAAGCGCCCTAAGGCGCTTTTAACTCAATCACAAATAAAGAAATTAGTGATGCTAAACCGAAGGTTCAATCACTTCTTCTGATGATTGTTCTAGGGTTGAATCCTCTAGAGTAGATTCAACAGCTGGGGACATCACATCAGAGTCACTTTCGTTGGCCACTTTGCCACCTAAGCTTTTCAAACTATCCACTAACTCTTCTAAGCTTTTAATGTGAGCATCACTCTTGGTAATCTGCTCACCGAGCAACTCACTGTGCTTGGTTGCTTCAGACAGTTGCTGCGCTTGCTTCTGGTTTTCAGACTCCAGCTTAGCTAATTGCTCAGTCAAAGTTTTAATCTCTGACTTTAATGACGCCGTCATGTCTGAGCCTTTCAGCGCTTTAACACTCGCTACAATTTTTTGAGACTGAAGACGCAATACAACATCACGGTGATCTTCATCATTAACCACTCGTGAAATGCTCAGTAGCTGGTTCTCGGCATTCAAAACCGACTGTTCGAACTGGTCGCCTTTTACGCTCGCCAGCACTTTGACTTCATGAGCGACACTGCGCACGTGGTTCAATTCAAACTCTGCAGCGTGAACCGCGTCTTCAATGATCGACTTTTCACGAGGGCTAGCTTTCACTTGGCTTTCGGCCAACGCAATTTGAGATGCTGCCTTAGCAAAGGTAAGCGGAGCAACGTCATCAAAATCTTCATCTTCCAAGAACTCTAATTCGTTCTTCAAAGGTTCGATGTATTTCTTATGCGCCACTTTAACTTCTAATAAGCGAGCATTGTTAAGAAATTCCACCTGAGCTTCTTGAGCGTCTTCAAGCTCATCGACCAGCACATACTCGAACAACTCGCTGTATTCTGAATACAAGCGTTTGTAGCTCGAGGTAAACATGGTATCTGCGCCCAAGAACTTCAGGTAATCCATTTGGACAATCGAATCAGCGAGTACTCGGTCAGTCTTCTTCTTTAACACTAAGATTGAGTCATAGTTTGATTTGATCAAAGCGATTTTTTCATCGAAGGCTTCAGCGTAAGTTAGGCTCGAAAAAATGGAGTAACTCTTGGTTATCCGAGTTTCGTCTTTCAGTAAGTCCGCATAAATGCTTTCAGCATCATCCCATGCGTCTAATAGTTCATTGTAATTCTCTGGTGCATAGAGAGACAATTGAGCATGGTCTTCAAGCTTAACTTCCCATTCGGAGTAAACGCTTTGGACAGACTGAAATGAACGGACCTCTATTGTCGATTCATTATTGTTGTTTGTGGTTTGGTTCGCGTCTGTCTGCTCTGAGGGTGTGCTTTGACAACCTGAGATAGCAAATAGCATACTGATCATTAATGCTACTTTGTTTGCTCTCACTTATGCATATCCTTTTTATACAATATTCGCTCAATGCAAATTATTTCTAGTCACAATATATTACAACCACTTAGCAATAAACATCATTGATGATTTAAGTGGGTGTAAATCACCCAATATAACCAAAATAAACTCATCACTCGATGATTAATCAATCAATTTGGTATCACTTATCAATTCTCTTTATTTGCTATTGCCTGAGCCGAGAATGCGCACTAAGGTGAAGGTAGAGAACGTTATGAATATATAGGTTAATTATGAAGTACAACGCTGAACATATTGCTGATTTAAACCTCCTTCTTCAATTTGATGTAAGTAGTGCAGCTACTGGAATTAAAGTTCATCAAGAGGCTGCTCAAGAAACTCAAGACGCTGTTAAGCGCCTATTCGAAAAAAACCTTTGTACTCAGCCAGACGGCGGTTACCTAACAGATGAAGGTATCGAGATGGCAGAGCGCGCAGACAAGCTTCTTCGCGTACTAAACTAAAGCTCCATTGTTCTAGTAAAAACTCCACTTGCTTCGGCCGTGGAGTTTTTTCATTTTTGGGCAAAGCTTTGTTAGGCTTATTGTAAATTCGTCATTTGCAGTTGTGAGGAACACATGGCTTCTATATTTATTGTCGGTGCAGGATGGGTAGGTGCACCTTTATCTGAACATTTAGAAAAACATGGTAACCGAGTAGTGGTCACGAAAACGACCCAAGCGGGAGCAGATGCCATTGGTAGCGAACAAATTCCATGTGAAGTGTTTAGCTTTGATTCATCCGATCCACAACAGACTATCGGGCGACTCTATTCATTGTTACTCGAAAACAACACTGAAATTGTGATTGGCAGCTTCCCTCCTGGCTTTAGAAAAGGAGCAGGACAAGAGTATGCCGACTACTGGCAGCAACTCACCAATGCATGCCAAAAGGCCAACATTAAAAAGCTCATTATGGTTAGTTCAACTACGGTATACCCAACTAAGCCGGGTGTGCTGAACGAGCTGGATGCATCACTCCCCCTTTCGACCTCAGATAACGAGCACGCGTCTTTATTTTCCGATAACGCACGAATCATGCTGCAAGCTGAACAGTCAGTGATTGATTCCGGTATCGACTACACCATTCTTCGCTTTAGTGGCTTAATCGGCCCAAGCCGTCACCCATCACGCTTCGCAAGCAAGTTAAAACAAGTCAGCACTCAAGCTCCAGCCAACATGCTGCACCTTGATGATGCAATTGGTGCTGTCGATTTCGCTATCAGTCAACTGCACAATGAAATAGTTAACGTGACCACACCAAATACAGTCAGTAAGGCGGAGTTTTATGCCGCGGCACTGAAAAGCGCCAACAGCAGTGAGCCTCTGCCCGCTGTTGTTGATACCCCAGACAAGTTAATCTCTTCGAAGAAGATTCTCGACTTAGGTTATTCATTTAAATTCGAATCCACACTGGACGCACTTCATGACTGAACAATCTATTGCTAACAAAAATCCCAACATAAAACTGCATCGCTCAGTCGACACCCTTTGGAACTTTATGTCGATGGGTCACAAGGTTACGCCTTCCGACTGTATCTTTGTATTGTGTAGCAACGATACTCGCGTAGCTGAATATGCAGCCGAGCTTTATCACCAACAGATCGCGCCTTACATCGTTTTTTCTGGCGGTGTGGGGCGCTTTACCGAAAGAAGCTTTGAACGCTCAGAAGCAGAAACATTCGCTTCTATCGCACGAGATTGTGGCGTGCCTGACTCTGACATTATCATAGAGAAACACGCAACAAATACTGGGGAAAATGTACGATTCACTCATGAGTTGCTGACAGAAAAAGGGTTATCGCCGAAGAGGCTAACCTTAGTTCAGAAGCCCTTCATGGAGAAACGTACCTACGCAACCTTCAGTAAACAATGGCCTGACGAAACTTCCGAGATTACCGTGACGTCGCGATGGCAAACTTGGGATGATTACTTTAACGAAGAGTTGCCGTTAGATATGGTGTTAGGCGCATTAATTGCTGATTACGAGCGAATCAAATCCTACCCAGAGAAAGGCTTTCAGATTGAGATGCCGATCCCCGACGACGTTGACCACGCCTATCAAGCATTGAAGAAGCTCGGTTTCGAATAAACAAAAGTTAGACTTTGAACAAAGTAAAAGCTCGGCAGGAAATAAAACAAAAGCTCGGCTTGGAAGAAAGCAAAACACAGGCCCAATAAACAAAAACGGTGACACTTGGTCACCGTTTTTCGTTCTTTCGCGTTAGCAAATAGAGCTGCTTATTTACCTAACGCTTCTTTGTAGTGCAGACGGCAAACAGAAACGTATTTGTCGTTACCGCCAATAGCCACTTGGTCGCCCTCAGCAATCGCCACACCGTGCTCGTCGGTACGAATTACCATGTTCGCTTTACGGCCACAGTGACAAATTGTTTTAAGCTCAACAAGTTTATCTGCCCAAGACAGTAAGTAACGGCTACCTTCAAACAGTTCACCCAGGAAATCGGTACGTAGGCCGTAACAAAGTACAGGGATGTGCAGCTTATCAACCACTTCTGTTAATTGGTACACCTGCTCCTTCGATAAAAATTGGCACTCATCGATCAAAACACAATGACGCTTTTCTTCCTCATTGAGCTTTTTGATCGCATCAAACATGTTGGTGTCATTTTTAAACAGCTGAGCTTCAGATTGCAGACCAATTCGTGAGCTCACTTTACCGATACCATAGCGATCGTCCAAAGCTGCCGTAAAGATCACTGGCGTCATGCCACGTTCTTGGTAGTTGAATGAAGATTGAAGAAGCGTTGTTGATTTACCCGCATTCATTGCCGAGTAATAAAAATACATCTGAGCCACAGAAATATTCCTGTTAATTAAAAGTTGAAGATAGAAAAGGTGAAAATAGAGAATTCGTGCTAGAAAAAAGGGCTGAAAATCAGCCCTTTTTATAAGATTTACTTACGACGCCAAGTCGTGCCTTCTGGGCCATCTTCCAGAACAATACCCAACTCATTTAGCTTATCACGTGCAAGATCGGCGTTTGCCCAATCCTTTGAAGCACGAGAGTCGTTACGCAGTTTGATCAACGCTTCGATTTCAGCCACTTCGTCGTCGTTACCTGCCGCATCACCTTGTAGGAAGGCTTCTGGCTCTTGATGAAGAATACCGATGATGTCTGCTAGTTCACGCATCAATGCACCCAGTCCGCTTGCTTTTTCAATGCTTTCAGGCTTGATACGGTTGATTTCACGAGCCATTTCAAACAGTACTGAATAAGCTTCAGGTGTGTTGAAATCATCGTTCATCGCAGTAGAGAATCGAGTCACGTACTCTTCGCCACCAGCAGGAGCTGCTGTAAGGTCTAGGCCACGAAGTGACGTGTATAGACGCTCTAGTGATGCGCGAGCTTGGTTTAGGTTATCTTCGCTGTAGTTTAGCTGGCTACGGTAGTGACCAGACATTAGGAAGTAACGTACCGTTTCAGCATCGTAATGTGCTAGCACGTCACGGATAGTGAAGAAGTTACCTAGTGACTTAGACATCTTCTCTTTGTCTACCATCACCATACCACTGTGCATCCAAGTATTTACATACTGAGTGCCGTGCGCGCAGCAAGACTGTGCGATTTCGTTTTCGTGGTGAGGGAACTGCAGATCTGAACCACCACCGTGGATATCGAAGTGGTTACCAAGAATAGACGAGTTCATTGCTGAACATTCGATGTGCCAACCTGGACGACCCGGGCCCCATGGCGATTCCCATGTAGGTTCACCTGGCTTAGACATCTTCCAAAGAACGAAGTCTAGTGGGCTGCGTTTTGCAGATTCAACATCAACGCGAGCACCCGCTTGAAGCTGATCAAGGTCTTGCTTTGAAAGCTTACCGTATTCGTCGAATTTCTTTACTTCAAACATCACGTCGCCGTTGCTTGCAACGTATGCGAAACCACGTTCAATCAGCTTTTCAACAAGCTCGATGATTTCAGTGATGTATTCTGTCGCACGAGGCTCAACATCTGGACGCTTCATGTTCAATGCATCAAAGTCAGCGTGCATCTCACCGATTAAACGCTCAGTCAGAGAGTCACAAGACTCACCGTTTTCGTTAGCGCGTTTGATGATTTTGTCATCGATATCTGTGATGTTACGAACGAAATTCAAATCGTAACCAAGGTAACGAAGGTAACGAGTTACTACGTCGAAAGAAACGAACGTACGACCATGACCAATATGACAGAGATCGTATATGGTTACCCCACAGACATACATGCCGACTTTGCCAGCTGTAATTGGTTTGAATTCCTCTTTCTGTCTTGTGAGCGTGTTATATATCTTCAGCATGATCTCTATCTATTTTATGGATTAATCAAAATAAGCTCGCAGTATAACAAGTCATACCTTAATAGGTAATCCCTAAAAACAGGAATTATACCAATCACGGTAAGTAGATGGTCATAAATAGCGCAGAAAAAATGCTTGAGAACAAGGAAGCTCTTTTCGACAAAAAGTTTCGATAAGTAGTTATTCTACATTCAAAATTTCTAACGACGTTATCAAGTGTTTTAACAAGCTAGGATGGCCAGTTATTTACTACGATTGGTATTACCTCAAACATCCGAGTTAAGTTAATGATTTGGTGATTTGAAAGTCTGCCAACATGCGCTAGAATTCGAACTTCATATTAAAAAGACAGTAAGGTAACAATCATGATCATCCTTCACACAAATTTTGGTGATATCAAAGTTCAACTTAACGAAGAAAAAGCACCAGAAACAAGCGCAAACTTTCTACAGTATTGCCGTGACGGTTTCTACGACAACACACTATTCCACCGTGTTATCGATGGTTTCATGATTCAAGGCGGCGGCATGACTTCTGGCCTTAAAGAAAAGGCAACTCGTGCAACGATCAAGAACGAAGCAAACAACGGTCTAGCGAACAAAGTTGGTACGCTAGCAATGGCTCGTACTATGGAACCGCATTCAGCGAGCTCTCAGTTCTTCATCAACGTTAACGACAACTCTTTCCTAAACTTCCGTAGCGAAAGCCTAGACGGTTGGGGCTACTGTGTATTCGCAGAAGTTGTTGAAGGCATGGACATCGTAAACAAGATTAAAGGTGTTAGCACTGGTTCTATGGGTATGCACCAAGATGTACCTCTAGAAGAAGTGATCATCACTGGTACTACAATCGAAGCTTAATTCATCGCTTTCGGTTAGTATTGATGAGCCGATAAAATCAGGATATAGGGAGCGAATCGCTCCCTTTTTTTAGACCTATGAAAACATATTTTATATCAGATCTGCACCTTTCTCCGTCACGAGAAGACATCACAGACTGCTTCTTAACCTTTATGAAGAAAGAAGCCGTAGAAGCGGATGCACTTTACGTATTAGGTGACCTTTTCGAATTCTGGATTGGTGACGATGATAAGAGTGAATTCGCGACTTCTATCCGCCAAGCGTTTATCGACTTAGTGAAAACAGGCGTGCCTTGTTACTTTACTCAAGGGAACCGCGACTTCTTAGTCGGCAAAAAATTTGCTAAGCAAACGGGCGTACAACTTCTCGACGAAGTTTCTACGATCGATATCTACGGGCAAAAAGCGGTAGTATTGCATGGAGATACCCTATGTACTGAAGATGTAAAGTACCTCGCCTTTCGCGAAAAAGTGCATCAGCCATGGTTACAATGGGTCTTCAACCGAATTCCATTTTTCATCAAGAAGAAAATTGTTTCAAAGGTTCAATCAGATATCAAAGATGACAAGCAGACCAAGTCTCTCGACATCATGGATGTGACACAGCAAGAAGTCGAAGATGTGATGGAACGAAACAATGTCGATCTGATGATCCACGGCCATACTCACCGCCCAGACATCCATACATTCAATGCTAACAATTGCACTAAAACCCGTATCGTACTTGGCGATTGGTATACGCAAGGCTCAGTGCTGGTGTTCACGCCGCAAAGTTTTGAACTACAGAATCGAGCGTTTAGCAATAGCTTTTAACATCACGCTTAAACTTTCACTTTGATTATTATTGTCGGTCAGACTTTCTTAGAAAGTGTATGGTAATTTCTAGTGAATTAGCTATTATCTCTCTACCAGAAATAAACCGAACACAGTACCAAGTTGAAATATTCATACGTAGCGCGTCAACCAATACTCGACACAGGCAAGAAAACCATAGGTTACGAGTTGCTATTCAGGGATGGTCCTAAGAACACTTTCCCTGAAGTAGAGCCGGAGCTCGCTACTAGCCGTTTGCTTTCCGATCACTTCTTATCGACCCACTATAATACGTTGGGTGATAAGCTTGGGTTCGTGAACTTCCCATATGCAAGCCTAATCAACTTAGTCCCTACTCTGTTCCCCAAAGAAAGCCTCGTTGTTGAGGTTCTTGAAGACTGCGAACCAACAGACGAATTACTTGAAGCAATCAAAACCATCTTTGACGCGGGTTATACCATTGCGCTAGACGACTTTGTGCCAAGTAAAGCTTGGAAGCGCTTCTTACCCTACGTTTCAATTATCAAGTTCGATATCCGTTTGACGCCAATTGCCAAAGCAGCGATGTTTATGAACTCTCTCAAAGGGCTAGATATCAAGTTCCTTGCTGAGAAAGTAGAAACGTACGAAGAATACCAAGAAGCGAAAAAAGCAGGCTTCACCTACTTTCAAGGTTATTTCTTTAGCAAGCCAGAGATGATCCAAACGCGTGCGCTCAACCCGGCATTCCTGACGACCGTTCAGCTGTTAAAAGAGATTGCGCACGACCCTATCGACTTTGGTGAAGTAGAGCGTTTGATTACGCTCGATGTGACCATGTCGTATAAGCTACTTACCTACGTAAACTCCGCTGGCGGTTCACCAACAACGATTCGTTCATTCCGCCAAGCGCTTATTTACCTTGGTGAACAGAAACTGCGTAAGTTCGTTTCACTGGTGGCTATCGCATCCGCGAAAGAAGATAAGCCGGACTCACTTTATGGCTTAGCGGTAATACGCGCACGTCAGTGTGAACTCTTGGTTGAGAAGATGAATGTTAAGGTTGAGCCTGGACAAGCCTTTTTGACCGGTATGTTCTCTCTGTTGGACTCACTCTTTGACCAACCATTGAAACAAGTACTCGATTCAGTGCCGATCGACATCGAGATCAAACAAGCCTTGATTCAACGTAAAGGCGTGTTAGGTGCTGTATTGGCGATGGTGGTTGCGTATGAGCAAGCTCGTTGGGAAGAAGCGACTCGTATTCGCCAGCTTCTCAAACTGAGTGAAGCTCAACTTGGTCAAGCTTATGACGAAGCGACGACTTGGGCTCAAGAGCTATTGTCTCCAGCCTTGAAATAGTAAACTTCGCGCTAACACTTTGATAATTTCAATAACTTCAACAGAAACTAAACTTTGGTGAGCGATCGTTTCTTGGTAAACTCCCACGCATTCACTTATGGCCTCTTAATAGAGGCCATTTTTACAGGATCTGACTATGTCTTTATGCCCATGCGGTAGCAAAAATACTTACCAACAGTGCTGTGAATCAGCGCACCTTCACCACAGTGCTGTTGAAACGCCTGAACAGTTGATGCGCTCTCGTTATTCAGCGCACGTGTTGGGTTTAGTTGACTATGTTGTTGCGACTTACCACCCTAGCTGCAACGCAGAAGCGCAAAGAGAAGGTATTGCCGAATCTATCAACAGTGATTGGGCAGGACTAGAAGTCATCGATACTGCGGTAGGCTCGCACCAAGACGAAGGCTTTGTTGAGTTTAAAGCTTACTTCAATGAAGAAGGCGCACAATACTGCATGCAAGAACGCTCTCGCTTTATACGTGAAGACGGTCTTTGGTACTACATTGATGGTACCTTCCCAGAGCAGGAACAAACTACACAACCAGAAATTGACCCACGCTTAAATCAAACCGTTGAGAGCTTTAAAATCGGCCGTAATGATCCGTGTATTTGTGGCAGTGGTAAGAAATACAAGAAGTGCTGCGGGTAACTCGTTCGACTAAGAAGTCAGATTAAGAGAAGAGATTCCTGATGTCGCTTAGGCTCCTCGGAATGACGCAAAGTCAGAGGTTAGAAAAGTGACGTAGGGCTTAGAAATCTTGAAATCTTGAAATCTTGAAATCTTGAAATCTTGAAAATTAAAAAACTAAAAAGCCCCGTAAACATGTTTGTTTGCGGGGCTTTTGTCTGTCTTTTACGCGGTTCTATTAATCTAAAGAGAGCTTACTTATGACGCTCTTTCAGCTTGTTTACCACATCATCCATCGATAAGCCTTGGTCTTGAAGAAGAACCATTAGGTGGTAAATCAAATCTGCTGATTCACACACTAACTCCGCCTTATCGCCCGACGTCGCCGCAAGCGCGACTTCAACGCCTTCTTCGCCCACTTTTTGCGAAATACGCTTGGTGCCACGGGCATATAGACTGGCAGTATAAGAAGATTCAGGATCGGCGTCCTTGCGGGCAGCCAATAGCTGCTCAAGCTGATGAAGCCACACCATCTGAGACTCTTCTTGCTTGTCTCCATCCCAACACGTTGTTGTACCTGTGTGGCACGTTGGACCAATGGGATTAACTTTAACCAGTAAGGTGTCGCTGTCACAGTCCAAGGCGATGTTTTGCAGTTGCAATACATTGCCCGACGTTTCACCTTTCGTCCAAAGACGCTCTTTTGTGCGAGAGAAAAACGTCACATTGCCAGTTTCACCCGTTTTCTCAAGTGCGGCTGGGTTCATGTATCCCATCATTAGCACTTGGCTTGACTGGTAATCTTGAACAATCGCTGGCACTAAGCCATCTACTTTTTCCCAGTTAATACGCTCTGACAATGCGCCTACTTCTGTTTTTGATAAGCTTACGGGTTCAAAACTCATAGTCGCACCTCTACATCTTGTTGTTTTAAATACTGTTTAAGTTCACCAATATTGATGACTTGTTTGTGGAATACCGAAGCCGCAAGTGCTCCATCCACGTTGGTCTTTTTATAAGCTTCAGCAAAGTGCTCCATTGCACCAGCGCCACCAGAGGCAATCAATGGCACATTACACACTTCACGCACCATGTTTAACTGATCGATATCATAGCCGTTACGAACGCCATCTTGGTTCATCATGTTTAACACAATCTCACCTGCGCCACGCTTCTGTACTTCCTGCACCCAATCTTTGGTTTCCCATTTGGTTGCTTTAGTACGCGCTTCATCGCCTGTAAATTGGTAAACCTGATATTTACCGGTTTCTTTGTCGAAGTATGAATCGATACCGACAACGATACACTGAACGCCAAACTTATCAGCAAGGTCAGTAATCAGCTGTGGATTAGCCAATGCCGGTGAGTTGATTGACACTTTATCCGCACCAAACTCAAGAATGCGCGCTGCATCTTCTGCTGATTTAATACCACCAGCGACACAGAAAGGGATATCGATCACTTCAGCTACGCGTTTCACCCAGCTTTTATCGACCACACGGCCATCACTTGATGCGGTGATGTCATAAAATACCAATTCATCGGCGCCCTCTTCTGCATAGCGTTGTGCTAGCGGAACGATGTCACCAATAATTTCGTGGTTACGGAACTGAACGCCCTTAACCACTTGTCCGTCACGGACATCCAAACAAGGGATTATTCGCTTTGCCAACATGCAAATGCCTCCTCTGCGGTAAACTTGCCATCAAGTAGCGCACGACCCACAATCACACCCGCAACACCGCTGCCTTTAAGCGCTTCGATATCAGCTAGGCTGCCAATGCCGCCCGATGATTGGAATTGCACTTGTGGGTACTGCTTACAAAGATCAACATAGAGCTCTACGTTTGATCCTTCTAGCGTGCCGTCACGTGAAATATCGGTACACAGCACGTGTTTAAGGCCAACCGTGAGGTAGTCTTCAATCAGCGCTTCAATAGTCACACCTGAATCTTCTTGCCAACCTGAAATCGCCACTTTACGTGTGCCGCTTTCATCAATGTTGATGTCTAGAGCCAGCACGATTTTTTCCGCGCCATACTTCTCCATCCAACCTTTCACCAACTCAGGTTGCTTAACGGCTGTAGAACCAACCACAACGCGCTGTGCGCCAGCTTCTAGCAGATCAACGACATCTTGTTCGTTACGCACGCCACCACCAATCTGGATGTTCGCAGGCGTGCTAGCAAGGAGCTTAGCAATCAAGTCTAACTGACGAGCCGTTGTGTCTTTTGCGCCCGTTAAGTCAACAAGGTGCAGCCAGCCAGCGCCAGCTTGGTGGTACAGATTAAACTGCTCTGCTGGGTCTACTTTGTATTCTGTTACTTGCCCGTAGTCTCCTTGGAATAAGCGAACTACTTGGCCTTCAATTAAATCTAACGCGGGAATAATCATTTACATTCCTTATATGGCAACGTTAGCCGCTGCCTAATCCTTATTACAATTCCAAGAAGTTCTGAATCAGCTTAGAGCCAGCTTTCGAAGATCGCTCTGGGTGGAACTGAACACCATAATAATTGCCACTTTGAACCGCCGCAGTGAACGGATTACCGTAATCACATTGTGCGATTGTGTAGTCGCCCACTGGCATTGCGAAGCTATGAACAAAGTAGAAGTATTCGCCTTCTTCAATGTCTTTAAATAGCGGGTGATTAGGCGTTGCTGTTACTGTGTTCCAACCCATGTGTGGTAATGGTAAGTCGCCCGTTTCAAGTAAACGAACTTCGCCATCACACAAACCTAGGCATTCAACTAACTCATCAGCCTTTTGACCTTTCTCTTGAGACAGTTTGCCTAACAGCTGCATACCTAAACAGATACCCAGCAGAGGCTTCTCAACTTGCTTGACAAGGGTAACAAGGTCACGCTCTTGCAGGTTCTTCATTGCCTCACTTGCTGTACCTACACCGGGTAGGAATAGCTTGTCGGCAGCAAGAACAACTTCTGGTTCTTTTGAAATTTCAACTGCGTAGCCCAGACGTTCAATCGCAAACTTCACCGATGAAACGTTGGCACAACCAGTATCAATAATAACGACTTTTTGCTCTTTCATACCGAACCCTTACAGAACGCCTTTGCTGCTTGGTAACTCGTTACCTTCAACTTTGATTGCTTGGCGAAGAGTACGGCCAAACGCTTTGAACAGGCTCTCAATGATGTGGTGATCATTATTGCCATCAGAAGAAAGGTGTAGCGTACAAGCCAATGTATCAGTTAGAGAACGGAAGAAGTGAACCACCATCTCGGTTGAAAGATCACCCACTTGCTCACGGCTGAACTTAGCATCGAACTTCAGGTATGGACGACCAGAAAGGTCTAACGCACACTGAGCCAAACACTCATCCATTGGTAGGCTGAAACCAAAACGGCCAATACCACGTTTGTCGCCTAGTGCATCTTTCAATGCTTGGCCTAAAGCCAGAGCGGTATCTTCGACTGTGTGGTGATCATCAATGTGCAGGTCGCCCTTCACAGTCAGGTTCATTTGGAAACCACCGTGTGTCGCGATTTGATCAAGCATGTGGTCGAAGAAACCCATGCCGGTATCGATCTTGTTGCCACCGGTTTCATCAAGGTTTACTGCAACCTTGATATCGGTTTCTTTAGTAGTACGAACTACTTCAGCAATACGCGCATTAACCGTCAGATCTTTAACGATTTGTGGCCAGTTAAGCGTGCCTTCAGTTTCCGCATCCGGGCCATATTGAATACCGCGGATAGCCATGTTCTCTGCCAGTTGAAGATCCGTCATTCGGTCGCCAATCACAACAGAGTGTTGGAAATCGACTTTACCGCCTTGTAGGTACTCTTTAACCATACCCAGTTTAGGCTTACGGCAAGAGCAGTTGTCTTCGTCAAAGTGAGGGCAAATAAGCACGTCGTCAAACTTAACGCCTTGAGATTCGAAGAACTCCATCATCATATTGTGTGGTGCATCGAAATCTTCTTGTGGGTAGCTATCGGTACCTAGACCATCTTGGTTAGTCACCATCACTAGACGGTAACCAGCGTCTTGCAGTGCAAGTAGGCTAGGAATTACTCGCGGTTCGAATTTTAGCTTGTCTAAACGATCTACTTGAAAGTCAACTGGCGGCTCTACAATTAAGGTGCCGTCACGGTCTATAAAAAGTATTTTCTGTTGTTTACTCACTTGAACTTCCTTTTAATTTTAAATCTGGTGGCCTAGCTAAAATCAAACGCTAACCCAAAATATTGGTTTCACTTGCCAATCTGCGATTAATCAACTCAAACTGGCAAATGTTATTACTGGTAAGCCTTTCGTTACTGATAAAAGTTACGAATGAATCCAAGTGTCTTTTCGCACTCTTCGCGGTTACCAATACTAATACGAACACAGTCTTCAATAGGTGAATTACGCAAAATAATGCCCGTATCCCAAGCCGCTTTAAATAACTCATCGCCGTTCGGGAATTTCACCAGTAAGTAGTTACCCCAGCCATCAAAAACCGTCACTTGAGGCATACCTAATAGACCCGCCTGCAAATACGCTCGGTTAGCACTTAAATCCAGAACTTGGAACTTAGCTCGCGCGAGTCCTTGCTCTGAAAGTGCTTGAACGGCAATGTCAGCAACAGGGATTGGCACTGGATAAGGAGCAATCACTTTCAACAGTACATCGATAAGCTCTTTGTTCGCTAGCGTAAAGCCACAACGTAAGCCCGCCAAAGCAAAGGCCTTCGACAAGGTGCGCAGAATCGCTAGGTTTGGATATTGCTCAAGCAAATCAACGGTTGACGCTTCTGGACAAAAATCGATATACGCTTCATCCATCACCACAATCGCTTTGTCTTGTGTCATTTCAAGCAACTTGATGATGTCTTTGCGATCAACCAAATTACCGGTTGGGTTATTTGGGCTACAAACAAACACCACTTTTACGTTGTCGAGCTGAGCTTCGATAGCTGGAAGATCCAATTGCCATTCAGAAGTCAGAGGCACAACCTTACGCTCAACACCAATCGTCTCTGCACTGATTGCGTACATACCGTAAGTGGGTGGGCAGTAAAGAATAGCGTCTTCGTTCGGCTCACAGAAAGCACGAATCAGTAATTCAATACCTTCGTCAGCACCACGCGTTGTCAGAGTTTGCTCTGATTTCACGCCTGCGTATTGAGCGTAAGCATCAATCAGCTCTTTTGGCTGACATTCGTTGTAACGGTTAAGACGAGACAAGTTCAGGTTGTACTCGTTATCAAACGGAGATTCGTTGGCGTTTAGCCATACATCACCAGTACCGCCTATGCGTCTTGCAGACAAGTAAGGTGTTAGAGCCTGAACTTGTTTTCTTGCTAACTTTTCCATGCCCTACCCTTATTTCGCTTTATTTAACTTTTCAATTCGGATAGTCACAGCGCGTTTGTGTGCATCCAAACCTTCGGCTTCCGCCATTGTTACTACTGTTGGCGCTAGGCCTTTCAACCCATCGGCTGTTAGCTCCTGCACCGTCATTCGCTTAGAGAAATCAGCCAAACCTAGGCTTGAATACGTCTTGGTATAACCGTAAGTCGGAAGAACGTGGTTTGTGCCGGATGCGTAGTCACCTGCAGATTCTGGAGACCAGTCACCAAGGAAAATTGAGCCTGCATTATCTAGCAATGACAGCAATTCACGTGGGTTCTTGGTTTGAACGATCAAGTGCTCAGGACCGTAGAAATTCGAAATCGCAATCGCTTGAGTGATCGATTCAGCAATGATGATTAAGCTTGAAGCCAATGCTTGCTGAGCGATGTTCGCACGAGACAGTTCTTTCAGTTGCTTTTGAACCGCTTCTGTTACTTGGTCTGCAACCACTGGAGATGGAGTTACCAATACTACTTGAGAGTCAGGCCCGTGTTCCGCTTGGCTCAACAAATCCGCTGCAATGAAGTCTGCATCAGCCGTTTCATCAGCAATCACTAACACTTCAGATGGGCCAGCTGGCATATCAATAGCTGCTCCGCGGAAGTCATTACTCACTTGGCGCTTTGCTTCCGTAACGTAGGCATTACCTGGGCCGAAGATCTTATCGACTTTAGCCACACTCTCGGTACCGTAAGCCATTGCTGCAACCGCTTGACCACCACCAACGTTGTAAACTTCGTCGATCTTACAAAGCTTAGCGACATACAAGATTTCATCAGCGATTGGCGGAGGTGAACAAAGCACAACCTTACGACAACCTGCGATTTGAGCAGGAACACCTAACATAAGAACCGTTGACGGTAGTGGCGCACTGCCACCGGGAATATAAAGGCCAACAGTATTAATCGCGCGCGTCACTTGCTCACACACAACACCAGGCTGTGTCTCAACCTTAATTGGCTGCGGCTTTTGAGCTTCGTGAAACTTAGCAATGTTGCTATAAGCTTGCTCTAACGCTTGCTTCATCTCTGGTGTTAGACGAGCACACGCCTCTTCAATCTCACCCGAACTGACTCGGATAGATTCTGGAGTTACACCATCAAACTTTGCAGTCAGCTTTTTAAGCGCGGCATCGCCTTCATTTCGTACTTTTGCAATAACATCAGAAACAGTCGCTGTGATGTTTGCACCTTCAGTAATAGCTGGACGCTCTAATACCGAGTCTTGCTGTGATTCACTTAAAGATTGCCAAACAACGGTTCTCATCGTCACTACCCCATCATTTTTTCGATTGGTAATACTAGAATCGAGCTTGCACCCAACTCTTTCAGCTGTTCCATTGTTTCCCAGAACAAGTTCTCTGTACTTACTAGGTGCACGGCAACTTTGTCTTTGTCTGTAGATAGAGGAAGAACCGTTGGATCTTCAGCACCAGGCAGTAGTGCTTTGATTTGCTCTAGTTGAGAGGTTGGCGCGTGAAGCATGATGTACTTCGACTCTTTCGCTTGTTGAACACCCTGCATACGAGTCAGTAGTTTTTCAATCAGTGCGGTCTTGTCTGCGTCGAAGTCGCCAACACGTTGAATCAGTGTTGCTTTCGATTGGAAGATAGCTTCTGCTTCTTTTAGGCCGTTCGCTTCAAGCGTTGCACCTGTAGAAACTAAATCAGCGATAGCGTCTGCAAGGCCAGCGCGAGGCGCGACTTCAACCGAACCTGTTAGCATACAAGTGCTGAACTCAACACCCTGCTCGTCCATGTAGGCTTTAAGTAGTTGTGGGTAGGTTGTCGCAATACGTTTGCCCGCTAAGTCTTGTGGGCCGTTGTATTCTTCGTCTTTATTAATAGCGATTGAAAGGCGGCAACCACCGAAGTCTAAACGACGTAGTGTGCGGAACTCTGAAGGCTCTTTAAGAGCAACACGATCTAGACGAACTTCTTCTAGTTCATTTTCACCGATGAAACCAAGGTCAACTACACCATCCATGATAAGACCTGGGATGTCGTCATCACGAACGAGTAACAAGTCGATTGGCATATTTAGTGAGTGAACCACTAGGCGCTCACCCATGATATTAAATTTAACACCACATTTTTTAAGTAGGTCTTGGCACTCTTTACTTAAGCGACCTTTCTTTTGAATTGCGATTCTTAGGCGTTGTGTCTGCATTGCTGTATCCCTGTGCAAATATTTGAATTTATTGATTATTTAAAAGCGCTAAAACTAAAAAACCCTCGGGGACTTTGTCATCCCGAGGGTTTAAATCTAAATTCTTTTGACTTAACCTCCGGGAGTAATCTTGCTCCCGGGTATGCGTAAATCTCCCCGAAAGACTAGATAGGGTGATGATGGTGATGAATGTTCATTACTAATTTACGCATACTTATCAGCTCTTAGGTTGTTTGCTGTCTTGTCTCCACACTAACTAAGCTGACATCCTTTTTCAACCATTTATTCGAACTTTTTTCACGAAACTTAAAATTAAATTAACAGGCACAAAAAAGGGAGGCAAACGCCTCCCTGATAGTTTACTGATTAACTTTCAATTTTAGCTTTTGCACGTCGCCATTTTGCAGCGAGAGAAGTAAGCCAATGCAAAACATACAGCAACAAACGTTAGAGACGCTGCGCCAAATGCGATGCCAATTGAAGATGTCATACCTAGAGTGATGAAACCAATGCACGATACGAACGCTACAGACAACGCGTATGGAAGCTGAGTCGAGACGTGGTCGATGTGGTTACAACGAGCACCAGTAGAAGACAGAATCGTCGTATCTGAGATTGGAGAACAGTGGTCACCAAATACTGCACCCGCTAGAACCGCACTTAGCATTGGAAGAATCAGTGCGATATCCGATGCTGCAGCCATATCACCCGCGATTGGTAGCATGATACCGAACGTACCCCAAGATGTACCTGTAGAGAACGCCATAACGCCCGCTAGAAGGAACAACATAACCGGTAACCAGTGGTAATCAATGCTGCCTGTTACTAGAGACGATAGGTAAGAACCCGTTTTCATGTCGCCGATAACAGAACCGATAGTCCATGCAAACACAAGAATCAGAATCGCGCCAAACATAGAGCTAGCACCGATCCACATTGTTCTTGCGATATCAGTCATAGATAGCTTTTGCTTGAATACTGTCGCTAGTGCTACTAGTAAGCCAATAACACCACCGTAAACAAGAGACTTACCTACATCCGTGTTTTCGAATGCGCCTAGAAGGTTGAATGCTTGGCCATCAGCAGCCAGCGCTTGGCCGCCTGTGTAAAGCATTGCAGCCACTGTCGCTACAATTAGCGATACGATTGGCATAACAAGATCAGAAACTGAACCGTTTTCGCTCTCTTCGATATCTAACTCTTCGTTTAGATCGTGAGCTTGCTTTTGATCGTTGTCACCTTCAAAGCCACGGCCTTGAGATGCTTCGATCTCATGCTCACGCATCTTACCAACGTCTAGACCGAACCATGCTACTGCGAACACCATTAGTAGTGCGAATACAGCGTAGAAGTTCATTGGGATAAGACGAACGTAAGCACCCAGTGCAGAATACTCTGTCACACCGTGTGTCACTAAGATGCCACCAATGATCGTGATGATGTAAGCACCCCAGCTAGAAGCAGGCATGATCACACACATAGGAGCAGCAGTTGAATCTAGGATATAAGCAAGCTTAGCGCGAGATACATAGAAGCGGTCTGTTACAGGACGAGAGATAGCACCAACCGCTAGGCTGTTAAAGTAGTCATCAACAAAGATGAATACACCTAAGAAAGCAGCAAGTAGTTTTGAACCACGTTTACTCTTAACGCGAGACTGTGCCCACTCCGCGAATGCGCGAGTACCGCCAGACAGTGTTAATAATGCCGTTGTCATTCCAAGAATAATTAGGAATGCAATGATGCTCATGTTCCAAGTGTTGATGCCACCATCTTCGATGAAAACACCAGATGCTTTAGTAAACACGTAGCTAGCTGCGTTACCTACTGAGTAATCAGCAAGTAGAATCGCACCCATGATGATACCGACACCCAAAGAAACCAATACACGGCGGGTAACAATAGCAAGGCTCAAAGCCACAAGGGGCGGAAGCAAAGATAAAGGTGATGTTGCAAAATCTATTAAATTCATGATCTTCAAAAACCAGTTTTTTATTTGGCTAGAGATCTACTGCAGACAAACTTGATACGGCTGACCAAGCTCATGTTGAACTAAGCGAAAGGGAAGTGAACACTTCACCCAACCCTACAGTAGCGCTCCATAGTTTAAAATTAAGACTATGGCAGTGTTGTACCTATTGAGCACAACCCCAGCAAATTGCTTAGATATACAATTTACTTCGGCAATTACACCTTTCATTCCCGTTCATTGGCATCACCCCAACGGAAGTTACTTTTTATAATTGCACCTCTACGTGCGATAACATTATTAACCGTGTAAACCAGAGTTTAACAACAAATTAACCAACACCTCGCATCAGGTAGCCGCAATTGTACTCATCAAGAGCAACAATGCAACATATCATTCCGAGAAAAATAGCTTTTTGTTAATGAACTAATCAATAGAAGAATAGTCTACATAAGTTGACTACTCCACCTGTCACATATCATTTTTTAAGATATTCTTAATAATTATTATAAATTCAATAGAAATACTGCTCTGAATTTTCAACTATTCATCTC